>DASVAA010000039.1:0-25960 GCA_036376595.1 Ktedonobacterales bacterium | reverse complement strand
CCCCGCCAATCATCTGGTGGGTGACCAGACGATCAGCATTCCGCCGGGTGGGGGGGCGATGGTCGAGCTGACGATGGAGCAAGCCGGTAAGTACCCCTTCGTCACCCACTCCTTCTCCGGCGCGATGACCGGCGCGACCGGTGTCTTCAACGTCCAGCCGTAATTGCACGGCATGGCGTGAAGGGGCTGACTCGTGCCTGATCTGACGCACCACGATCAGGGGTCAAGAGGAGCCCAGTGAGTGTGTAGCCCTGTTGTCGGCGCCGCCAGCGCCCGCGCTGCCTGGCCTGCCTCAGCAGGGCTACACACCTATACCGTCTCCGCGTACGTTGAGCGCAGAGGGACGAGAAGTCAACGTGTGAGGAACACCATGACCATGAGCACGATCCCGGTGGTCAACACCATGAGCACGATCCCGGTGGTCTCTGCGGATGATGCCCCGCCGCAAGCCATGGGATCACCGTCGCGAACCGCTGCCCGTCCCATGCGCGACGAGACGCTGCCTGAACCGTCCCTAGACGTGGTCGCATGCCCGCTGCAGACGGCGATGCGCCAGGTGGCGGAGGCCGCGGTCACACAACATGTGCTCTACGCCGAGGGCGTCTATCGGCCGCGGGAGGGCCTGCTGCACGAGATGCAGGCCTGGCTGCGGCTGCACGAGCTGGTGCGCACCGGCATCTGCCCGGCAACGCGCACCGGAAGCGGCGCCGCGCTGGAGCCGGGCGACCTGGAGATCGCGCTGGCCAGCGTGCCGGTGGCGCTGCGCGCCCAGGTGGCCACCTCCCTCCGCGTCTGCGGGCGCCGCAGCCGCGGCGAGGGCTGCCCGCTCGCCGCGTTGCCGCAGCCGGCGGACAGCCTGATGAGGTAGTGGCTGGCCGTGGCCGGGAATGCTCAGGATGTCCCACTGCGGCTCACGGAGGATGCTGGCGACCTCACCGGCTGGGCGGTTGGCCGGCGTCACACCCTCCGCAACAGCGTGCGCCTGGCTATGCCTGGTCAGCGTTAGCCTTCGGGCGGCGTGGGCGCGGAGGGCGCCGCTGGCGGTGCCGATGCGGGCGCGGAGGCGGGCGGCGGAGGCGGGACAAGCTGGTAGCCGATGCCCACCTTGGTGCGGATAGTGGGGCGTGCGCGCTGCGGCTGGGCGGCGGCGGCGGCACTCCCTTCCGGCTCCAGCTTGCGCCGCAGGCGGTTGACGTTGACCTGCAATAGGTGGCTCTCGCCCACGTACTCCGGCCCCCACACGTGCTCCAGCAGCAGATCCTGCGTCACCACGCGGCCCGCGTTCTGTGCCAGGTAGGCCAGCAGGCGATACTCGATGGGCGTGAGCGGCAGCTCCTGGCCCTCCAGCACCGCCAGATGCTGCACGAAGTCCAGGTGCAGGGGACCCAAGTCGAGGGTGGCGCCCGACCCGGCTCCAGCCCCCGCGCCTGTCCCTTCGCGTCCGCCCGCGCCGGCCAACTGGCTGCGGCGCAGCACCGCGCGCACCCGAGCCAGCAGCTCGTCCACGTTGAAGGGCTTGGTCAGGTAGTCGTCGGCGCCCACGTCGAAGCCATGGATCTTGTCCTGGTCCTGGCCGCGGGCGGTGAGGATGATGATGGGCACGCTGGAGAACGCGCGCACGCGCTCGCAGACGGCGAAGCCATCCAGTTTGGGCATCATCACGTCGAGCAGCGCCAGGTCCGGCTGGCCGCGCTCGATGGCCTCCAGCGCCGCCTGGCCATCGGCCGCCGCAATCGGCGCGTAACCCTCGAACTCCAGATTACGCGTCACCAGCCGCAGGAGCTGCGGGTCGTCGTCGGCCACCACAATCGTCGTCTTCTTCGCTGGCATAAGGCGCTCTCCGTCCTCTCATGAAGCAGTCGCTGCAAGGTCGGTGTGAGGCAAGTTCTCTGGAGTGGGCGCAAGCACCTGCGCCCGCTAAGCAGGCGTGTCCCCGCCCTCTCGCTCGGCCAAGTCGCCTGGGTCGCCCGCTGCGCTGGCCTCTGGCAGCAGCAAGCAGAGCGTAGTGCCCTTGCCCGGCTCGCTCTCGACCCGCACGCGACCACCGTGCAGCTCGATCACGCGCTTACAGATGGTCAGCCCCAGTCCCAGGCCAGGGTACGCGCTCGTCAGGCCGCCCTCGACGCGGTGGAAGCGCTCGAAGATGTGCCCGAGTTGCTCGGTAGGGATGCCCAGGCCCTCGTCGCGCACACGCAGCACGAGCAGTGGCGTCGTACCTGGCTCCTCTGGCGCTGGTGGCAGGCGGTCGAGTGTCACCTCAATCAGCCCACCATCGGGCGAGTACTTCACCGCATTATCCAATACCTCGTCGAGCGCCTGGCGCAGCAAGCGGCGATCGCCGATCACCACGGGTGCCCACCACGCGCCGGAGGTACTCGGCGTGTTGGCACGCGGGCGCAGAGATGCGTGATCGATCACGATCACCCGATGCTGCCGCGTGCCGGAGTCCGCACTGGCGTTAGTATCTTCTGCCTCGCGCGGCAACCGTCGCGCGAGGCCGGTCACTGCTTCGTGCGCGAGCTGGCGCAGATCCAACGGCGCCTGGTGGAGTGTGATCAGGCCCGTCTCGAGCTGCGACATCAGCAGCAGCTGATCGATAATCGCCTCCAGGCGGTCACTGGACTGCGCGATCGCGGTGAGGAACGCGTGGCGCTCGGCGCGCGGCAGTCGTCCGTCGTGGCGCAGCAGCGTGCCAGCGTAGCCCTTGATCGCCGCCAGCGGGCTGCGCAGCTCATGGCTCACCGTGCCCAGCAGCTCCGCTTTGAGCCGGTCCGCTGTGCGCAGCGCCTCGGCCTGGCGCGCGGCGGTGCGCAGTCGCTCCTGCTCAGTCACGTCCTTGATGATCTCCACCACCTCATCAATGTGCCCCTCCGCTGTGATCACTGGATAGGTCCAGCGCTGAAAGATGTGGCGCGCGGTCGACACGTCGTCCGCACTGGTGCTCGCCTCGCCGCGGCGCGGCGGGCGCTCCGATTGCACGAAGGCGGGTTTGCGCGAGCGGATCGCCGCCGGGACGGGACACGTGTCACAGGGGCCGCCTGAGGGGTTGGGGTGGGCCGAGAAGCACTCGTGGCCGATCACGCCGTCGGGCACGCGGTCGAAGAGCGCGCGATAGGCGGCGTTGGCGTAGACCAGGCGCGAGTCGGCACTCACCACGCCGATGGGATCGCTGATCGCGTCGAAGAGGCGCTCCCAGCGCGCGGCCTGGTCGCGTGCGTCACGGATCGATTCCGCGCCGTGGGCCAGCGCCTCCTCCAGCTCGCGGATGCGCTCCTGGGCGCTGTGGTCTTCAGCGCGCGTCTCTGCCGCGAGACCTGCCGCGGAATCTGCGGCACCCAAAGCCCGCAACACCTGCCGAGACACGATTGCACCACCTTCGTTCGCGATCAGAGCGTCATGTGCGCGATTCGCTGCGCGTCGCCGATGGGATTGCTCGCGAGCATCATTGCGGCGCGCTCATCAAGGATTCCATGCATCACAGCCATTGTAGGGATCGTCGCGTCACAGCCGTATCGCAGCGGCGCTCGTCACATCACAACCCCGTCACAACGAGCACCCTCATAGCCGGAGGGCCGGTCGCCGCGGCCCTCCGCGTGGGCATCCACAGATATGCCTCTATGCTTCGCCCGTCGCCAGGTCGTACACTATCGTACACTACGGGTACCCATGCAGCACCCACACAGCGGGTATCATCGTGATCCGCGCCATAGCTCGTGCCAGCGCGACCCGCAGGCCGGGACGGCGCGCGATATCCATCCGAGTGAGAGATAGGCCGCGTGAGCAAGTCTACGGAGTCCGGCGCCAGGTCTGCCTCAGGCAGCCCGCCTCGGCGTATGCGGCGCACGACACGCCTGGACCGCGGACCGCGACAGGTCACCGCGGCCACCCACCCGCGACTCGGCCGTCTCGCGGCCTTCGGCCGGGAGGCGCGCGCGCGCCTGCGCAGGGCATGGGATGCACCGAGGGTGCGGAACGCACGTGCGCGGGTGATAGGCTGGCAGGGCGAGCCGCGTGCGGGGGTGGCGCTGCTGCTGCTGGGCACGGCGTTCGTCACGCTGGTGGTGCTGGCGATTGATCGCCTGATCGTGCCCCTGCCCAATCCCGGCGTCGTCTACCTGCCGCTGATCGCCATGCTGGCCTACCACTGGAGCTGGCGTCTGGGCGCGCTCGGCGGTCTGATGCAGCTCGCGAGTGTCTACGTACTCTTCCTCGCGCCGTTCGGCGTTCTGGCTAAGCCGCTGGACACACGCGGCGCGGCGCAGCTCCTCACGCTGGCGGCGGTCAACATCTTCACGCTGCTGCTCGTGCAGCTTGCGCGCGCGCAGCGCGACAGAGCAGCGCGCCAGGCCGGCCGCGCGCAGGCGCTCAACATCGTCGGCGGCGCGCTCACGTCAGAGCTGGACGAAGGGCGCCTGCTGCGCCTGATCGCCCAGACAGCCCGCGATCTGACTGGTGCCGGCTTCGCCGCCTTCACTCTACGCCCGCTAGATGCCCATGGCCAGCCACTGGTGCCGGCGGAGGGCAGTCGCTTCCATCTGGCAGCCGTGGTCGGCGTCACCAAGGAGCAAGAGGCACTCTTCCGGCGTATGCCGCTGGGCGGCGAGGGCCTGCTCGCCCCCATCTTCCGCCATGGTGTCCCGGTGCGCGTCGGCGACGCGCTCGGCATGGTGCATTCCGCTGCGCACGCTCCTCGCACCCCTTCCGCCACACCGGCAGGGCGCGGTGCGACCGCCGCGCAGACGATACCAGACGGCACGGAGGGATATTCCCGTGCGCCCGAACAGGCCAGGGTGAGTCGTCGCGAGGCAGCCCGGATGGCGGCGTCCTCCTACGCGCATGGCCAGCTCGGCCCGGAGGAGCTGGGAGCTGTCGGCAGCCCGCGCGGGCATCCGGTGGTGCGCAGCTTCCTCGGCGTGCCGCTGCTGGACCGCGAGGGACAGGTGCGTGGGGGCTTGCTGCTGGGCCATATCGAGCCGGGGCGCTTCAGCGCGGAAGACGAGCGGCTCCTCTCCGGGTTGGCAGCGCAGGCGGCGGTGGCGCTGGAGAACGCGCGGCTCTATCGTGCCGCACAGACACAGGCCCAGGAGCTCGATGCGATTTTCGATAGCATCAGCGACGCCGTGATGCTGGTGGACGGCGAGGGTGCGGTGGTCCGTGAGAATCGCGCGGCGAGCGCGCTTGCCGCGGAAGGCGGGAAGGCGAGCGCCGTGCTGGAGCGTGCGGCGCGCACCGCAGCAGCAGCGGCCGATGCGGCAACGGCTTCTGAGGAGCGTGGCAGCGTGGTCGCCAGTGCGGAGGCCAGGGCGCATACCGACATCATCCTCACCGCGGATGTGGCCGGCGAGGAGCGCCAGTACGCCGTCACGGCGACACCCTTGCGTGGGGCACCGGCGCGTGAGCGGCAGACCGTGCCGGAATCGGAAGCCGAAGCGCCGCTGGCACCGGCTGAGTCAGAGTCACCGGCCCAGGCCACTCCGGGCGCTGTCGTGGTCTGGCACGACCTGACCGAGGCGCGCCGGCTGCTGCGCGAGCGGCAGGCGCGGGCTGAGGCTGACGCGCGGCGAGCCCTGCTGCAAATGGTTCTTGACGAGCTGCCGGGCGGCGTCTATCTGGTGCGCGGGCCGCAGGCGCGGCTTGTGCTCGCCAATCAGGCCGCCCGCGACGTGTGGGGCGCCACCTGGATCGAAGGCCTGCCGATGGCTACCTTCCTCGCCGAGCGGGGGGTGCGGATCATCTCGCCAGAGGGACAGCCGCTCGCCGAGGAGGAGCTGGCGACGGTGCGCGCGGTCCGGAGTGGAGAGGCGGTGCGCCACCACCAGGAGATCATCCGCCGGCCGGATGGCACGGCTCTGCCGGTGCTGCTCAACGCCGTAGCATTGGATGCAGGGGATGCGGAGGTCATCCCGTTCGTGGGTGTGAGCGGTACGCCGGACGAGGGTGCGAGCCTTGAGGGCAACGGCCGCGAGCACGGGCACGAGCACGGGCACGAGCACGGGCACGAGCACGAGCGCGCGGCGTTGGTGGTGCTCCAGGACGTGACGGCGCTCAAAGAGGCCGAGCGTGTCAAGGACGAGTTCATCACCATCGCCGCTCACGAGCTCAAAACGCCGATGACCGCCGTCAAGGGCTATACGGACATGCTCCGGCGACGTAGCACGAGCACGAGCACGAGCACGAGCACGAGCGTGAGTGCCGGCGAGCATGGCAGCGCGGCAGGCCCTTATGCGGAAACCGGGGCGCCTGGCGCGGTCGCGGCGCTCGCACCGTGGCAGCTTGACGCGCTAGAGACGATCGATCAGGCGACCGATCGCCTCGTCGAGCTGACCGAAGACCTGCTCGACGTGGCTCGGCTGCAGGCCAATCGGGTCGCGCTGCACCTGGAGCCACACGACCTCGTCGCGCTCGCCCGGCGGGTCGCCAAACGCTTGCAGTTCAGCACCGCGCGCCATACGCTCGCCGTCGAGTCGGACGCCGAGTACGTCGTCGCCCGGCTGGACGTGCGGCGCATCGAGCAGGTGGTAGGCAATCTGCTGAACAACGCCATCAAGTACTCACCGGAGGGCGGGCCGATTACGGTCACGGTGCGCGAAAACACCGAACACGGCGAGGCGGTGCTGACCGTGCGCGACCGGGGCATCGGCATCCCCGCCGAGCAGCAGAGCCGCCTCTTCGCGCGCTTTGCTCGCGCCGACAACGCTCGCGCGGCTGGCATCGGCGGCACGGGCTTGGGCCTCTACCTCTCGCGCGAGCTGATCGAACGCCACGGCGGGCACATCTGGTTCGAGTCGCAGGAGGGTGCTGGCTCAGCCTTCTCGATTGCCCTGCCGCTGGCGACGGATGAGGAGGACGAGCAAGGTCCTCCGGCCTGACGCAAACGCTGGAGAGTCCTGAACCCCGAAGCTGTGGACTCAAACGGAACACACACCGAGCCGCGGGATGGGCGCAGCTGACGCTCGTCAGTAGCCATCCCGCGGCCCAGCCGCACGATGCCGACTCAGATGCGTGCGTTGCTCGTGCGCCGGTCATCGGGCGTCACGCGCCCTGCTCGGCCTGTATACTGTGTCGTGCGAGCCGGCAGCGCTCGTGCTGTCACCGGCGTGACACCTCCCTTCTAGAACGTGGGGCGCGGTCCTAGCGCATCGGGCGGTGACTCCAACCTGCCCGCATCCGTGTCCGCGGCATCCATGACCGCTGTGGCCCCTGCGGCCTCCACCCGCACGCGCGTATCATCTATCCGCCGCAGTGTTCGCCGCCGAGGCGGCACAATCAGCAGCGGCGCCGGAGTGAGGCTCAGCAGCTCCATGGCGACGCTTCCCAGTAGCAGCCGCAGCGCACGGCCGCGTCCGTGCGTCGTCATCACCACGATGCTTCCCGGATGCGCCGCCGCCAGGTCAGCTACCACCGGTGCCACCTCGCCGATGCGCCCCGTCGTCTGGACCGCAAGGTCGGGGCTGTGCGCCCGAAGCTCCCGGCGCACCCCGCCAAGGTATCGCAGGCTTTCGCGTAGACGATCCTCGGGCAGGTCCGCGGCTGTCGGGAGGGCGACCGCTGGATACGCCATCTCCATCCCGACGATGGCCGGCAATGGCGCCACAACGGTAACAAGCAGCAGCGTCCGCCGGTGCGCCCACGCGAAGGCCGCCGCCAGCGGGAGCGCGCGCTCGGCCTCATGGCCGCCATCGAGCGGAACGATGACCGGCGCCGCGGTTCCGTCGGCAAGTGTGGCATCGAGTGCCGACTCAGCCGCCGCGTCCCGCGTTCCGTGCAGCCGCTCTGGCAATATAAGCAGTGGGGCGGGCGCACGCCGCATGAGGTGGTTCGTGACGCCCGGCTGCAGCAGGGTCCGCAGCAGCGGACGCTGGTGCGGCGCGAGGACGATCAGATCGGCGTGCTCCTCGCGCGCGGTGGAGGCGATGCTCTGATCCGGCGCGCCCGATGCGAAGTGGACACTCACCGGCACTCCTATGCGTCGCAGCTCAGCCGCATGGTTGATGACTGCCCCATGCGTCGCCATCTGCGTGCGGCCAATTTCGGTCTCATCGGTCGCACCAGCGGCGCTTGCGCGGTCGACGTGCAAGAGCACGAGCCGCGCCCCTTCGCGCTCGGCAAGGCGCCGGGCCAATTCGAGAGCCGACCGTTCGCGCGTGGAGTCAGTGGTCGCACCGCCCAAGGGAACGAGTACCCGCCGAAACACGTTACCTCTCCTTTCATCGCCACGACTCGCCATGGCTCGCCCTGTGTCGCCCTCCTCCTGAGCGGGAGGCTCGGGCAGCCGTGCTCGCTGGGGTTAGATAGACCACAGATGGACGAGATGCAGAGCCGCAGTGTCGCGCGACACTGCGCGGCACCGCATTGCTCCGATGAACCCATCCCGTGTACACCGTAGGCGAAGCCTCTCACACGGCCATCACGACGAGCGCGCGCGATGTCACAGCCTCATCACGGTCAATCGCCCCTGTTGCGAGTCGGCCGGACGGAGCCACCGCCGCGGGCGATTGCAAGCGCTGCCGCACGGGAGCCGGAGGGCCAGCATCTGACGCCCCCGCGAGAGCTGTCCGCCGGCGACCCGCGATGTATCGCCTGGTCCGTTGTGGCGATGCTTGTGATGAGCTTGTGACGAGCCAACGGCAGGCCGTGATGGGGCTGTGACACGAGCGCGGCAGAATCGCGGCATCAGATGTTTTGGAGCGTCGCGTGCCGTGGACAGACGTACCTCGCGCGCCGGTCCTTGGTCAAAGATATTCGCCCGGTAGATGAGGAGCCACCATCTCATGTTCAGCAAAGGGACGCGCACCCTGCTCGCGCTCATCCAGGCTATCGTCGGCTACGAGTGGCTGATCTCCGGCGCCAACAAGGTACTCTCCGGCCAGTTCCCCCAGGGGCTTGCCGACACGCTGGCCGAAGGCCTCAAAGACAACCCCAACGGCTGGTATGTCAGCTTCCTGCGCGCCGTCGTCGTGCCCCACAGCGTCTTCTTCGGCTACCTCATCGAGCTGGCCGAGGTTGGCATCGGCCTGGCGCTGCTGGGCGGCGCGCTACTGCTGATCGGCCATCTCCCCGCGCGCGGCGAGCACTACTACCGCCTGGCGCGCTTTGAGATCGGCGCGGCGGCGGTCGCGGCGTTTGCCTGCGTCGTGCTGTGCGTCAACTTCCACTTCTTCATGGGAGGTGGCTTCGTCTCGGCACTCAACCCTGCCGCCCCCTTTGACGAGGGGATCGACCTCGACACGCTGCTGCCACCGATCGCGGTGATCATCGGCGTGCTCAACACGCGGCTGCTCATCGCGCTGGTTGGCGACGAGGTCGTACGCGGACGCCTCACCCGCCTCGCGGCCCCGTTCTCCAGGGTCCACCCACCCATCCGCGACCGTAGTGAGGCCCAGAGGGACATGCGGGCCGCGTAACGCTCGGCTTCTTCCAAGAACATGGGGGGTTACGACGCGGACGACGCGGGTGCGGGTGCGGGAGCGGAGACGGGTGCGGGCCGTGCGCGACGGGGCACGACGACACCGCAGACGTTGGCGGCGGCCAGCAGCAGGCTCGCGCCCAGCAGTCCTGAGGCAATCTGCAGCGGCGCCGTCCAACCGAGCACCGCGCACAGCAGCGCGGCGGGCAGCGCACCGTTGAGCAGCCAGAAGCTGAGCGCCGCCGCCCGCTGATGAACCAGATCGCGCATCAGCGGCACCTTCTGCCGGCCCACGAGCGGGCCATACCGCGCCTGCCAAATCAGAAACGGCACGATCTTGTAGAGGTAGCCGATGATGCTCTGCCCCAGCCAGCCCACCAGCACCGCCAGGCCCAGCGCTGCGAAGATTGGCGGCCGGCCCCAACCGAAGAGCGCGACGATGATCCCCGCCGGCACCACGACGACGAGGTAGCCCACCGCGGCGAGGGCGTGGCGCTGCGTCACATCGAGCGGCTTGCGCTTGCGCAGCCGCAGCATGCGCCGGTAGTCGAAGGCAAAGAGACCCACCGCCGCGACGAGGCAGACGCCCGCCGCGACCTGCACCAGCACCCAGCCGAGCGCGAAGCCGGCGGCAAGCCCTAGCACGCCAGCGTTGACCAGCACGAAGATGCGCCGGCCCAGGGTGTCGGGGTGCTCGTGGACAAGCGCGAACAGGCGTACCAGTGTGTAGGAGACGCCGATCAGTGTGCAGGTCAGCCAGCCTACCACGCCGAGCGTGATGTGGACCGGCAGCAGCCGGCTCAGCCCCGCACCAAGGAAGTCGAGCTGGAGATTGAGCGCCGCGGTGAGGCCCAGGCCCACCACCGCGCACAGGTAGCCGAGCGCGGCGGCCAGGTACCATGCCGAGAGTGGCAGTGAACCCTTCGTCGCACGCGCGTAGGACAACGTCGTGCCCAGGATGACGGCGTAGTGGGCCACTGCCACCACGACGAGCACGCCGCCGACTATCAGCAACGGCAGATGGCTGGTCCAGAAGCCGCTGACCAGCAGCGCCACACCGGCCACGTAGAGCGGATACTGCACGCGGGCCAGGCGGACTGCTCGCAGCGGGCTGACGAGGATCACCGGGGCGAGCTGCAGCGAGGCGCCCATGATGGTCATCGTAAGCCAGCCCAGCGTGGCGGTGTGGACCAGCGCCAGCACATGCGGGAAGTTGGGGGCCAGCAGCGCCTGCGGTACGACGAACGGCAACAGCGCGCCGAAGACCGCCGCGCCCAGCGCGCCGGTCAGCAGGAAGGGCAGCGGCAGCCACAGCGGCACTCCGCCACGTGTCAGCCCACTCAGTCCGCTGGTTGCGATCGGTGCCGGTGCAGGTCGGCCGGTATCCGGACGCGCAGCAGTCCCGTCGCCCGGCGGCGCGGGTATATGGACCGGGATCTCCATCGCGAGATGCGCCTCCGCTTGTTCGCACGACCGTCCGTTGTGTTACCAGTCGTTGGGTGGCACCTTATGCATCGTGTGTGAAGCGCACGACCCACTCATCGGCGGCCACACACTGGGTGGCGTGCGAAAAGCCGCGACCGCCGAGCGCACCGTAGAGCGGCACCGGCTCGAAGGGCGCGACGAGCACCAGCGACGCGCCTGGCGCAATGGCCGCGGCGGCCTCCATGATACGCACGAACGGCTCGCCGCCCTGCTCCAGCTCGGAGCGTACGTCCAGCACGGTCGCCGCCGCCGCCTTCCAGGCGCTCACGTCGTCGTGGATAGAGTTGCCTTGCATCGCTCTGCCTCCCTGTTCTTGCCCTACTGCTGGCAGGTTGCGTGGTGCGTCGCGCTACCCGCGCTACCCGCGCCTCACCATTGCACATCCGAACAGGGAGAGCGTACACTGAGCGAGAGTTGGGCGGCTGCGACTAAGGTCGCAGTCTCCGCATCTCGATGCCTCTGGGAAGAGCACTGGTACGGTCGAACCTGCCTGCGCGGCAA
Source organism: Ktedonobacterales bacterium (assembly GCA_036376595.1). Taxonomy (GTDB): domain Bacteria; phylum Chloroflexota; class Ktedonobacteria; order Ktedonobacterales; family JADMIN01; genus SMAG-U1939. The sequence goes on along the minus strand of DASVAA010000039.1, from coordinate 14,568 downwards.
CGAGCGACCGAGCCATGAAGGAGGGTATCAGCGGATGGCAGTCCAGGCCGAAACCCTGCGGCAGATCTCGCTCTTCGCGACCCTCTCGCCTGAGGACCTGGCGCTCGTCGCCCGCGTCACCGTCGCGCGGCGCTACCAGCGCGGCGACATCATCATCCTGGCGGGGCAGCCGGGTGGGGCGCTGTACTTCGTGCGCAGCGGGCTGGTCAAGGTGTTCAAGACCTCCGAGGAGGGCAAGGAGCAGGTGCTGCGGCTGATCGGCACCGGCCACACCTTCAACGACGTGCCGGCGCTCGACGGCGGCCCCAACCCGGCAAGCGCTATGGCGCTGGAGCCGACCGTAGTCTACGCCACCAGCGGCGCCGAGCTGCGCCGCTTGATCGCCGAGCGGTCTGGAGTTGCCGAAGCGGTCGTGCGTACGTTAGCCTCGACGTTGCGCTATTTGGTATCAATGGTCCAAGATCTCTCCTTCCTGCCGGTGCGCGCGCGGGTCGCCAAGATTCTGCTCGACCAGGAGGCGGACCAGGCGCCCGGAGAGGGTGAAGGCCGGGGGCGTCACCGCCTGACACAGCAAGAGATGGCGGCGATGGCAGGCACCGCGCGCGAGATGGTGGGCCGGGCGCTCAAGGAGCTGGAGCAGGCGGGCGCGGTGCGCAACGACCACGGCCGCATCACCGTGCTCAATCGCGAGCGTTTGCAGATTCTGGCGTCCTGAGCGCACCGCGGGCGGAGCAGAGCTTCAGGGAAATCGCAAGGCCCCCGGCGGCGAGCCGGGGGTCTCTGTTATCATGCTATGCCCCGCATTGTAGAGCGCATAGGCGTTAGCTGACCGCTGCCGGCTCGCTCGTGATCGGCGCCGTCTTGGTCAGCCCGAACCCACTCGGCGTCAGCACGATGGTCTTCACGGTCTCTTTGCCGCGTACCATCTCAACCACCTCAAAGGCCAGCGCCCCCAGCACGACCAGCCCCGCCGCCAGCAGGCCCAAGAAGGCATAAAACGCGATCTGCCCCATCACCCAGAACGTCCAGGCGGTGTTGAGCATCGTGCGTAGCGTGTCCCCCTTGAACAGCGTGTCGGCGATGGCTTGGTCTTTGGCTTTCAGCGCCGGATCAGTATCGGTCATCGCCTTGCCGCTCCAGTAGGAGTACGGATGGCCCTGGCCGATCTCCTTGAGGTGCAGGCCGATGAACTGCTCCGCGTAGGCATGCGCCTGGTCGCCGTTGAGGACCTGCTGGCCGGCATACTGGCTCAGGTCAGCGGGCAGCCCCTGTTTGGCGGTGGTGGGGAAGTAGATTTGCTGCGGCGCAAGCTGCTGCTGCACCTGGTCGCCGATGAAGTTGTGGGCGTAGAGCGCGCCGCCGGCGGCAAAACCGAAGACGAGCAGTGCGACCGCTTGTAGAACAATGATGCGCCACCGAATTGCCGTGGTCATGTCGTATGCCTCCCCTGTGGTTCCCGCGTTGATTCTGGCAGAGCCTGCGCGATGAGGCTGAGCCGAGCGCTCGTGTGGCTTCGTGGCTTCTGCCGTCGAGATACAGCGTAGTGGGCGTCTATCACGGGGACTTTACAACGACGCGAGATCGTCTCACGGACCTATCACAGGATCGGTGCGGCCGAGCGCTGCCTCGTGGCACCCGGCGAGCCAGCATTAGGCAGCCGAACTGAGTGGCATGGGGGATGCGGCCGTTACGCCCCCGCGAGAGGCTCGTGCTGTAGTGTCGCTCGTGTCGCTCGACGATGCGCTGGCAGCAGATGGCAAGGCCCAGTCCCATCCCACTGGCCTCGCGCGTCAAGCTTGCATTCACCAGGGAGAAGCGTTCAAAGGGGAAGCGCTCAAATCGAATCACTCCCCTTCCGCCAAGCGAAATCCTGATTTCTTTCGGGTTTTTCGTTTGCCGCTTGCTCGCCGACCCCAGCGGGCGGACGCCGTGGCGGCTGGATGCGCAACTCCGGACGCACGGCCGCCACGGCTGACCACGCCCACCCCAGGGCGACGAGCACCCAGGCGGCAAACGCAAGCCAACTGCTCGCCGGCGCGATAGCGGCCAGAAACGTCAGGCCGGCCAGGTGGCTGAGCAGGTGCAGCGCGGTGGCATACATCCCCAGCGGGAAGACGATGCTCCACAGCGCCGGGTGGTAGCGCACCGGCTCGCGGCGGGCCACATACTTCCACACGCCAATAATCAGCAAGAGCGGGATCCACCACGTGCCCCAGGCCCACATCATCACCGTGAAGCCCTCGACGAACGGGCGCAGCACCGTCAGAAAGGCCGACGGCCGCGCCACGCCCAGCAGCCGCACGCCGGCTACCGTGGTGATGGCCATCGCGCCCATGTTGATCCAGTAGGGTGGGGTGAGATCGCTGGGCTGGATGGCATGGAAGAAGAAGCGGTACATAATGAGGGCGATGAAGATCAGGTAGAGCAGCATGCCAAACGTCCAGAAGGTGAAGGCCAGCAGTTGCAGCGCCGGACGCTGCGCCGGCTCGATCGGCGCTAACAACACCCAGGTGATGGCCAGCGATTCGGTGGCGACGATGGCGATCAGCCACGAGCCGTTGACTGCGCGCTCGATAGGCTGTGTGTTGGTGAACAGCAGCATAGCGAAGGTCCAGTACAGCAGCACGCCCCACAGCGCCGCCGCCACCAAGGTCAGCACGCCGGGCACCAGCGACCACCCGCCAAGGTCCGAGCGGGTGGCCATGACGCCGACCGCGGCGACGACAGTGAAGAAGCCAAATACCTTGCTGGGGTCGAAGGCATCCTGCCACACCGCGCGTGCGTACAGCACCCCACGCAGCAGGTAGACCGCGACGAAGAAGGCCAGCAGCACAAAGCCCGCGACCCACAGCAGGAGCGAGAGCGTGTTCGCGCCGGTCAATAGCAGCGCGATGGAGACGATGCCGGTCGCCATCACGCTGGCGAAGTAGCCGGGATAGAGCGTGCGCACCCAGCGCAGCCAGGTGCCGCGGACGCCGGCGCTTTCCGCCGGAGGTCTCAACTCGTTGCCGCCGACTGTTTCCATGGATTACTCCCTCCGCAGCCGTTTGCGCTCCCGCTCATGCGGGCCGCACATTGCGCAGACCGCGCACCACCATCACCGCCGCCGCATCTGCCGCTTCTGAGGAGTACCTTACGACATAGACAACGGAAGCGACTTCACTCACGCCGCATGGCGCAGGCCGGTCACGACCTCGTCGTGCGAGCCGCGTGAGAAAAGTCGCCGTCGAAGACATCCACGGGTGGCTAAGCTGTGTTTCCGTCGCACGGAGTGGGCCGCGCCGATCGTCCGCGTCCAGTTTGGACCGCTCGCCTCGACCCAACGCTCAACGACTCCGGCCTTCCACGCCCGATCAGCGCTAACTCGCCTTGCCCAGGCGCACGCGCCAGACCTGCGGCCCCTCTTCGAGGTACTGCCACCGCAACTGCCCCGCATACTCGGCGGTCAGTTGGTAGTAGAGCGGCTTGGGATCGTGGTCGTTGACCAGCTCGAAGTCGCCGCCCACCGGCAGCGCCTCGAAGCGCGCGAAGATCACCTGGTGGCGCTGCGCGGGCGGCAGGGCGCGCACGTCGAGCGGCTGCCCGTCTGCCTCGGCGCCCTGCTGCTCCCGCGGGGCGCCCTCCGCCTCTTCGTGCAGCGCGGCCAGCAGCGCCTGCTGATCCCCCGCCGAGAGCGCCTGCTCGACCAGCGGCAGATAGACGCGCTCCTCCTTGGCTAGATGCACCGTGAACAGCCCTTGCAACTGGATCAGGTGGCGCGCCAACTGCTGCGCCAGCCGCTCCCGTTCTCGCTGCTCGCCCGCCGCCCGCAACTGCCGCGCGGTCTCGGCGATCTGGCGCACATACGTGCCGATGTACTCGTGGTCCACGCGCATGGTGGCGGTCGGCGAGCCGTGCTCGCGAATGATGGGGTCCAGCGCGGGGTAGAGCGCCTGCTCCTCGCCGCGCGCGTGGGGCAGCAACTCGCCGCTCAGAAAGCCGGTTAGGCCGTCGAGCGTCTCGGCGAGGCTGGCGGTCTCGAGGCTGCCCGTGCTGCTCACGCCGGCTTCGAGGTCAGCGGTGTAGCCGTCGAGGGTCTCGGCGAGGGCGCGGTGGTGCGCGCGGATGGCGGCGCTCAGCGCATGGGTGCTGGGCGGGGTGGGAACAGCCGTCGCGTTCGTGTCGCTTGCGGTGCTCATCGTGATCGTGCTCTCTCTCTCTCAATCGGGCTGCGTCTGAGGCGGCACCTGACGCCAGTCAACGGAAACCAGTGGACTCGTGAGGCGGCGCGACCACCCGGCCTGAGCGTTGCCAGGTGCCGCTCGCCGCGCCGTTGACAGTATCCTCCGCCGCGGTGCCGCCGGGCAGCGACTTTTGTCATACCGTCCTCACGCCCGGCGATGTGCATGCCGGAGCGGGTCCACTGTGCTTAAAGTCGCAGCGCGTGTATCCCGCCGCGAGATATATTCGCAGTGAAGGCTCAGCGGCGACGGCGCGCGATCCACCGGAGCGAGTTGAGCCGCGGCGGCGAGTCAGGAACATGAAGAGAGGAATACGGGCAATGCGAGGCGCATGCTGTGAGGAATGTGGGACGCCGCTCTTTCAGGCTGGCCAGCAGGTACCGGCCGGTATCTATCTGCGCGTGGACGATGGCTCCTTCCAACGCGTGCGCCTCGCCTCGCGTGGGATACTGCCTGCCTCGCTGGATGGGCACGTTGCCTTCTACCGCACGGCTGCCGCGCCCTGCGCATGTCAGCGGCGCCACGAGAACCTTGGCGCGCGCGACGGCAGGCCTGAGGTTCTCCAAATCCAAGCCGCCGCTAGGTGACGGGCGCCCCGGTCCCGGCAAGGTACTGCTCCCACGTCGTCACGCCAAACGCCTGCTCCGGCGCGAGGTTGGTGCCGCTACGCCAGGCATCGAACATGGGCGTACGCAGCGACTCGGCGTACACGCGTGTCGTCTGGCCGTGCCCGCGCACCCGCAAGTATGTCGTCGCCATTGCCTCCAGGTCGAGAATTTGCGGGCCGCCCATCTCCGCGACATGACCAAGCGGACCTAGCTCCGCCAGCGCCACCAGCCGCTCCGCCACCTCGCCGACGTCAATGCTCTGCACGCGCACCCCCGCCGGCACGGCCACCTCTGGCTGCGTCTCCAGACCCAGCGAGCGCAAGATGGAGGCGATGAAGCCGTGGAACTGCGTCGCGCGCAGGATGCTCCACGGCAGGCCTGACGCTTCGATCAGCGCCTCAGCGGCGTTCTTGGCGACGTAGTAGGGCATATTGGAGCGGTCAACGCCGACGATCGAGATATAGATCAGGTGCGGTGGCGCGGACGCCGCACCCGATGCCGATTCCCTTGCCGCGGCGGCCGCGAGCAGGTTGCGTGTGCCGCCCACATCCGTCGCCAGCGCCTGTTGTGAGCCGGACGCCAGGTGCAGGACGATGCTTATCCCTGCCAGCGCCTCCTCCAGGCCGGCGCCCGTCGCCAGATCGCCCGGCGCCGCCTCGACCCCCTGCGGAACCGTCTCCGATGCGTGATGGGTGAGAATGCGCACCTGCTGCCTGCGCGCCAACAGACGCGCGACGACCTCACGCCCCAGCGCGCCAGTGCCCCCGGTCACGAGTATGCCCGCCATCATCACACGGCCTCCTTCGGCTTCGTCTGTTGTCCCTCGCGTAATCCTTGGCGACACACCGCGGCGGCTACTGCCCGCTGGCGTGTTGCCAGGCGTCGCGCAGGGCGTCGCGATGCGCCGCGATCCAGTCGGGGAAGGACTCGGCCCACGCGATGTGGGGTCCGCACTCGCGCGGCGGGTGGTTGGGGCGCTCCTGCTCGCCAAAGAACACCAGGTCCTCCGCCACGCCGTTGGCGAACACGATCGGCAGCACCAGCAGCAGCGCGTCGCCAAGCAGCTCGGCCTCGCTGGCTCGTGGCGGCGCGACGGCACCATAAGCGCCAAGAAACGCTTCGGCGCGGTCGAGGTCCAGTCCCTGCGCGACCAGCGGCGGGTTCGGCGCGCTGATCCCCGCGTTCGTCGGCTCGTCCCAGCGCAGCCCCGCGAACGCGAGCAGCGCGTAGGCCAGCTCCGCGACGCGCCAATCGCGATGCATCGCGTCGAAGTCATAGATCGCCACGACGCGATCGGTGGCATCGGACGCGGGCGCAAAGGCCAGATTATGCGGCTGATAGTCGCCATGCACTAGCAGGCACGGCAGATCGTGCCGCGCAGCAAGTTGCTGCTCGGCAGCTTTGCCCCAGCGCGCACCTTCACGCGCCAACCGCCGCAGTCCAGCGGCGAGAGGCCGCGAGAGACGCCGCTCCTGGCGGCCCGCCTCGGCGATGCGCGTGAGATAGGCCCCAGCGAGAACACCCATCGCCCGTTCGCGCGGCCAGCGATGCTCGGGACCCGCATACGCGAATGACGCCTGGTGCAGGGCGGCAAGCGTGCGCGCGGCGACCACCAGATCATCCTCGCCCGCCGGGCCGTCGGTCACAAAGCGCCTGCCCGGCACGTACGTCTGAATTTCATAGATCGCCTGCTCGATGACATACTGCACGCCGGAGGCATGCTGCGGATCGGTCAGCGGCACGATCGGCACCGCGGCCCAGGTCGTGCCGCGCGCGCCCGCTCCCGCGCCAGGGCCTCGCCCCACCAGCGAAGGCACCGGCAGGCCGCTCTCCGCCAGATACTCCATGAAAGCGTGCCGCGCGATGACATCGTTCTCCGTGAGGCCCATCTGCTGGCGCCGCACGACCATCCGCGCCTGCGTCACCTCGATAATCGGATGGGCGATGGAGAGAGCGGCGTAGGGGCGCACGTCGGCGGCCGTGGTAAAGCCGACGACTTGCCACACCTCGGGACGATACGCCCAATAGCGCAGCACGGTCGCCATCTCGCTCCGCGCTATCTCCACCCGTTCTGAGAGCGCGTGCGTCTCAGCCAGACGCGCCGGTGAGCCGTGATACAGGCGCGCGGCCGGCGACACGACAATCTCGTCGAGCAACGGCACGTTCAGCGGCACGTTGTCCGAGACACTCGACGTGGTGAGTGGCGAGGTAGGTTGCGACATGCGATGCTCTCCCTTCTCTCGATCCCTCTTGCATTGATCGTCGAGGTCAGAGGACCTGTAGCATGACGCTGGCCGCGAATGCTGTGCCCCCGACGTAAGCTGTGGACCACGCTTCGCGCGCGGGCGCTCGGCCTGGCGCCATCAGGCACCCATGGCGGCTTCGTCGATCATCTGCCGATAGAGCGCGAGGCAGTCGTCACCTGAACAGGGCGCGGGCCGCAGGCCCGTCACGCGGGCATGTTGCCGCTCATCCACCTCCACCTCTGGCAGCCCCAGGTTGCTGAGCTGGCGACCCGAGGGCAGCACGAAGGTCGGACTGCCGGCGACCTTCAACTGCTCCCAGCCCTCCCGCGCCTCCGCGATCACCTGCGGTTTCGCCTGGCCGCTATCGAAGTCGGCGGTGAAGCGACTCAGCTCCAGCCCAACCTGCGCGGCCAGCTCCAGCAGCACGTCGCGCATGGAGATGCAGCGGCTCTCGACGAAGAAGGCGGTGCGGATCGCCCAGGCAAGATCGCCGGCCCGCTCGGCGCTCTGGCGCTCGGCGCACTTGACCGCCTCGAACGCCGGCCAGATAGTGACCGGCCACTGCCACAACGGCGCGTGCCACGGCTGCCAGGGCAGGTCGGGCTGCTGCAGCATCAAGATCGGGATCTCACTATCCAGCGTCGGCTTGGGCGTCGGCTGGCGGTTGACGTACTCCAGCGACAGGCACTTGTGCTCGACGATCACCCGCCCGCGGTACGCATCGCGCAGCTTCCGGAGGCGATAGGCGGCGATGTAGGCGTATGGACACGCCAAGTCGGCATACAGCGCGATGCGCGGCAATTCATCCGGCATGCATGTACTCCTTTGCGTGTGCGCCGCTCGCCAGGGTGCTATGCCAATCCGCGCCGTGCGACCTCCGCCGGCAGCGCGTAGCGCGCTCACGCGATCAATCGCCTGCGCTTCGCGGCCGCTTCTCGACGCGGACCACCCAGACATCCGGTCCCTGGCGCTCAGGCAGCCATTCCGCATGCCAGCGCGCATCGCCTAGCAAGGCGTCGCGCCACGCACGAGGATCTCGATCGGTGACCACCCGGAGAGCATCTCCCACGTCCAGCGCTTCGAAACGCTTCAGCACACAGGCTAATTGGCGATCGACCGACAGATCGCATACGTCCAGAATAAGCAGCATCCGGGGCTCCTCGCAAGCGATCGTTCTCTCACACGCCTGATTGCCGATGCTCACAAACCGCATGACTCGGCGCGCCGCAAGGTGTCTGGCGGTCAGTCAACGTCTCGCGGACATCCCAGCGGCCGGCGTCTATGAGCAGCATGGTCCGACACCACGCCTCGCGCTGCGACAAAGGTCGCAGCTTTCTCCGCCGCTCGCCGCGTACGGTGTAGGCAATGACGGCCGCTCATGTGTGTGCCGCGCCCACGGCACCAGGCCACGGCATGAGAGAGAGTGAGAGTGGGGAGGCTCGCAGACTATGGAAAACGCGCTTGACACCGAGGCCCTGACGGCCCAGATCTACGACGCGCTGCACAACGTCTACGACCCGGAGCTAGGGGTCAACATCGTGGACCTCGGCCTGGTTTACGGCGTGGACATCCGCGACGACGGCTTCGTCACCCTGACGATGACACTGACCACACCGGGCTGCCCGATGCACGAATCGATCGGCGAGGGGGTGGGCGCGGCGCTCTCGACTGTGGCAGGCATTACCGGCGGCCAGATCCAGATCGTCTGGGAGCCGCGCTGGGAGCCTTCGATGTTGACCGAGGCCGGTCGCGCCGAGCTGGGCTACTGTTGACACTCTACCCGGACAAATCCGGGAGATCCTCGGAGAACGCCTGTGGCTACCCACTACGTTAGCCTCCGAAGGGTCTGCCCGGCCCCGATGGACGTGGCATGCATCGCCGGGCAAGCTGTGCAGCTTCAAGCCAACCGGAACCCGGCTCAAACGCATGGCACCTCGTCCAAGGTGCGTTCGTACTTTTACCCACGGGAACGACTTACCGTGGAACGCGGCGAAATACGATTCGGTTGGTGAGGTGCAAAGTGTCCTACAGGGTATTCTGCCGCGGGGCAACGAAAGTGGCAAGCGGCAGGGGCCATTCATCCCCTGGCTAAAGCCAAGGGGCTTTCTGGCCCATTTCTGTAACACGAACCTAGGCGCAGCGGCACGCGATTCGCGAGGAGAACCACCAGGCGCGCGGCGACCTGTGCCGCGGGTTGCTCGCGAAGGGAATGGGCGACTGCCATGCTGTCCGCGCTCGCCTTCATGGCGCTCTATATCGTCCTGTTTGGTGTCGCCGCCCTGCTGGAGCAGCCCATCGCGCGCGGTCTCGACGCCTTCCATCTCGACGCTCTCTTGCGCATCGGCGCCGCCGTCCTCGCCATCGCGGCGCTACTCGTCCTGCGCGGTCCGGCGCTCACTAGCTGGGCACCCGCGCTGGCGGGGGTGAGCATCGGCCTGATCTCCGGGGCCGGTTCGCTGTGCTATTGCCTGGCGCTCGGCCGTTTGCCCGCCGACCTCACCGCTTGTCTTGCCAACGGCTATCTCGTCGTCACGGTGGTGCTGGGCATCGTCGTGCTCCACGAGCCGCTGACTCTCTTCACGCTGGCTGGCCTCGTCCTGACCATCGGTGGCGCGGTCGTGCTTACGATGCGCAGTCACGCTGGCCGCCGCGCCGCCGTGAGCCACCACGCGACGGAGGGCGGGGCACGCTTCGCGCTTGTGGCATCGCCGTCGCTCTCCCCCCACTCCATGCCTGGCTCTACCTTGCCCTTACGCCTCTCTGGCATCAGTTGGCTTGCCGGCTACGTGGCGCTGATCGGCGTCGGAGCCTTCCTGGAAAAGCCGGCGCTGCGCCAGCTCGCGCCGCTGCAGCTCAATGCCCTTACCGCGCTTGGCATGGTGATCGTCGGTCTCCTGGCGGTCAGCATGGTGCGCGTGACTCGTCGTCGCCACCGGAGTGGCCCCTTGGGATCGCGCCATCTGCGCCTGCCAGCGCTGGGCATCGGCCTGATGATCGGCGCCGGCTCGATCTTCTACTATCTCGCCCTTGCCCACCTGCCGGTCTCGACCGCGGCGGCGCTCGCCAACGCCTACGTGGTGGTGACGGTGGTCCTCGCGGTGCCGGTATTCCACCAGCCGATGACATGGCGTAAGGCGGCGGGCGTGGTGGCGATGCTGGTGGGCGTCGTCTTGCTCTCCCTGCGCGTGCCGCTCTAGCCTCCGCATCCCATCCCATCCCATCCCATCCCATCCCATCCCATCTCGTCATGCGACGGCTGATCAGCCCCGACGGAGCACGCGCCAGCACTCGCGGGCGACCATCCAATCCTCTTGCGTCTGGATCACCAGTACCGGCACGCTGGAGTCATCGGCGGCGACGTTCGCATCATGCGGCGACTGCGCGTTGCGTGCGGCGTCGAGTCGGATGCCCACGAAGCCGAAGGCTTCGCACGCGCCCGCTCGCACCTCCGGCGAGTGCTCGCCGATGCCGCCGGTGAAGACCAGCGCGTCGAGGCCGCCGAGCACCGCCAGCATCGCGCCGATAGAGAAGCGCAGCCGATGCACGAACATGTCGAAGGCCAACACCGCCCGCGGATTGCCCTTGTCGCGCGCCGCCAGCACCGAGCGCATATCGCCGCTCACACCTGAGATGCCCTTCAGCCCCGACTCGTGGTTCAGCGTGCGGTCGAGGGAATCGCCCGACGCGCCGCGCTCGCGCAGCAGATAGGTCAGGATGCCGGGATCCACGCTGCCGGAGCGCGTGCCCATCATCAGACCCTCCATCGGCGTGAAGCCCATCGTCGTATCCACGCTGCGCCCGCCCGCAATCGCTGCGAGCGAGCAGCCGTTGCCTAGGTGGCAGATGATCAGCCGTAGGGGCGTCCGGTGGACGCCCGTCGCGGCCAGATCGCGCCCCAGGAGCTGCGCGGCACGCTCGGAGCAGTATTGATAGCTGATGCCATGGAAGCCGAAGCGGCGGATGCCCTGCTCGAACCAGGCGTAGGGGCCGGGATAGACCGCGGCGGCCTGCGGCATGTGGGCATGGAAGGCGGTATCGAAGACGGCCACCTGTGGTGTGCTCGCGCCCAGCATGCGCTCCACCACCGCCATCCCGTCGAGCGCGGCGGGGTTATGCTCCGGCGCGATCACGGCCATGCGCCCAATCGCCGCCGTCACCTGCGGCGTGACGCGCACGCTCTCCTCGTACTCCAGCCCGCCATGCACCACGCGATGCCCCACGCCGTCAATCTCGCTCGGCCCGCTCACCACGCACGCTGGGCCAGCCCACAGCGTCTCGATCATCGCCGCCAGCGCCGCCTGCCGCTCGGCGGGCAGCTCGCGCTGTAACGTCGCGCCGCCATCTGTCTCCACCCGCAGCACGGCGACTCCCGGCCGCTGCCCCCAATCAATCTCCGCTTCCCACATTGGCTTCGGCGGCAGTAGGGGCGTCCGGTGGACGCCCGCTGCCTGCGTCCGGTGGACGCCCGTCTGACCCGTCTCCCGCTCGATCGCGTACAGGCGGCTCTTCTGGCTGCTCGACCCGGCGTTGAGCGCGAGGATCTTCATACGCGGTCTCCATGATGGCCGTGCCCTGGCTTGCGGATCGCGGCCCTGAAGTGCCGGCGCACGCGCGAGGGGAGTGAACTCCCGGACTTCAGTCCTTCGTGGTCGTGCTCCGGCTCTTGAGAGCCGAGGCCCCACATCGCGCGCCGTGCTCCGGCTTTTCAAAGCCGAGGCGCCCTATCGCGACCAGCGCCAGTCGGTGATCTCCGCCGGGTCCTCACCGTGCTGCTCGATATAGCGGCGGAAGTCGCCCAGCACGTACTCGTAGTGGTGGACACGCTCGCTGGCTCGCGCCGCCACACGCGGGTTGTTTGGCGCCGCCAGCCGGATAGCCTGCATCACCAGATGGAAGCGATCGGTCTCGTTCACCACGTGCATATCGAACGGCGTGGTGGTCGTGCCCTCCTCCTGGTAGCCGTGGATGAAGAACCGCTGCGGGTGGCGCCGCCCAAAGAGCAGTTGCTTGGCCGCCGAGGGGTAGCCGTGGAAGTTGACGATCACCGGCTTCTCGGCGGTGAAGAGCGCCTCGAACATCTCGTCGTCCAGGCCGTGGGGATGCGCAGTATTGCGCTCCAGCACCAGCAGGTCGGTGACGTTGACAACGCGGATGCGCAACTCCGGCAGATCGCGCAGCAAGATGTCCGCCGCCGCCAGCACCTCCTGCGTCAGCGTGTCGCCGATGCCCACCAGCACGACGTCGGGGTCCACCCCGCCCTCGGTACACGCCCAGGGCCAGATCGAGGCGCCGGCGCGCGCGTGGGCGATGGCCTCGTCCATCGTCAGCCATTGGGGCAGCTTGGGCTTATTGGCGATCACCAGGTTGACGTAATTGGTGCTGCGCAGGCAGTGATCCACCGTGCTGACCATCGTGTTGGCGTCGGGCGGCAGGTAGACGCGCACGAACGGCGCCTTGAGGTTGAGGATGCTGTTGATGAAGCCCGGATTCTGGTGCGAGAAGCCGTTGTGCTCCTGGCGCCACAGCGTCGAGGTCTCCAGATAGTTCAGCGAGGCCACCGGCAGCCGCCACGGGAATTGCGCGCTCATCGTGAGGAACTTGGCGAACTGGTCCATCATGCTGGTGACGATGGTCAGGAACGCCTCGTAGGACGGGAAGATGCCATAGCGCCCGGTCAGCAGATAGCCTTGCAGCCAGCCCTCGATGGTGTGCTCGCTGAGCATCTCCAGCACGCGCCCGTCGTCAGGACCGATGTGGCTGCTGAAGCGCGGCACCACCGGCCACTGGTAGTCGCGCTGCGTCACCTCGAAGATCGCGCCAAGCTTGTTGGACTCCAGCTCGTCGGGCGACACCACGCGGAAATTGTGGCGATTGGCAGCCACCACGTCGCGCAGGTAGAGGCCGGCCTGCTCCAGGCTGCTGAGCTGCACGGCGCCACGCGACGGGTGTCCACCGGACGCGGACGGCAGCGGGCGTCCACCGGACGCCCCTACGCCGGCCGGCGACACCAGCGATACCTCGTAGCGGTAGATGTCGGGCCGATCCAGCGGCCGGCGGATGCGGCCGCCGAAGGTGTGGGGATTGCTGCCCATGCGCCGATCGCCCGTTGGACACTGCGCCAGGATGTCGGGCATTGGGCGGCCCTCGGCATCGAACAGCTCGTCGGGGTGGTACGAGCGCAGCCACTCCTCGACAATGCGCAGGCTCGTCGGTTCGGTCTTGGCGTCGGGGATCGGCACCTGGTGCGCGCGGTACGAGCCTTCGACCGGCTCGCCATGGTAGCTCTTGGGGCCGGTCATGCCCTTGGGAGTGCGCAGCAGGATCACCGGCCAGCGCGGCTCGGCGATGCGGCGCCCGGCGCGCGCGGCGTGCTGAATGTGACGGATCTCGCCATAGGCCCACTCCACCGCGGCGGCGGTGTCGGCGTCCAGCGGGGTGTGCTCGTCGCCCTCCACGAAGCGCGGCGCGTAGCCATAGCCCTCGAAAAGCTCGCGCAGCTCACCGTCGGACATCGAGCCGAAGATCGTCGGCGTCGAGATTTTGTAGCCGTTGAGGTGCAGCACCGGCAGCACGGCGCCATCCTCAGCGGGGTCAATGAACTTGTAGCTGTGCCAGGCGGTCGCGGTGGGACCGGTCTCGGCCTCGCCATCGCCGACGATGCAGGCCACGATCAGGTCGGGGTTATCCATCGCCGCGCCAAAGGCCGTCGCCAGCGCGTAGCCCAGCTCGCCGCCCTCGTGGATCGTGCCGGGAATGCCGGGGTAGAGATGGCTGGGGAAGCCGCCCGGCCACGAGAAGCGCTTGACGAAGCGCCCCAGGCCCGCGCGGTCGCGCGTCAGCTCGGGATAGTAGTCGGCGAGCGTGCCTTCGAGATAGAGGTTGGCGAGATTGGCCGGCGCTCCGTGCCCCGGCCCCGTGACCAGGAACATATCCAGGTCGTGCGCCAGGATCAGCCGGTTGAGGTGCGCGTAGACCAGGTTGATGCCAGGGCAGGTGCCCCAATGGCCCAGCAGCCGCGGCTTGATGTCGTCGGGCCGCAGCGGCCGCTCCAGCAGGAAGTTGTCTTGCAGGTAGATCTGCGCCCCGGCGAGGTAATTGGTCGCCCGGCGGTAGCGCGCGATGCCCTCTATCTCGGCCTGCTCGGATTGGGGCGCCGTCGTCGCGGCTTTGCCCCCGCTCGGTGTGGCCTTCGCCGCGCGCTGGTGATCATGCCGGTCGTGCTGGTCGGGCCGCTCGACCCTGGTCTGCTCTCGCGCCATCGTATCCTCCCACATCCCCTGAAGGACGATGTACTGGGTAGGGTGCCGTGTGGGACGCCGTCACCATTTCATTCCGCGGCTCGACCGGTCGCTAGTCCCTGGTTGCCGGCACGCGGGTAGGCGGTGCGGCGCCTGATTGTTCATTGGAGTCCATTCGCACGCACCACCAGATTGTGCCGGCCACCTCCCACATCGTGCAAACCCAACCGCGCGCTCCCGTGCCGCCTTCAACGCG
>DASVAA010000038.1:0-19452 GCA_036376595.1 Ktedonobacterales bacterium | reverse complement strand
TCGTAGTGAACGCTCGCGGCCATGAACCGCCGGCGCGCTGACGAATGGCACAACTGCCCAGGCAGATGCGGGTTCGCGGCCTACTCACACGATTCTCCGCCTGATGTTGCTTGTTATGAGACGCCGCCGATCTCCGCCTGGCCGGCCGTGAGCAGTGCCTCTGCCTGGTGCTGTTGACGCTCGCCGTGCCGGGCGAGCCGCGCCGCCTTCCGTAGACAGGCAAGCGCCGCGTAGAACGGCAGCCGCGCAGCGATCCGCGGCTGCACGGCCGCGTAGGCAGCGCGAAAGCGCCACACCCCGGCCACCGCGTCGTCGCGCGTGATGCGCTCGCGCGCCGCGAGGTGCCACAGCGAAGCGATGAAGCGCCCGCCGTCTTCCGCTGGGTCGCCCACGCGGCAGCTATCCCAATCGATCACCGTCGTCGTCTCCGCGGCGACGAAGACGTGCGCCGCGCCGAAATCGCCGTGGATCAGCCGCACCTCGCCCGGCCACTGCGGGCGCGCATTGAGCAGCCGCGTGTGAAGGGCGCCCGCACGATTGGCCAGTGCGGGCAGGTGGCGAGCGATCCGATCGTGCCAGCGCGCGGCCTGGGCAAGCGGATAGCGCAGTGTGTAGGCCGTGGGCAGTGCGATGGGAGCGGTGTGGAAGGCGCCCAGCCACTCGCCGGCCCGCGCCGTCGCCTCGAGATCGCCGTCCTGCAGCATGTCAGCGGCAGTTCGGCCCGGGGCGACGCGCAGCAGCACGAGACGCAGCGCCGGCAGCTCAGCAATCACCTCCGGCACGCGGTGGCGAGCAGGCGCAGTGAGTCCTGCCGCTTGCAGTGAGGCGAGAGTCTGAGACAAGGGCGGGCGCGGGCGGGCGTATACCTTGGCAATGCACGCGGCCCCCTGCCAGCCCTCGACGGTGTAGAGGAAGGTGCAGCGACTGCCGGGATGCAGCCGCAGGTATCGCACCGCCCGCACGCGTGGCAGCGGCAGCTCAACTGGCCAGCGCCCCGCACGCCATTCGTGCGCGAAGTGCCCGTTGGCGCCGCGTGGGGTCGCCAGCGCGCTGAAGTGGGTTGTGGTCGTCATTGGCGGATTCAGTCGTGTCTCCCGGCGAGCATGCAGCAGATGGCGTGCCCAATGGGCAGCCTTCACTGTCTGTACCGCTCGCCTCGCATCAATGCAGGGGACACGTGCCGGGAGGGCGAGTCGGCGCGGGCGTGCTACACTGTAGCCAGGCTGTTGCGACGGAGAACGCAGAAGGCTGATGCTAGCATGGCGCGACAACAAACCATTGAGCTTACTCCTGACACGATTCTCGGCATCCTCGCGGAACACCGGGATGATCTTCGCGCATTGGGCGTGCGCACGCTAGGATTATTCGGCTCTTTCCGGCGTGGCGAGGCCCACGTTGAGAGTGATATGGACTTCCTGGTCACGTTGGACCAGCCGACGCTGCGCAGCTATATGGCCGTCAAAGAGTTGATCGAGCACCTCTTTGGGCGCTCGGTGGATCTGGTGATGGCGGACGCCATCAAGCCGCGCATTCGCGGGCGCATCTTCGCGGAGGTGGTCTATGTCCCGGGATTATCGCCTGTATCTGGATGACATGCAGCAGGCGCTCACCCGCATCATCCGCTACGTCGGGACGCAAGACTAGGCGACCTTCGCCGCCAACGAGCAGGCGGTGGATGCGGTCGTGCGCAACCTCGAGATCTTGGGCGAAGCCGTCAAGCACCTACCAGACTCAATTCGCCAGCGCCACCCCAGCGTCCCATGGAATCAGATCGCTGGCCTCCGCGATATCGTGGCCCCTCAATACTTCAGCGTGAGTCTGCCTATCATCTGGGACGTCGTGCAGAATGAGGCGCCGGCACTCTTGAACTCGGTCAAGGCGATGCTGCAAGAAGCGGACGAAAGCGAAAACTAGCCGGCCGCCTCGTTCTCGCAGCACCCGGCTTTCGTCTGGCAGCGCGGCAGAGCGCGCGCCGTGCTGTCGAGCGGCAGTCTCAATGGAACAGTGTGTGCGACCATCAACGATCGGTGGGCGGCGAGAGGGGAAGGATTGTGCGAAACAGAAACCAGAAGCAAAGTGGCGCGTTGACTCCCGACAGCGGCGCACAGGAAGCGTGGCATCGCAAAGATGGTCTGGTGACGCCATCGCACACCCGTGCGGTGGCCGCGGCACGCCTGCGCTACCTTGCCGGCGGCTGGGCTCTGCTCTATGCGGTCTATCGCGGCTACTATGCGCTGGGCGGCACGCTCGGGATGTTCGGCACGCCCGTCTCGCTGAGCCAGTGGCGGCTGATCAACGGCATTGCCGCCGTGCTCTTGCTGCTTGCCGCCGTGCTGCCGCTGGCCACCGCGCCGCTCTGGCGCCAGCCACAAGCGCGTGTGGTGCTTCTGGCCCTCGGCTGGGTGATTGCCGTGGGCTGCGTGATGCACGCGCTGGTTGACATCGCCACCCGCCTGCTCAGCATCGCGGGCGTGATACATATGGAATTCCCCTTCTTCGTCGCGGGATCGGTCGACCGCCGCGCGGCAGACGCGCAGGACATCTTCCTCAACGAGCCGTGGTTCCTGATCCAGGGCATGCTGTGGGGGGCACTGTGTCTGGTCGAGCTGACTTCAGCCCGCGCTCGCCGCTGGTGGCTGGCGAGCGCACTCGCGGCCATCGCCGTGCTGACGGTAATCGGGGTGCTGAGTGGGGCCGGCATCATCGGCCGCGTCATCATCGGGTGAGGCACATGCGGTGCTGTCACCCAAGGTGTTTGCGGTCCGACGCACGGTCAGGTTGGGGACGGCGCGTGACCGCCGTCGTGCGCAGCGGCTCTGGCTCAACTCCTGAGAGCGCTCACAAAGCCTACTGCTGGGAAGGCGGAGAATCGCGGCGGACGCATCTCCTCCACGTTGGGATCTTCGAAACCCGCCTCCTTAACGAGCGCAGCCAGATGGTGCAGGCCGCTCCCCCCGGCATGAAAGCGCGCGGCTCGACCCTGGCGCTCCTTCTTCGGCGCGAAATCGGCAATCACCAGGCGGCCGCCGTGCGTGAGGACACGGGCGATCTCAGCAAGTCCCTGACGCTTGAGGGGGTCTGGCAGGTGATGCATCATTAGGGTCGAGAGCACCACATCGAACGCCTGGTCGGGGAACGGAAGCCGCTCGATCACCCCGATCTGGAACTCGACGCGCGCGTGGCGTCGCGCCGCTTTGGCGCGGGCACGGCCGATCTGCTCGGCACTTGGATCAATGCCCGCGGTGCGACCCCCTCCGCCGACACGCCGCTGGGTTTCCAGCGCCAGTGTTCCCGTGCCGCAGCCCACATCCAGCACCTGATCTCCCGACTGCACGCGGGCCAGGGCGATGACCCTCCTCCGCAGCGCTCGCAGCCTGCCCCGGAACAGGAAGACGTCGCTGAGCCATCCGTGCAGGTCGTAGCGCCAGCCTCCCTCGACGACAAGCCCTTTGGTCTCGTTGGCCGGCGCGCTGTCCGATTTGCTGTGCTGGTGACGCGCGAACGAATGCATGACTTGTGCTCCTTATCCGAACGTTGACATGACGGACGATCTGAGACAAAATGTCTCAGTTGAGACTAATCGTCTGATTCTCAGCCTAGCCCAGCCAGCGCGGCCAGACAAGGTGCAATCACGCGGATCTATCTCACTTGAGACACGGAGGGCAGAAATGACACGCCAGGCGGGCAATCTCCGCGTGAGGCGCACGCAGAAGCTGCTGCGAGAGGCCCTGGTTGAACTGATCGAGGAGCGCGAATTCGAGGCACTCACTGTTGGCGAGATCACCGCGCGCGCGATGGTGAGCCGCGCCGCGTTCTACCGCAACTACCAGGACAAATATGACCTGGTGGAGCAGATCTTTGCCGAGGCGATGAGTGCCCTGCTCGATGCGGTCGGCGATCTGGGGGCGGAACATCCCGCCGAGATCTGGGTGCGATTCTTCGAGCACATCGCGCAGTACGAGCGGCTCTATCGGGCGCTGCTCGGCAGCAAGGGCAGCCCCTGGTTTGCCCGGAAGATGCGCGTATCGTTGGCTGAGCTGGTCATGGCGCGCGGGCGCCTCCCTCACGGGCCGCATGCCTCCGATCACTCTGCCCACAGCTCCGCGGATGCGTTCGTGCCCGATCTCGTGTCCGCGCTGTTTGTCGAAGCCATTACGTGGTGGCTCGAGCACGGAATGCCCTATACGCCCAGGGAGATTGCGACGCGCACCGCCCACCTGGCCGCCGCGCTGTTCCAGGAAGCGAGCGCATGGCAATGACCGTGCTCGCTGGCTAGCGCAGCACGCTAGGGCGTCGAAGGCGGCAGATCGTCCACTGGTCGTTGGCGCCGTGATCGTCGGCACCAGACGGGCTGTCGCGGCCGAGCGTGATCGCGCGCGCAGGCTCCCAGTGGAAGGTATAGACTGAGCGCGGGAAGGCCCACGAGCGGCGAGCGATAGCCGGCGTCCAGCTCAGCAGCAGGGCGAGCCTCGCGCGCAAGCGGGATAGTAATTGGAGGGGCGCTTGGCGCGCGCCCGCTGCCAGCTCCGGCGGGTGAGTGCTGCGATCGCTTCCCATCGGACCGAGCGCATCGGCCACCGGGGACGTGGGGCGCATGCGGTAGACCAGCAGGCAGCGAGCGGTAGGAACATCCGCATCCGCGCTAGGCACGCCGGCGGATAGCGTGGTTGCGTCCGCGGCGGGAGTCACATCAGAGACGAGCGCCAGCGCGGCGGCGGCGATCAACTGGTCGCGCCAGAGCTGCTCGACGTCGGCGGCGACCAGGCGCGGCGTGAGCCAGGGATCGTCCTCCAGCGGCTCCGGCGTGGGGTCGTCCGGCGTCCGCCCGAACAGCGCGCGGCCCAGCCCGGCGCCGTCTATGCGGGCGGCGAGTGCGATGAGGTCGGCGTAGAGCCGCGCCGCCAGCCGCTCGGCGGCGGGGAGTGTCACGACGCCGGGCTGCACCGCCGGGAGGACGGTCTCGCGCTGGAGCGCATCCCGCGGCACATGGATTGGCTCGCGCGGCAGACTCTCCCACAGCATCACACGCGGCCTCCGCTTCCAGGCGATGCCTTCGTTTGCGAGCCGGCGCAGCAGAAGCAGACCAGCGCGCCGAAGCCGCCGACGACCAGCGCCGGAATCGTCAGGTGGCGCGCCAGCACCGCGAGCAGCAGCCCCACCAGCAGCACGAAGCCATAGACCCGCAGCAGCGGCGCGATCAGCGGATACTCCGACAGGTCGCGCAGGAAATCCGCGGCGGCACCACCGCCCGGCGCCGCGACCGCGCGATAGACCAGCGCATAGAGCGCCAGCCACAGCAGCGCACAGCCCGCCAGGATTACCAGCGCCTGCAGCAGTCCCGGATAGCCGCCGAATCCACACAGCGTGCCCGCGACGCAGACGTTGCCCGGCCCGTAGAGGTAGAGCAGATAGGCGATCAGGATCGCCGGATGGTAGAAAATGGCCGACAGCAGCAGGAGCCGCGGCGCGAATAGTCCCACGCGCTCTGGAGTGCCCGCCGATGGCGACGGCGACGGCGCGGGCGACGAGTGTGAGGAAGACGACGTGGGCGGCGGCGTTTGCGCGCTGTAGGAGTCCATCGGCTCAGCCTCCTCGTCCCTGGCTCTGGCGGGGCGCCGTCTGGCGGGGCGAAGCGGGCGAGGCAGGCCTCGCCGCTATACTGGATGGGCGCGGGAGCGGCCAGAACGACGGCAGCGTGCCGCCGGGCGCCAACCGCAGCACGGCCAGCCACTCGTCGTCGGGAATCTCGACCGCCAGGGCGCCGCGAGCGCGACCCGCCTGCGCGACCAGCGGGCGCAGATCGTCGCGGCTGGCGGTGAAGACGCTCGCCGGCCGAGGGGGATCGAGCGGGCGATACAGGATCGCGGCGCGCTCAACCAGCGTATCCACCAGCCCCGACGCCGAATCGCCCGACATGGCGTCGAGCGCCGCCGCCAGGCTGACCAGCTCGCCGCGCAGGTACGGCTGGACGACGCCGAGACAGAAGTCGCGCACGGGGCGCTTGAGCGCACCCAGGTCGCCCGATACCACGTCCACGTGTCCGCGCAGAGCAGCGAGCAGGCGCCGCAGCACCAGTTCGTCCGAGCGGTGCCATTGGGCGTCGTCGCGCGGCGTGAGCGCCCGCTCGCGGCTGACGTCGCGCTCGAAGGCGCGCAGGGTGTAGCCATCGCGCCGCAAACGTTGACGATTGGCGATGAAGAGGTCGCGCCGGCCCGCTGGCCCCTCGAAGAGCGCGTGCTCCACCAGCGCGGCGTCGCGCTCCAGCTCGCCCGCCAGGTCGCCGACGAAGCGCTCCCAGGCCTCCAGCCGCGCCAGCATCGCCGCGACACGATAGCGCAGCGCGGCGATCAGCGCCAGACGCCGCAGGTGCTCGTGCTCCTCGCAGCGCGCCGCGAGCCGCCGCCGGTAGAGCGCGCGCAGGTCGTCCGCTGCGCGCGTGACCGCGTGGCGCCGCAGCAGCACGAGTCCCGCACCCAGCAGCCCGAAGATCAGCGCCAGCAGCACCGTCAGCAGCACCGGAGACACCCCCACGAAGAGCGATTGCGTCACGAAGACCGCGGGCGGCACCATCGCCAGCACGGCGCCGGCGATCGCCAGTGGCGGCGGCACGCGCGCCAGCGCTTCCAGGTAGCGGGCTGCCAGCCCGCGCGCGACGTCGTTCTCGCGCGCCTCCAGCGGATTTGTCAGGCTCGTGGTGGCGGCGGCACGCGCCAGCGCCTGCCCATTCGCCTCGGCTTGTTGCCGGGTGGGAGCGTAGCTGCCTTGCGCGGCGAGGTCGTCCAGGAAGCGATCGTAGGCCGCGCGGCGCCGCGTGTCGGCGGCCTGCTGGCGGGTGCGCTCGTCGTCCATCACGGCGTGCAGCGCGCGCACGTAACCCAGCGCGCGGCTCAACCCGCTCGCCCCCGAAAGCGCCAGATCGTCGACCTCGGCGATCAGATCGCGCTCCACCTCGACCTCGAAACGCTCCCAGCGCGGCCGGATCGCCTCCTGCCAGGTGGTGTAGCCGCGCTGAGCGACGGCGTACTGCTCATCGGCCACGGCTGGCAGGCGCTCGGGACGTCCGGCGGTCAGGCGCTCCAGGTGCTCGGTGCGCAGGTGGGCGAACATCAGCCCGCCATCGGGATCGGGCCGCGCCAGCCCCAGCGCGTCGCGCACCCCCAGCGCGCTCAGCCGTGGCGACGCCCGTCCGCCGCGCCGCCGCGCCGGATCGGGGCGTGTCATGCGCGTGACGCCGGCCAGCCAGCCCAGCGTTTCGGCCTCGCGCTCGGCCGCATAGCTTTCGTCGTCCAGGTCGGGTGGCTCCCAGGCGCGCAGCACGGCGGCGCCCAGCACGCTGGCGCAGTACTGCTCGGCCGGCCCACGCGGGAAGGTGAGCCGGCTCGCGCCGGTGCCGGCGATGCGCTCCGTCGCCTCGCGCACCATGCCGGGCGTGCTGCGCCGCAGCGTCTCCTCGTACGCGCGCGTGGTGGTGATGCCGGTCGCCGTCAGCACGAAGATCGCCTCCGCCGCCGCGTAGGCCACGTCGCCGGGCCGCTCCCAGAACGTGCCGTGCTCGCCGTGACTCTCGAACAGGTAGGTATACGTCGCGGGCGGGGGCGTGCCGTCGTCGCCGACCAGCAGCTCGCGCCAGGGCTGGTCCGCACAGCGCGCGGCTTGCTCGGCATGCGCGGCGGCGTCCTGCGGATAGACGTTGGCGAGCACCAGCAGCACCCAGCAGTCCACATGCTCAGTGGCCGCGGCGCGCCGGACCGCAGCGACGGCAGACGCAAGCTCCGGCGCATCGGCCGCTGCGGCGATCCACACCACCGCCAGCGGGCGCGGCACGCTCGCGCCGTCGTCCTGGATGCGCCAGATGACCGGGTCTTCGAGCACGCCGTGGCGCCGCTCGCCATCCTGCACGCGCCCCGGCTCCTGCCCGCGGAACGCCTCCACGACCAGCGCCTCCAGATCCACGCCAGGCGTGCCATCGCCATCGGGCGCCTCGAAGCCGTCGAGCGCGTCCAGCCAGTCTCCGGCGAGCGCACCGCTCGCCTCATCGCGCACGGCAAGCACGGCGACGCCCGCCCGGCGCGCAGGATCGAGGCTGCGCAGCAGCGGCAAGAGCTGCGTGCCTACCTCGCGTCCGGCGTCACCCAGGCAGACGACCACCGTCGGACGGAAGCGCAGCGGCGTCGCGGTACCCGTCATCAGGCCGCTCCTGATCTAGAGCGAGGGTCCTTGCCCCTGGCCCGGCGGGCGTCCACCGGACGCCCCTACGCGATCTCTGGCTCCCCCTCGCCTCCGCAGAGGAGAGGGGCCGGGGGGTGAGGACTCCTATGCGTCGTCGCCCCAACCGCCATACGCCGCTGGCCCACCACCGCCTCGCGCGGCGGGATCAGGCTGCGCACCAGCAGAGCGCGCACGCACCTGCGCGCGATACGCCGCCGGGTCGCCAGCCGGAGCGTGCCCGTTGCCGTTGGGCGCCGCCGCACGCGGCATCGCGCTGCCGTTGGCGTAGGCGTCCGCCCAGTCGGGCCGTGCGTTGCCTGCCCCAACCTGGTGTTCGCGCACGATGCGCTCTGGCAGCGGCTGGCGATAGCCCAGCGCCTCGGAGTGCATCACCAGGCGCTCCATCTCGCCCGACGAGAAGACGGGCGCTTTGCTCTGCCCATACGGGCGGCTCGCGTCGCCCTGCCAGGCGGCCTGGTGGAACGCGAACTCGCCCATGCTGCTGTTGCTACGCTGGAAGAAATCGGGGATCGTGCCCAGGCTGATGCCGTGCTGGCCGTAGAGCAATTGCATGCGGTGCGGGTCGATCGCGCTGGCGAGGAATGGACTGGCCCCATCGCGCGAGACCGCGCTGATGCGGTCCTTGGCACGATCGAGCAGGCGCCGCTGGGCGCCAGTACGCCAGCTCATGCCGAGGTAGAAGCTGGTGTTGAGGTTGCTGGAGCCTTCGGTCCAGAGCTGATCCTCGAAGGCCACCAGCTTGCGCGCCAGCCCGCTCATGTGCGAGAGGTGCGCTTGCAGCACCTTCTCAACCTTCTCGTCGGCCCGCTCGCCGGCATCCACACAGCACTCGCGCACCAGCTCAAAGAGGTTGCGCTCGGCGAACGCCGCCAGATACACCTCGTCGCGCAGGAACTGGATCAGCCGCCCGCGCAGATCGGCGGCGTCCAGCGCACCCAGCGCCGCCTCGTCGCCGAACTTGCTTTCCAGCCAGTCGGTGAAGTCCTCGACCAGCGAGTCGAAGCCGTCCTCCGGCGTCAGCAGCTCGTAGAGCAGCTTCACCGGGCGCGAGCCGTCATCGTCCACTTCCATGCCCGCCATGCCTGGCAGATCGAAGATGTGGCGCCGGTGAACGTGCAGGTTGTCGAGCGTGCCGTTCCAGGCCGCCGAGGCGCGCGCGGTTGCCTCCAGCCGGCGCGTCACGTCCTCGCTCTCCACCTTCTCCTGGAAGCGTCCCAACCGCTCTTGCTCCTCCTCTACGTGATCGAGCAGCCGCTGCAGAAGCTCCTTGCGCGCGCCCAGCACGACCGCCTTGATGTTGCGCCGCTGCACGCGATTGAAGTCATCCGTCACGGCGGCCACGGCCTTGTCTTTGCGGCCGAAGATCGCCCAGGCCTTGAGCATCTGGCGCTGCAAGATGCGGTCGGGGGCAGTGGGGCGTGGGATGCGCTGGTCCTGGATGTGGTTGAGCGCGGCGATGTAGACACGGCGGCGGCTCTGCAAGCGCCGGACCTGCTGGCCAATGGGATCGAGCCGCCCGGCAGCGAGCGCCTTCATCTCTTTGGCTTCCAGCGCGCGCGCCTGATCCTCGACCTCCTCCTCTACCGCCGCGACCTGCTTCTTCAGCCGCGCCTCCAACAGATCGAGCCGGTCGCGTCCGGCGGTCTGCATCTGCTTCTCGGTGAAGGGCGGCTGCGGTGGCTGCTCCAGCGCGTGGTCCCACTCGGCAACCAGGTCCATTTCCTTGGGAGTAAGCTGGTAGCCTTCATTGGCACGCTCGCCGGCCAAGAGTGGCAGCAGCTTAGCCGCGGTGAGCTGGGCAAAGGCGGTGGCCGTCTCGACCGCCGGGAACGCCACCTCCAGCGGGCAGGTGGTGCCGAACATCGTCGGCAGGCCGCGCGCATCGTAGTTGCCGAGCGTGCGGCGGTCCACAGCCTTGCTGCGCTCCAGGAATCCGACGCCGGAGCCGTTGGTGATGCGCATGAAGAGGTCGAGGCCGATGATGCGCGCGGCGTGCTCGGCGGAGTGCATTGCCGTCTGGCCGAAGAGGTAGACCTCGTTGGCGATGGTGGTGCCGCGCACGACGTACGGCGCGGTGAGCATGTACTTGACGTACGGGCTGTGGCCGTTGGCCTGCGGGCGCCCCGCCCCTACAGCGGCATTGAGCCGCGCGGCGTCACCGCTGGCGAGGCTCAGCGCCACCAGCTCCAGCAGCGTGGCGGCGGCGTTGCTCTTGCGCCAGCTTACGTCGTTGGTGGTCGCCTCGCGCACATGCTCGGGCAGCAGGCAGAAGAGGTTGAGGCGGTGCTTGAGGTTGAGCTGCAGCACCCGGTGGCGGATCATCACCGCGATGTCGGGCAGGATGCCGCTGCCGGTGCCGCCGCCGAGGAAGGCGACGATGTTGATCTGGATCTCGGTGACGGGCCGCGCGCCGCGCTCGTGGTCCAGCGCGCCCAGCGCCGAGAGCGCCTCGTCCATCACCTGCACGATGCGCGCGTGGTCGGTGCAGGCGGCGACGTGGCCGTTGTTGCGGATGCCACCCGCCCCGTTGTCGAACGACTCCGGAATTTTGGTGGGAATGTAGGTGTGGTGGGCGACGCTGCCGTCGAGCGCGTCAGCGTAAATCACGCCGTGCGCCACCGAGATGCGCAGGTCGAACTCCGGCAGCGCGCCGGGGTGCTCTTGGCGGAACTGGATCAGCTCGGAGGGCGGGGCGTCAATGTCGAGGAAGACGAAGGCCGCGCGCCGACGGTCCGGCTCCGGCAGGTAGACGAGCTGGCGCATGGCTTCGAGCGCGGAGAAGGCGGGGGTGCTGCCCAGGAAGATATTGAGCGAGGGAACGGCCACCTGGGGATCGGTGGCGGCGCGCGGCTGGGCTTCGAGCGGCGCCTGCGAAAAGTCGGGATTCGCCATGCGCGGTCTCCTTCGTGGGGGACCTCGCCCCCTCGTACCCCCTCTCCCACCGGGCGAGGGGCAATTTCGAACAGAGTGGAGGGCATTCACCCCCGATCCCTCTCGACCCGCGGCGAGAGGGGAGATTGATAGGGTTCTCACCCCCGGCCCCTCTCCCGCAGAGGCAAGGCGGGAATGCCGCTACAGCGAGGGGAGAGAGGAGATAAAGCAACCTACCAGTCGTCGTCGTCGTAGGCGCGTCTGCGGCGTACCGCGCGGCGCGAGCTGCTGTAGTCCTCGTCGTCGTCGGACCTCACCCCCCAGCCCTCTCTCCTGCGGGGCGAGGGGGAGGCAGACGTGCCGCGGCGGGCGGTGATTGGTTCGCCGCCGTCCTCGTCGTAGCGGCTGTGTGACACGGCGCGGCCCCGACTGCGGCTGATGGTCCGGTCGTCCTCGCCATCGTCGGCGATGCGCCGGGCTGCCGATCGCCCGTTGCCGCCACGGCCACGCCGCGGTGAATAGACTTCGTCGTCGTCATCGCGGGAAGCACGGCCCCGAGCGCGGCGCGTGCGCGGCGCGTCCCACTCATCGTCGTCGTCATCCTGACGCGACCGGCGGCGAACACCGAGCAGTCCGGCCGCCAGCCCCCGGCGGCGCCTCGCACCGCCATCGTCACCATAGAGGTCGTCGCCTTCGTCCGGGCGCGGGCCGCGCAGCCGGCCAATCACGCCGCGCGGGCGCGCGCCGGCTTCGTCCTCGTCGTCGAGGGCATCGCCCGTCACCTGCGAGCGGATCACGTAGGTCAGCGTCTCGTCGCCATCGTCGTAGCGCAGCTCAGCCTCGGCCGCGGGAACGGGATGCGCCGGCACCGGACGTCCCGCCAGCTGGAAGTGCCGGCTACCGGCGACCCCGCGCACGAGGATGCGACCGCCACGACGGAAGAGGAAGACCAACCCGCTATCCAGCCCCATCTGGCGCGAGGTGACACGCCCCGGATGGAGCAGCGCGCTCCACGGCGCGCGCTGCGCGCGGACGAACTCCTGCCCACCGTCGCCGCCGGCCAGCTCGCCGAAGGGCTTCTGCGCGAAGCCGAAGCGCACCAGCAGGAACAGCAGCGCCAGCACGGCGAGATAGAACAGCGTGATCAACCAGGCACGAACCTCCTGCGCCAGCGTGGCCGGCGCAACCGTCACCCGCGCCGTGCGCGTCACGTGCGTGAGATCGCCGTGCGTCTGCGCGAAGGCGCCTGCGGTGGCCAGATTCAGCGCGTAGCTGCCCGACGAGCTCGCCGGGAAGACGAGCTGGAACGTGCCGTTATCGCCTTTGGCGACCGCGATCACCGGCGCACTCTGGCTCTGGCTGCCGGCGTGCGCGCTCGAAGAGGATTGCGGCGCGGCGACGGTGCCGCTCACCGTGGCGTCGCCGTAGGGCTGGGCTTTGAGCCGCACCTGGCCGTGCAGCACCACCGAGGGCTGCGCTGTGTGGCCGTCGAGCGCCCAGCCGCCGAGCGCACTGGCCACCGGCAGCCGGTAGAGCAGGCTCAGCAGCGGGTCCCAGGCCACCGCCGAGGCGGTGACGGTGCCCGTGGCCGGCGTGCTGGTGCCAGGCGTGTAGATCACCGGCGTGGGGAACAGCTCGAAGCGCAGCACGCGCTGGGCGGCGATCACGTCCTCGCTGGCGCTGTGGGCCGTCACGGTGATGGCGTACGAGCCGGGCGGCGCGGCCGCTGGAACCGTCACCGCGGCGCTGTAGACGCCGGTGCCGTTGGGGTCGCTGAGCTGTACGTCCTGCACGGAGGTCCCAGCGCCGCCACTGAACTGCACGTGCCCGCTCAGGCTAAAGCGGCCGCCGCTGATCGGCGTGCCCTGGTTGCTCAGCGTTGCGGAGAGCGTGAACGGCTCGCCGAGCGCCAGCACGCTGCCATCCGCTGGCGAGACCAGATTCAGCGCGAGCGTGGAGACCTTGAGGCTATCCATCAAGAACTGCCCGCCGCCCCTGCTCAGGTCTACCTCCCAGGCGCCCGGCTGCGGTGCATCCACGGCGAAGATCGCGTAGTGCGGGTCGGTCGAGACGAAGGTGCCGGCGGCGGCCGGCGGGAAGCGTTGCCCGTTGGGCGCCACCACCGAGACGGCGGTGACGGGGTTATCCTTCACGACGACGATGTCAAGATGACTCACGTAGGCGCCGACGCTGAAGTTGCGCGCCGTCACGCCGCCGGCTTCGAGCGCGGTGGGCGGGATGTCGGGGCCAGGCGAGCGGCCGTTGCGCACGCGGAAGATCTGGATGAAGAAGGGCGTGATGTTGAGCGGGGAGACGCCCGGAACCACGCCGTGGCCGTCGTCGTAGAAGCTGCCCGAGGTGGCGCTGGAGAGGTCGCTGAGGAAGCCGCGGAAGCTCTGGTCGCTGCCCAGCGCCACGGTGTCAACCGGCCAATTGTGGGCCTTGAACTGCGGCAGGAGCGTCTTCTGGATGGCACTTACCTGGCCGTCGGGGTTGGGAGCGGGAATACCATCGGTGAGCAGGATCACTGAGCCGCTGGCGCCGCTCTGGGTGGCTTGGGTGAGCATCGCCTGGGCCTTGGCGAGCGCGTCGTAGGTTGGCGTATTGCCGTCGGGGGCGCAGTTGTTGGACTTCTGGGCGATGGCGCTGCGCAGCGCCGCCCGCGCGGCAACGGTGGACAGCTCGCGCGGCGCCAGGCCCCAATCCACCGTCGCGGGGAAGCCCGCGGAGTCGTTGGCGGCGCTGCTACCCGCGTCGAGGCCCACCACGCCCACGAAATCGCCTGGTCTGCTGAGGTCAATGTAGGCGTTGGCAGCCGAGCAGCGCAGGCCATTGGGATCGTTCTGGGCCATCGAGCCACTCATATCGAGCACGATGATCGTCACATGACCTGCTGGAGCAGCGGATGCGTGTGCGGGCACATGGGGCGCGCTCGGCGCGGCGAGCGCGGCGAGCGCGGGGAGCGCGGTCGCCAGCCACAGCGCGAGCAGGGCGAGGAGCGCGAAGGCACGCAGAGGCGCGAACGCCGCTCGCCCGCCGTGACGCACGCGCGCCTGCGCTTGCCTGGGATCAGAGATTCGCCAGAGGTGGCCCATCTCCCCTTCCTTCCCATTCGCTCCCGGCGGATGCAGCAGGCGCCGTGCCACCGATATGGCTGTACGCTACTGCGGTATACGAGGCAGCCCGCGACGAGTTGTAATTTCGTGAACAACTCGTGACACGCTAGCGGAAGGCGAATGGTTACAGGTGGGGAGAAGCGGCTATTTTTCCGCTGTGCGCCCAGCGCGCCAGATCACCACCGCGAGGAAGAACAGCACCAGCGCGAACACCACATCCAGGCCAAGCAGCGTGCCCAGCTTCCATGTCGCGATATTGGTGGGCCACACGCGGAACAGGAACAATCCCTCGATCACCGCTCCGGCCACCAGCACCAGTCCCACCAGGGCGAATCCAGCCCCAACCAGTCTGTTCATCCCACCCTGCCACGATTGCGATACGACAGATTGCATGTGATGTGCATTATACCGCGCGATACCGCGCGCCGCGACGCGGTTACCTTCATGCCACCCCAAGAACGGTGCCGATCCCGCGTATGCGGTGGGAGCAGGCGCACGCCGCCCTTCATGAGTGGCCGCTTGACGACGTGCGCCGCGGTGTTGGGACGCGTGCGCTCCACCATAGAGGCAGGCACGCGAGCGGCCCGATGACCAGCGCGAGCACCATCACCAGGATACTCTCACCAATTTCCGGCTTATTGGTCATGAGGAAGACGATGCCAAACAGGCATCCGACGTACGCGCTCAGGCCTCCGCCGAGCACTGGATCACGCACGCGGGCGGCAAGCGCGTGCGGGAGCGGGCCCTCCGGCGCGCTGTGTGCCTGTTTCGCGATGGCGCGCACGCGAGGATCGAGGATGAGCAGACCCAGGGGAGCAAGGAGTATAAAGCTAAGTGTCGCCACCGCGATCCAGGTCGCTCTGATACCCCACACGGTCAGCGCCATGTAGAACCCCGCGATGCCTAGCACCACAATGCTGCCCACCATCAATGCGCTAGCTGCGGTGATCAGCGCGGTCAGGGTGCGCACCTGCTCGACACGCTCCGTCTGGCGGAGCGCGGCAACGCCGAGCACCCACGTGCCTAGGCCTCCGAAGATGCCCACCACGCCGCACAGGTGCGCGAAGAGCGCGAGCGCATACACATGCATAGGTCTATCTCCGCCGGTCTCTCTCCGCCCGTTGCCGAATGTCAGGCATTGGTAGTGTGCGCGGGGTCATGGCAAAGTCACGGTAGTACCGTCACGACGCCCGCGCTGCCATCCACGCTGACACGCTGACCGTCGAACAGCCGCGCGGTCGCGTCACCTACCGCTACCACTGCCGGGATGCCATACTCGCGCGCGACCAACGAGGCATGGGCCGCAAGCGAGCCGCCATCAGTTACGACCGCCACGGCGAGACTGAAGAGCGGCGTCCATGCGGGCGCCGTAACCTGCGCCACCAGCACCTCTCCGGGCAGTAATCGTCCGAAATCTTCCGGACCGCGGAGTATCCGCACAGGCCCAATGGCACGGCCGGGGCTCGCGGGCATGCCCTTGAGCACGTCCTGGCCGTCACGTGGATCACCGTGGTCCTGCGTAGCCGCTTCAGGCGTCCGCATGGTATCGGCTGCCTGCGCGATCACACGCGCGCCCAGCGGCTTCCCCAGCACCAGCGGCGGGCTGAGCCGGCGCTGCCGCTCCCACTCCTGACGCCTGGCGACTACCGCGGAACGCAGGTCGCCCTCCTGCTGATGGACTCCTGAATGATCGACACTGAAACCGAGACCAGCGGCTACCTCTGTTCGTGTCAGGAAGAAAATATCCGCCGCCTGCTCAATGACGTCGTGCAGCCGAAGGTCGTCGCCCAGCCGCAGGACCGCGCGGCGCAGTAGGGGCCAGCCGAGGGTGAACCAGCCGGCTTGCTCTTCACGCAGCTCGGCGTAGCGTTGTGCGAGGGCGAGCAGCCTGTCGAAGCGACGGCGCACCCTGGGGCGATCGGCAAGCGATTCCCGGAACGCGGCCTCGGCTGCCTGTCGCTTCTCCTCCAGACGCGCGCGACGCTCACTTTGATCGGAGGTGGCTAGCAGTGATACCGACTGCTCCTCGCCCAAAGTCGGGCGGATCCAATCCAGGCTCTGCACAGCGTAAGGCGGCGTCTCTGAGGACGGTGTGGGGAACCCACGAAGTAACTCCTGATGGCTGTGTGTCATCCCCTGTTCGGGGAGATGCCAGCGGCAGAAGCGCGCCAAAGCATACTCGGCTTTCCAGGCGTGACCGCCGACCACGCTGAGGTCCCACAGGTACCTGCCGGCGATCCTGCCGACAGCGTCAATTGCCTGGACCAGTTCGGCGGGCGTGGCCGTTTCGATGCGAGATTCCCACGATGCGACCAGGCGCTGATAATGTGGCAACAGCAACTTGCGCCAGCGACGCGCGACTGAGGCGATGAAGAGTCGATCGGCGATCTCCGGCCGGACAGTGCTGAGCGCGAGCGCCGTGATGCGTAGCGGGTGGCGCGCGAGGGTGGTTAAAACGCCACGCAGGGGCAAGCCTCCCCCAATGGGAGACGAGAAATACCAGCCGTTGGCGAGCACGTGATACGGCCGCCGAGGACGCAAGCCAAAGTCGCGCTCCTCGGCGTCTATCTCGCCCTGCTCGATGCGGTCCAGCAGCCAGGTTTCGCAGAGGGGTGTTACCGGCTCGGGGAGCCATTCTCCCAGCCGGAAGTTGCGCATCCAGCCTCCCCCGCCGGGCGCGGCCCACGTGACAGGCTCGGGCAGCGCCGTCATCGGGCGTGCCTGCAGCACAAAGAGCCTTCCCCCTGCCACGGCCCACTCCACATCTTGTGGAGCGCCGAACGCATCCTCAATCCGCCACGCCATCTCGGCGACCGCCGCCACGTGCTCCGCTGTCACTCCTACCTGCGCGTCACGCCGCAGGACGGCCTTAGCGCCGGCTCCCAAGCGGTGTACGACCCACTCGTCTGCCAAGCCCTCGCCAGACACT
Organism: Ktedonobacterales bacterium; assembly: GCA_036376595.1. GTDB lineage: Bacteria > Chloroflexota > Ktedonobacteria > Ktedonobacterales > JADMIN01 > SMAG-U1939. The sequence continues at coordinate 2,307 of DASVAA010000038.1, read as the reverse complement.
AGTCGCTCGCCGAGACCGCGTACGGCGCTAACGGTCGCCTCAGTATGGTCGCTCGTGAGGGGATTGGCAGTAAAGGCAACGCCAGCCACGTCGGCGGGCACCATCACCTGAACGACCACGGCGAGTGCAAGCGACATGGTATCGCTTTGAGTTCCCACCGCGCGGTCGCCTGCGCTGTCTGAGTTGCCGTCGCCATCACCATCGTCCCACCTACGCTGGCGCCGATAGGCGATGGCTCGTGGTGTCCAGAGCGACGCCCAGCAAGCCCGCACAGCAACAAGCAGCGCTTGCGGCCCGGAGACGTCGAGGAAAGTATCGTGCTGGCCAGCGAACGACGCCGTAGTCAGATCCTCGGCCGTGCCTGAGGAGCGCACCGCGACCGGACCTTCACCGAGCAGGCGGTAGGCAGCGAGGATTGCGGCGCGTAGCTCGTCGGGTACCGGCACCTCGGCGATACGCACATGCAACGAGGTAGGATCGGCTGGCACGGTATCCAGGCCGTTGGCGGCAAGGAAGGCCCGGTAGGCATCCGTCGTGATCACGAATCCGGGCGGAACTGGCAACCCCAGGCGCCACAACCGCTTCAGGCTCGCCCCCTTGCCACCAAGCCGCGCGATCTGGTCGTCGTCCGCCTCGTCCGCCTCGTCGAGCCAGCGGATCCAGGGTGTGTCGTCCATAGCTGCTCCTCCTATCCCAGGAGACCAGCGGCCGCCTCGCCAGTGTTCAGGCCACAGGTCGCTCCGGCCGCAGGCCGCTGAGGAAGAGCGTGGCAACCGCCTCGATGTACGCCTCGTCGGTGAGATCCCCGGCGCGCAGGGCAGGAAGGAAAGTCTTGCCGCCAAGCTGGGGTAGGATCATGCCCACGAAGGCGCGCGCGCCTACCCGCACGTCATGCGGCCGCAGCCGACCCAGCGCGATCTGGCGTGTGAGGTATGTCTCGATGAAGCCCAGCACCCGGCCGATGACGCGCCCGCCCAGCAACTCGGCAACCTCAGGACGCCGTAGCACCTCAGGAGCGAGCAGCCGCACAAGTCGTAGCGCAGAGGGGCGGTCGGCCAGCTCGAGATATGCGCGGGCGAGCAGAGGCAGAACCTCTTCGGGTGGCTGGTCGAGCAGCGCGGCGGTGTCGCCGATGGTCTGCACAATCGGCAGATGACGGCCCAGCACGGCCTGGAAGAGCGCCTCTTTGGTCGGGAAGTACCAGTAGATCAGCGCCTGTGACGCCAGCTTCGCGCGTCGGGCGATGCGCTTGATCGTCGCACCCCGGTAGCCCTCAGCAGCAAACTCTTCAAGTGCCGCGTCGAGGATCTGCGATTGCCGGTCTTGTCCGTCCCCTTGCTCACGCTGCTCGCGGTCGCCCGACTCACCCGATTCCCTGTGATCGCTCACGCGCGCCCTCCTACTTGATTGATCGTTCAAGCGGGAGCATACCAGTGATTGAACGTTTAGTCAAGAGGAGGAGTGGTGACGCGTGGTTTGGGCTGCCAGAACTTGCACCCTGGCGTGCATATTCACGTACCCGTGCTGCCCCGCTCTCAAGCCGTTCGTATCGCGCTCCGGATACAATGAGACAGGGACGCAATGGAGACTGGCGGCGACGTAGGGTTGCTGACTGGAGACACGTATGGACGATACGATCGTGGTCGGCGGCGGGCTGGTTGGGGCAAGCGTGGCGTACGCGCTGGCGCGGGCCGGCGTGCGGGTGACGCTGGTGGACCGCGGCGACGTGGGCCAGGCGAGCGCCGCCGGTGCGGGGATCATCGCGCCTGGATCGAGTCCGCGCGCTACGCCGGAGTTCCTGGCGCTCGCGAAGTCCGCCTCGGCCTACTACTCCACGCTGCTGGCCCTGCTGGCTGAGGAGGGCGAGACGGAGACCGGCTACGACGTGGTGGGCATGTTGCACGTCGCGACCAGCGCCGACGAGGCCGCGCGATTGGCGGCGCACGCGGAGCTGCTGCGCGAGCGGCGCGCGGCCGGCTTTGGGCATATCGGCGACGTATCGCTGATCTCCGGCGACGAGGCCCGCGTGCTGTTCCCCGCGCTCGGCCCCACGATAGCTGGCGCGATCCACACGAGCGAGGCAGCGCGAGTGGATGGGCGGCTGTTGCGCGACGCGCTGCGGCGGGCGGCACAGCGCCGCGGGGCGCGCATCATCGCAGGCGTGGCGACACCTGTGCGCGAGGGGGACCGCGTGACAACGGTCGAGGTCGGGGGCGAGCGGCTGGCGGCCGGCGCGGTGGTGCTCGCCAGGGGCGCCTGGTCGGCCAAGATGGGCGAGGCGCTGGGCTTTCTGCTGCCGGTCTTCCC
>DASVAA010000037.1:0-24228 GCA_036376595.1 Ktedonobacterales bacterium | reverse complement strand
GGCAACGCTCGCCGCACCCGGCCACGTTAGCGCCTGACGGGCCTGCCCGGCCCGAAGAATATTGCGCGCCGCGTTCTCATCGCGGTCCAGCACCAGTCCACAGGAGCGACAGACATGGGTGCGCACGCTCAGGCTTTTCGCCACACGCGCTCCGCACCGGCTGCCATCGGGCAACACGCCGCTGCACTCCTGGCTGGTGTACTGAGGCGGGACCGCGATCACCTGGCGACCAGCGTATACTGCTTTGCCTTCCAGGATGGTACGGAACGCCGCCCAGCCGGCATCACTGATGCTCTTGGCGAGGTGGCTGTTTCGGACCAGATTGCGGACCCGCAAGTCTTCGAGGTAGATCACGTCATACTGGCGCAGCAGCGCGAGCGCCGTCTTGTGGTGAAAGTCTCGCCGCTGGCGTTGCACTCGTTGATGCGCTCGTCTCAGCAGGGCAATCGCCTTGCGCCTGCGGTGGCTGCCTTTCTTGCGGCGCGAGACGCGGCGCTGTGCCTTGGCAAGCCGGCGCTCGGCTGTGCGGTAGTGGCGAGGGTTCTCGGCGGCCTGCCCGTCGGCGGTGGTCAGGAACACCTTCAGCCCCACGTCTATGCCCGTCTCACGGCCCGTCTGAGGCAGCGGCTCGGTGGGCACGTCCGTACAGGAGAAGCAGACATACCAGCCGCCCGCCTCCTTGGAGATCATCACCGTCTTGGGCGTCCCCTCCAACGGGCGGCTCCAGCGCACCGCCACGCGGCCGATCTTGGAGAGGACCACGAAGCCGTTATCCAGCCGTGCCCCGCCATGCTCACCTACCTGCGGATAGGTAAAACTGTGATAGCGGGTGCGCCCCTGGAATCGCGGATAGCCGGGCGTCTCACCAGCCGTGATGCGGCGGAAGAACGCTTGGAAGGTGCGGTCCAGGCGCAAGAGCACGTCTTGCAAGACTTGGGCGTTGATCTCGCTATAGTCCGGGCAGGCCGTTTTCAGATCAGGCAATTCCGCCTTCTGTTGGTAGTACGTCGCGCTCTTGCCCTGGCCGCGCTCCCACCACGTCTTCCGCTGTTCGAGGGCGGTGTTATAGAGCGTGCGACAGTGCCACAAGACGGACTCCAACGTCCGATCCTGGTCCGGTGTCGGCTTCAGTTTGTACTTGAAGGTCTTGCGGATGGTGTCGGCCACGCCCGATCCCTATTTGCCCTTCTGGTGCTCAACGTAGCGTTTCAAGGTTTCCAGCGTCACCCCGCCCACCGTGGAGCAGAAGTAGCTGTTGGTCCACAGCGACGGCAGCCGCCGCTTCAATGCCGGGAACTCCGCACGCAACGCATGCGAGCTGTAGCCTTTCAGCAGTTTCACCAGCCGATGAATGCCGAACTGCGGGTCACACCCCACGAGCAGATGCACATGATCGGACATGACTTCCATCTCGATCAACTCTTGGCCCCACCGCTCGATCTGCTCGGCAAGGATAACTTTCAGCCGTGCATCTATCGGCGGCGTCAACACCTTGCGCCGGTACTTGGGGCAGAACACCACATGATACCGGCAGATATAGACGACATTGTTGTTGCTGCGTAGGTCTCTCATGCAAGCAGGATACCATGATAGATAGCGCAGTGCCAACTATTAGCACCAGATCGTGGCCCTAGCGGGCCACCCGGCTTTCATCCCCATGTCTAAAGCTAGGGGGCCTCAGCCGGTTTTTCCGCTAGCTCACATTCAAGGGAGGCTTGATATGGACCCGCTCGCCTACTACGCGACCCAAAGCCCCTACACCGATCCCAGCACCCTCGCCGCGCGCTACGACGACCTGCCGCACGACATCGCGGGGCTGTGCCGCGTAGTGCAGGGCCTCATCATCCACTATCGGGGCGGCGAGATGTTCGGGCACACGATCCCCCAGGAGCGGGTCTGCGAGATCGACACGCGCGACGTCTCCAAGATGCTCGCGCGTCTGGTGGAGCTGGACCCGCGCTCGCTGACCGAGCCGCGCGAGCCGGGCAACCGCTTGGTGGGCTGCTGCCGCGACTTCGCCACGCTCTTCTGCTCGATGGCGCGCTCCCGCGGCATCCCGGCGCGGGTGCGTATCGGCTTCGCCAGCTACTTCGAGCGCGACTTCAACGTGGACCACGCGATCGCCGAGGTCTACGACGCCGCGGCCAGCCGCTGGAAGCTGGTGGACCCGGAGCTGAGTCCGCTACATGTCGAGCAGTTCGCTCTGGACTTCGATCCGCTCGATGTGCCGCCCGGCCGCTTCATCGCCGGCGGCCTCGCCTGGCAGCGGTATCGCTCCGGCGCGGACGATCCCAACCGCTACGGCGTGGCGCCGGACATGGACATCCGAGGCTCGTGGTTCATCCTCGATAAGCTGGTGCAGGACCTGGCGGCGCAGAACAAGATGGAGCTGCTGCTGTGGGACGCCTGGGGCGTGATGCTCGACCCGTTGTCGCGGGACGAGCCATCGGCAGACGACCTCGCGCTGCTCGACCGCGCCGCCGAGGTGACGCAGGCTGGTCCCGACGCGCTCGACGCCGCCCGCGCGCTCTACACCGGCAACCCCCGGCTGATGGTGCCCGACCGCGTGATGCGCTACAGCCCGGCGGCGGAAGGGGAGCCGGCGGAGGTCGCGGCAATACCCTGAGCGTCACGCCTTCCCGAACGCGTCGGCGAAGAAACGCGCCAGGCGCTGGTACAGCACGCGCTGGTTGGCGGGCTTGCCGATGCCGTGGCCCTCATCCTCGAACGCCAGCACCTCGTAGGGGATGCCCAGGCGGCGCAGCGGCTCCTCGACCGCGGTGACGTGGGCCGGCGGCACGTTGGGGTCGCGCATGCCCTGCACGATCAGCAGCGTGCCGCGGATGTTGCCGACGAAGTGGATCGGCGACGCCGCATAGTAGCGCTCCGGCACCTGCTCTGGCGTGCCGCCCAGCATCTCCTCGCTATAGGGACGCAGGTCGGGGCGCGTCGCATCGTAGTCCAGCACCAGGTCGGTCATGCCGCAGATCGGCGCCGCCGCGGCCACCAGCTCCGGCGGGAAGCGCGTGATCGCGCACCACGACGAGTAGCCGCCGTACGACGTGCCGGTGATGCCGATCGCGCCCGGCGTGGCGATCCCGGCGGCGATCAGCGCCTCGATCCCCGCGCGGATGTCGTCCTGCTCGGCGCCGCCCCAGCCCTGCGCGCGGATCGCCTCGCGGAACGGCAGGCCGAAGCCTGTGCTGCCGCGATAATTCGGGTCGAGCACCACAAAGCCCTCGCGGACGAAGTGCTGAATCTGCGGGTTGAGGGCATCCTGGCTGTGCGAGGTCGGCCCGCCATGCACGTAGACGATGGTGCCGCGCGGCTCGCTCTCGTCGTAGGGACGATACAGCCAGCCCTGGATCGGCAGCCCGTCCGGCGCGGCCCAGCGGAACTCCTCGGCCGACGCCAGGTCGCCGGGGGTGAGCGGCGTGCGCTGCCAGACGCGCGTCAGGCTCGCAAACGCCGCGGGATCGGCCTCGACCGGAACGAAGCGCACCACGTCCGCTGGCTGCCGCGCGCTGGTGTAGAAGCCAGCCCACGCGCCATCACCGTCGCCGCCGACGGGCGCCAGCGGCGTCAGATTGCCGCGCGCGACGGGCATCGGGCGCTCGGCCAGCGTCTCGGGGTGCAGCAGCGAGGCCCGCACCCGCGCCTCGCGCACCTCGACCACCACGATCTCGTCGCTGCCCTCCGGCACGTAGGCACGCTCGATGTTGCGCGCGGGATCGTCCACCAACCACCGCGCCGCGCCGCTCTCCAGCTCCCAGACGCCGAGCTGGCGATAGGTGGGCGTCTCGGCCAGCACGACCAGGCGGTGGCTGTCGGGGAACCATGATGCCGAGACCTTCGCATCGGCGCCGGCGTTGAGAACTTCGCGGTCGCCCTGGCCGTCAATCCCCACCAGCCAGACCTGCCGGCCGGATGCGCTGAGGTCCTGGCGCGCGTAGAGCACCCAGCGGCCGTCGGGGCTGAGCTTGGGCGAGGAGTCGCCCTGGCGGTTGAGCCGCGCCAGCGCCACGCGCTCGCCGGTCTCGACATCCACGCGGTAGACGCGGTCAAGCTCGATCTCGTCGCCGGTCGCCTCGTCCACGTTGGCGCCGTAGACGAACCAGCGGCCGTTGGGGTGCAGATCGCCGCCGCTGGGGAATCCGCCGCGCTGGGTCAGCGGGCGCAGCTCGCCGGGGCGCTCCAGCCGCACAAGGAAGAACTGTCTGCGCTCGTCGCCCGCCGTATCGTGGCTGACGACCACCGCCGAGCTATCGGGTGCCCACGAAACGAGCCGCGTATTCTCGGTGGTCTCGGTGAGGCGCAGCGGCGGCGCGGAGCCATCGGTCGGCGCGGCGTACACGTCGGCGGTCGGCCCCGCGCGCAGCCATGTCCACGCCACCCAGCGCCCATCTGGCGACACCTCGGCGCCTCCTACACTCACCGCCGGCAGCGCCAGCAGCGCATCCAGATACTCCGCGCCCGTCATGCCCATGCACGCCCATCCTTTCCGCCTCATGCCTCCGCCACTGATGGCCGGCTCAGCCGCGATTCGCTGCCCCGATTGTAGCAGGGGCCGTTGCATACCCCGCCCTGATTCGCCAGGTTTGGCATGCCCTGTTGCCGTGTGGTAGTACTAGCGCGCTTCCGCCGACACCATACGCGGCGTTAGAATGGGCGGCGCGCGAGCGACGAATCGGTGGGTAAGACAGACGAGGGGAGCGATATGGCGCAGGGGACGGTGGAGACGCCGAAGACGCACGATCTGGGAGCGGCGGCCAACGCGAAGGTGGGCAACTCGTCTGTGCGCCTGCTCGACCGCGTGGTCTGGCGCGACGCGGCCCTCATCTGGCTGCTCCAGCATGCGCTGCTCTTTGGCGTGCTCTACGTCGGTGCCTCGTTCCTGCTGCCCGGCGTGACGAATACTAGCGGCGTCTCGTGGTCGTACGTCGGACGACTCCTGGCCGGCTGGGACGGCGCGAACTACGCGCAGATCGCGCAGCAGGGCTACTCGCAGCTCTGGACCGCCGCGTTCTCACCGCTGCTGCCGGCCGTCGAGCACATGCTTGCGCCACTGTTCGGCGGCAATGCCGCGCTCGCCGGGGCGATCGTCGCCAACGCCGCCGCGCTCGGCGCGTTTGGGCTGCTGCGCTGGCTGGTCGCCGATCTCGACGGTCCCCAGACCGCGTGGCGGACGGTCTTCCTGCTGGCGATCTTCCCCACGGCGTTCTTCCTCGTGCTGCCCTACACCGAGTCGTTGTTCCTGCTGCTCAGCGTGGGGACGTTCGTCGCGCTGCGCCTGCGCCGCTGGCTTGTCGCGGGCGTGCTGGCCGCGCTCGCCACGCTCTGTCACACGCATGGCCTGCTGCTGCTGCTGCCAATGGCGGCGGTGCTGGTCGGGGATCTGCGCCGCGACCGGCGCCTGCCATCCCTGCCAACCGCCGCGGCGATCGTCGCCGGATTCGCCGCGCCGCTGGCGGCGTTCGCCGGCTTCGTGGTGTACTTGCACGCGCGCTTCGGTGTGTGGGGTGCGACGGCGCTCGCCCAGGCGCAGGGCGGGGGCAAGAGCTTCGAGCTGCCGGTGGTCGGCTTCCTGCGGGCGGGACGCGCGCTGTTCCAGTTTGGCCCCAATCTCAGCCTGTACCAGGCCCACATCTTCGTGGACGGCGCCTTCACGCTGGCGTTCATCGCCCTCACCGCCGCCACAATCCACCGGCTGCCATTGGCCTACGTGCTCTACGCCTGGGGTCACCTGCTGCTCGACCTCTGCACGCCCGCGCACAACTGGTACGCGCTGACCTCCAACATGCGCTACATGCTGGTGGTCTTCCCGCTGTTCATCCTGCTCGGCCGCTGGTCGGCGCGCCCCGCCGTCGAGCACGCGTTGCTGCTGGTTGCGCTGCCGCTGCTGGCGCTGTTCTTCGTGGCGTTCTTGCGCGTCTTCGTGGCGTGAGCAGCGGCGATGGACATATCAGAGGGCTGAAGGTAGACGATCGCTGCGCGATGGTTCCATCGCCAGCCAGGCTCAGCCCGCGTAGGCGGGCTTTGCGGCCGATAGGCCCTTAGGCGCGGATTCATCTGCCGGACCCTGCTGCGCGCGCTGGAGATATCCTCGATCGGTTGAATGGTCGTGAGGCTCACATCGCCCTTGCGCAACGGCGTGGGCGTGTGTTATCATGGGGGAGCCGGCGCATCGGGGCGACTGGTGCGGCGCGCGTACGGGCCTGTGGCGCAGCTGGGAGCGCGTCTGCATGGCATGCAGAAGGTCAGGGGTTCGAATCCCCTCAGGTCCACCAGCCGGCGCATCGCATACCGAGCCAGAGCCTTTCTCCCCCAGCGGGCGAAAGGCTTTTTGCTGTATGCTGTGCTTTTGGGGCTGCCCCCTCGGCTTTGAAGAGCCGGAGCACGGCGCGCAAGCCCTGAAGTCCCATCAATCCGTACGCCGGCAGTTCACTGCCATGACCCGTCCTGTGCGCGGGCACTTGTAGTGCCGCGATCCAGCGATTCTTCCATCATCTTCGAGGTAGTAGAGCATGATCACCCGCAGCAAATACTCTCCGCAAGAGATCGAGACCAAGTGGCAGGCGCGCTGGGCCGAGGACGACCTGTACTCCGCCCGCGACCACTCCGAGAAGCCCAAGTTCTACAACCTCGTGATGCTACCCTACCCCTCCGGCGACCTGCACATCGGCCACTGGTACAACTACACCGGCGCCGACGCCTACGGCCGTTTCATGCGCATGCGCGGCTACAACGTCATGCAGCCGATCGGCTTCGACGCCTTCGGCCTGCCCGCCGAGAACGCCGCCATCAAGCGCAACGTGCAGCCGCGCACCTGGACGCTAGAGAACATCGCCAACATGCGGCGCCAGCTCGCGCGCATGGGCGCCGGCTGGGACTGGTCGCGCGAGATCGTGAGCTGCCTGCCCGACTACTACACCTGGACGCAGTGGCTCTTCCTGCAGTTCTACAAGCGCGGCCTGGCCTATCGCACCAAGGCGCCCGCCAACTGGTGCCCGACCTGCAACACCACGCTCGCCAACGAGCAGGTGGTCAACGGCGCCTGTGAGCGCTGCGGCACGCCCGTCGAGCGGCGCGAGATCGACCAGTGGCTGATGCGCATCACCAAATATGCCGACGAGCTGCTGGACTTCAGTGAGCTGGAGTGGCCCGAGAAGACGCGCCTGATGCAGACTAACTGGATCGGCCGCAGCGAGGGCGCCGAAATCGTCTTCAAGGCGCTGGCGCCTAAGCCTGGAACAGCGGCCGGGCGTGCGACGCGCAAAGCGGCCAAAGCTCCGGCTCCGAAGTCCTCCTCTGCGTCCTCCGCGTCCTCCGCGGTTTCTCCTGAGGAGTTCGAGGAAGCCGAGATTCCCGTCTTTACCACGCGCCCCGACACAATCTACGGCGTCACCTTCTTCGTGCTGGCGCCGGAGCATCCGCTGGTCGAGCGGCTGACCGCGCCGGAGCAGCGCGAGGCGGTGCAGGCGTACATCGAGCGCACGCAGCACGAGACCGAGATCGAGCGGCTGAGCACCGAGGCCGCGCGCCCCAAGACCGGCGTGCTGCTGGGCGCGACCGTCACCAATCCCGTCACCGGCGAACAGGTGCCGGTGTGGATCAGCGACTACGTACTGATGAGCTACGGCCATGGCGCGGTGATGGGCGTCCCGGCGCACGACCAGCGCGACTTCGAGTTCGCCCGCGCCTTCGGCCTGCCGATCGTCGAGGTCATCCGGCCCGAGGACGAGGAGGAGACCCCCACCGAAACGTGGACAGCGGCAAAAACGGCAAAGGGCGCGATGGTCAACTCCGGTCCCTTCAGCGGCACGCCCGGTCCCGAGGCCATCGAGAAGGTGATCGCGTGGATCGAGGAGCACGGCGTCGGCAAGCGCGCGGTCAGCTACCGCCTGCGCGATTGGCTGATCTCGCGCCAGCGCTTCTGGGGCGCGCCGATCCCGATCATCTACTGCCCGGAGCACGGCGCGGTGCCGGTTCCCGAGGACCAGCTCCCCGTGCTGCTGCCCGACGAGGTCGAGTTCAAGCCCACCGGTGAGTCGCCGCTGCGCTACGTGCCGGAGTTCTACAACACCACCTGCCCAATCTGCGGCAGACCCGCGACGCGCGAGGTGGACACGATGGACACCTTCATCTGCTCGTCGTGGTACTTCCTGCGCTACGTGGACTCGCAGAACGCCCATGAGGCCTGGTCGCGCGCGAAGGTGGACGAGTGGCTGCCGGTGGATATGTACATCGGCGGCGCCGAGCACGCGACGCTGCACCTGCTCTACGCGCGCTTCTTCGTCAAGGCGCTGCGCGACATGGGCCTGCTGGACTTCGACGAGCCGTTCAAGCGGCTGTTCCACCAGGGTATCGTGCTGGGGCCGGACGGGCAGAAGATGTCGAAGTCGCGCGGCAACGTGATCGCCCCCGACGAGGTGGTGCAGCGCTACGGCGCCGATACAGTGCGCGCGTACCTGATGTTCATGGGTCCGTTCGACCAGGGAGGCCCCTGGAACAGCTCCAGCATCGAGGGCGTGTGGCGCTTCATGAACCGCGTCTGGACGCTGGTGACCGACATGCTGGCCGAGCGCGAGAGCGGGCCGGCGGTTGAGGTGCCGGCGGGTGCGGCGGCCGAGCGTGCGGCGCACCAGGCCATCGCACGCGTCAGCGACCTCTACGCCGCGCTGCACTTCAATACCGCGCTCTCGACGCTGATGGAGCTGACCAACGAGCTGAGCCGCCTCAAGGCCGAGGAGCCGGCGGTCGTGCGCGACCCGCGCTTCGGCGCGGCCATCGAGGCGTTGCTGCTGCCGCTGGCGCCGCTGGCGCCACACATTGCCGACGAGCTGTGGCACCAGGCGGGTCACGAGCGCAGCATCCACGTTCAGCCCTGGCCGGAGTTCAACCCAACGCTGCTGGTGGAGGACGTGGTGACGGTGGTGGTGCAGGTCAACGGCAAGAAGCGCGACGAGCTGACGGTCGCCCCCAACATCACCGAGGAAGAGGTGCGCCGGCTCGCGCTCGCCCGCCCCAAGGTGCAGGCGGCCACCGGCGGCCGTCCGCCCAAGAAGTTCATCTACGTCCCGGCGCGCCACATCGCCAACGTGGTGGCGTAGGGACTTCGGAGATCGAACCGCAGAGGAAGCGGAGGCAGAGGAAGAGAGAGGAACCGCAGAGGGGCGCAGAGGGACGCAGAGGTCGCCGAGGGTCTGGAGATACAGTCCATCTGCGTTCCCTTGCGCCGCACGCCGCACGCCGCACGCCTCGCTTTTGCGGATGATCTCTGGCGTCCTGGTCGGCAGTCTAACCCCTGTTCTTCGCTCTTCGCGTCCTCTGCGCTCGCTTCGCGTCCTTCGCGTTCTCTCTTCTCTCCCTCTGCGTCCTCCGCGTCCTCTGCGGTTTCACTCTCTGCTCTCTTGTGGCTGCGGGAACTTTCTTCACCTGCCGCGCGTACATACCTTGTTGGCAGGCAGGCACCAGGCGTATGCTGTGCGTGGTGTCACCGACGGGGTAGGTAGGGGCGCGATTCGCATGCGCCCGGCTGCAGGGCGGGATGATGCGTAGGGGCGCACGGCGTGCGCACGGCGGCAGCGGCAAAGGGGGCGGAGGATGTCAGCACCTGAGAGCGACCGGCAGGCGACGACAGGACAGGCGGGCAGTGCCGGAAGGGACGCCATTCGCTTCTGCGGCCACTGCGGCACTGCAATCGAGGCGGGGCGCGCGTTCTGCCCGGCGTGCGGCGCGCCCGTCGCGGCGACTACTCCCGTAGATACCATGATCGCGGCAAGCGCCGACTTCGCGCCGAGCGGCGCCGAGACGACACCCGCGTGGACGGCCGCAGAGCATTCGCCGGATGCCCCTCCGCCTCCCGCGGCCGCACCGCCGCCCCCTCCGCTTCCGCTTTCATACCTTCTGGCTGGGCAGGGCGCGGACGCGCCGACGCTCACCGCCGCGCCGCCCCCTCCGCCGCCGTCCGGGTGGGACGAGAATCAATTCGAGCGGACGCGGCCCACCGGCATGGCCCAGGCGGCCTATACGCCCATCGTTGCCGGCGGGGCGCGACGCAAGCCGCGCCATCGCGTGCTGGCAGTCGTCTCGACGCTGCTGCTGCTCGCCGTGCTGGCGACCACCGGCTTCTGGCTCTACGGCGTCTTCGCGGCGCACCAGGAGACCGCCGCCGCGCGCTTCGTCCCCGCCAACACGATCCTCTTCGCCGGCATTGACACCGTGCAGGCGGTGAAGAACGGCCACCACGTCAGCTCCAGCGACCTGGGCAACGGCACCGGCCAGGGCGACGTGCTCAAGCAGGCGACGGGGCTGGACTGGAACAACGACATCTTGCCGTGGCTCGGCCGCGACATCGCCTTCGCCGTCTTCCCGCACGCAACCACTAGCTCCTCCCCCGGAGGCTTCCAATACCCGCCGATCGGCTACGTCTATCTGCTCCAGTCGCGCGACGACGGGGCGGCGCAGGCGGCAATGAAGAAGGCCGCGAGCTTCCAGACGCAGCAGGGCAACACCATCAACACCAGCTCGTACGGCGGCTTCACGCTCTACTCGGTCACGCCGTCGTATAGCTTGCAGAGCGGCACGACGGTCTCCATCTCCGGCTCGGCCAGCGCCCCGCCATCTGGTCCCGGCGCGCCGCCGGTGGCGTCGTCAACCAGCCTCGCGGGACCGATCACCGGCACGACCGTCACCGCCGGCAAGGGCTGGGCGCTGGTCGCCAGCGACAGTGCCTCGGCACAGGCGGTGATCGACCGCATCAACGCCGGCGGCAACGGCCTCGACACCACCGCGACTTTCCAGGCGGCGACGCGCGACCTGCCCGCCGATCGCTTCGGCACGTTCTTCCTCAATCTGCGCGCCTACACCACGGCTTTCTCGATGCCTCCCGGCGCCTCGCAGCCCGACATCCCGTTCATTGATGCGTATCCTGCGGCCGGCGGCTATGCTGAGTGGACGAATACCGGCGTGCGTGGCGTGATCGAGTTGCCGGGCCAGCGCCCGGCGAGCGTGCCCGATCTGAGCGGCGACACCACCGGCCTGGCGCAGATGATCCCGGCCGGCGCGCTCGCCTACTCCGGCGCCGCCAACTTCGGCGCGGCGTACCAGGCGGTCGAATCGCTCACCCCCGCGCCGACCACCGGCGCGGCACCAGCCGACACTTTCGCGCAGTACTTCGGCCAGCCCGCGAGCAACCCGGTCTTCCAGCAACCGGCGGCATTCGCCGTGCTGCGCCAGCCTGGCGCCGCACAGCCAGGACAGGTGACCGGCCTGGTGGGGCTGATCCGCGCGCCGGACGCGGCCGCCGCGACCGCCGCATTGACCACCGCCGCCAAGACGCAGCACTGGACCCTCAAGCCAACCACCGTCGCCGGAATCTCGGCCACCGCCATCTATGCGGACGTGTTGCAGCCGGTCTACTCGGTCCCGCCGACGCCGCCCGGCTCGCCGCCAACCCCACCCCCGGCGCCAACCTCGGTGACAGAGCTGGTGGGCGTCGCGGCGCAGGTACACGGCACGTTCATCGTCGCCGGGTCAACCGACGATCTGGCCGCCGTGCTGAAGGTCGCCTCCGGCGCGGCGCCGTCGCTGGGCAGCTCGGCGGCGTTCCAGCAACTTGTGGCGGCGGCGCCATCGGGCGCGATGTCTACCACCTACGTCAACCTCGCGGCGCTGCTCTCGCACACGCCGCCAGTGGGCAGCGGCTCCAACGTGCTGCAGCGCGCGACCAGCATGCTGGTCACATCGGTCTGGAGCCAGTCAAAGATCGCTATGACGGCCGATATTCAGCTTCAAGGTTAGCGAGTGTGGCGGGTCGCAGGTATCTTGCCACGCGGTGATGGTGCGCTCTCGTCACCAGCTCCCGGCCGCGTCGGTGGTCGGCACCGGCCAGCCCTGCGGATACATCACGTACGCCGTGCCATTCGAGCCGTACTGCCAGACGTACTCCAGGTCCGCGCGGTGATAGACGATCTGCACCTGGTCATCGGTGGCCGCCGCGGGGTCGTTGGTGATCACGTCACCGCTGCTGGTGAAGCCGCGGATCACCAGCAGGTGCCCCGGCGAGTTCTTCACCGGCTCGCCCGGCAACTGCCCGTTATTGAAGGCCACGCTGATGACAATCGGCACGCCGGCCTTGATCCACTGCTCCACCTGGCTCATGTTGTCCATGCGCGTCACAAAGGCGGTCAGGCCGTAGCTCGCGGCGTAGGCGGTGTTGAACGGCCAGTTGCCGGTCCCACCGTAGGCGAAGTCATACGTCCCCTGCGCCGCGTCGGGCACCGTCTGGTTGAGATTGCTCTGACCCAGCACGTTCGACCAGTAGGCCATGACCATGCTGGTCGAGGTCGGGCTGCACCACACCTCGCCGCCACCGCCGTAGCCCAGTCCCTGATACTGAGGCAGCATCTGCGAGCGCTGCGGCACCGGCAGGTTCGTGCCCCACACCGAGGTATCGGGGGCGAAGGACGGGTACTGCGAGGCGTCGTACGAGGCGATGGCGTTGAGCGCGCGCACCGACGGGCTGAGAGTCGGCGTGGTGGTGAAGAGCGTCAGGCTGAGCTGATACGCCGTTGCCACCTGTCCCGGCTTGGTAAAGAAGGTGTCGGTCGCTACGCCGCCGTCGGTGTCGCTCTGGCCGTTGACGCTATGGCGGTGGATCGTGCTGAAGTCGCTGGCCCAGATCGGCAGGATGTACCAGTGGGTCCAGCTCTTGGCCTGAAGGACGCGCACATGCACCTCCATCCAGGTGCCTGCCGGAGTCGTCGCGTCCCACGAGGCGATGACGTGATCGATCGGGGACCCGGTGGTATGCACCGGCGAGAGCAGCGTCCCGAAGTAGAAGGAGCCGCCGTTGTAGTAGCTCAGGTCGTTGAGGTAGCTGCCGGGCGCCATCGGATCGGTCCCGGCGCAGAGGCCGGAGCGCGTGTCGAAGCTCGCCGCTCCGCCATCAATATCCCCTGAGTTGCATGCCAGACGTGCCTTGCGGCTCGGCGCGAGCTGCAGCGCGGCCTGCCCGCCGCTCGTGCTGGCCGCCACGCCGTTCGCGCTCCATGCCGCGAACGCGGACGCCGAGCTGTTGCGCCAGAACTCGTCGTACTGCTGGCTCGCCGCGTGCGCCGGGGGCACTTGGCGCATCGCAAGAACTCCTAGCATCATGACAACGGCCGCCACCGCAATCGCGATGCGAGTCGGCCATCCCAGGATCCTCATTCGACTCCGCCGCCAGCGCGCCATGGGAACACCCACTTCCCGCACTAACCCTCTCTGATGAGGGCACACGCACTCCTCACAGACCACCCGTGATCCCTTGCCGGCGGCCACATCGCCCGCGGTCCCCCTCCATCTCCGCCCGTCGCGGTGTCCCGCACTCGCGACCGAGGTTTGCAGCATGCGTCCGCCGTGTATTGCGCAAGCGTACCCGATCGCTCGGCGATATTCAAGCTCCAAGTCAAGCTACGATCAAGGCCGATCGCCCGCGTCACGCGCCCATGCGGTGCAGCAGCGCGCCCCGCAGCAGCTCGATAGCGACCTGATTTTCGCCGCCCTCCGGCACGATGATGTCGGCGTAGCGCTTGGTCGGCTCGACGAAGGCCAGGTGCATCGGGCGCACGGTGGCGAGATACTGCTGTACTACGTTCTCGACGGTGCGGCCGCGGTCGGCGACGTCGCGCTGGAGGCGGCGGATGAAGCGCAGGTCGGCGTCGGTATCCACGAAGACCTTGACGTCGCAGAGCGCGCGCAGGGCCGGATCCACGTAGATCAGGATGCCCTCGACCAGCACCACCGGTCGCGGCTCGACGCGCACCGTCTGCGGCGCGCGGGCGTAGGCCGAGAAATCGTAGACCGGGCGCTCGACGGCGCGGCCGGCGAGCAGATCGCGCACGTGCGCCAGCAGTAGCGGCGTCTCGATGGCGTCGGGGTGGTCCCAGTTGATGCGCGCGCGCTCGGCCTCCGAGAGATGGGCGTACTCGCGGTAGTAGGCGTCTTCGGAGAGCACGGCCACGCGCTGCGGCCCCACGGCCTCGATGATCGCGCGTGCCACGGTCGTCTTGCCCGCGCCGGTGCCACCGGCTACGCCGACCACCAGCGGTCGCCGCCCCTCGTGTCGCTCCATATGCGCCCCGTGCTGCCCGCCCATGCGTCACCTCGCCGACTGCCGCATACAATCCGAGCGCCCTCTCGTAGTCTACCGCAGCGCGCCACGGATATTGACAGTGACAGTGATAATGTGTATACTTGCGGCATGAACGAGAGCATGCCACCGCGGCTGACCATCGAAGAGCTGGCCGCGCACGCCGACGTGCCGGTGCGCACCGTACGCTACTACATCGCCGAAGGGCTGCTGCCAGGACCTGGCTCGCGCGGCAAAGGCGCCGCGTATAGCGGCGAGCACCTGGTACGCTTGCGGCTCATTCGCCGGCTCGTCGCGCGGCGCGTGCCGCTAGGCGAGATCCGCGAGCTGCTGGCGCGCCTTCCGGCGGACGAGGCGCGCGCCGTATTGCGCGAAGAAGCGCACCGGGCGGAGGAGCTAGAGACCAGCGCGGCGGCTTCCTCGCCCAAGGACTACATCTCCGCGCTGCTCGCGCAGGCCGGCGGCGCGCAACAGCCCCCGGCCGCGGCCGCACCCATGCGGCAGCCGCGGCATCCAGTGCTCTCTGCGCCGCCCCCGCCGACGGTGAAGCGCGGTGTCACGCAGGCGCATCCGAGCGCGGCGAGAGGAACGGAAGAGGCATGGCGGCGCTGGACCGTGGCGCCGGGCATCGAGCTGCACGTACGCGGCGACATCGCCACCACACAAAGCGAGGTGATCGAGCGGCTGCTGGAGGCCGCACGCGACGCATTGAATGCCCAAGCCCAAGAGGAGACCTAGCTCGCCATGAGTGATTCCCACGATTCCGAGAACCCCCAACAGAACCCCGCATCGGGCGTGAGCGTCGTGCTGGAGCCGCGCCCCGAGCGCCGGCTGATCCGCGCGGGCGGCAGCTCGGCCTACCTGGATTTCGTCGTGCGTGTCGCCGAGTCGGCGGTGCGCGAACAGCCCCAGCGTCCGCCGCTGCACGTCGCGCTGGTGATCGACCGCAGCGGCTCGATGGGCGGCGGCAAGGTCGAGACCGCCAAGACCGCGGCGCTCTCCGTGCTCAGTCGTCTCACCGAGCGCGACACCGCCGCCGTGGTGGTCTTCGACGACCATATAGACACCGTGCAGGCCGAGGCGCCGGTAACACAGCTCATGCGGGCGCACGTGACGGCCGAGCTTGCGCGCATCGAGGCTCGCGGCAGCACCGCGCTGCACGAGGGCTGGCTCGTCGGCTGCCGCGCGATCGCCGCCGAGACGCGCGCGCCGGCCGAGGCCGCCGACGGCGTGCGCCGCTGTTTCTTGCTGACCGATGGGCAGGCCAATGTCGGCGTGACCGATCCGCGCCAGATCGCCGAAGAGGCGGTCGGCGTGCGCCAGCACGCGGGCGTCGGCACGAGCACCTTCGGCATCGGCGACGACTACGACGAGGAGCTGCTCGGTCCGCTGGCCGAGGCCGGCGGCGGACAATTCCACCACCTGCGCACGCCGGCTGAGATTGCCACCACCTTCATCGGCGAGCTGGAGCAAATGCTCGGCGTCGCGGCGCAGGGGGCGCAGCTCGAAATCCAGGCCGAGCCGGGCGTGGAGCTCGAAGTTGTCAGCGCCTATGCGGTACGCGCGGGGGCAGCCGGCTTGGCACGCTGGTCGCTGAGCCTGGGCGATCTGCTGGCCGGCGACGAGCGCCACGTGGTCGCGCAGCTCAAGTTCCCGGCGCGGGCGGAGGGTGGCGACGACGTGCGCACAGTGCGCGCGCGGCTCACGTGGCACGACGAGGCCGGCGACCACGAGGGCGAGTGGCAGAGCGCGAGCTTCCGCTACGCGGCGAGCGAGGCGGAGTGGGAGGCCGAGCCGCGCGACGAGACGGTGCTGCACTTCGCCGCGCAGCACCTCTCCGACCGCACGCAGCGCGAGTCGATCCGGCTGCGCAAGGGCGGCGACCGGGCCGGGGCGATGCGCGCGGCGCGCACGAGCCTGGGCACCCTCGCCGCCATGCTGCCCCCCGCCGACGCGGTGCGCCTCCAGGAAGAGCAGGCCCTCAATTACACGGTCGCCGAGGTCTCGGAAGACTTCCTCGATGCCGCGCTCGCCAAGGAGCGCTACTTCCGCTCGCAGACCCGCTCCTCTGGCAAGCGCGACCTGCGCGGTGGGAGCGGCGGCCCTGGCTTCCCTCCCACCCCCGGTACGCCTGGTGCCAATCCCAACACGCCGGGCGGTCCCGTCGATCCCAACGGTGCGCAGCAGCCGCCCAAGCCACCTGACTCAAAGTAGGCGCATGCACTGCGTGGACGGCCGTTGACCAAGCCGCGCATAGCAACGCCCCACGTGCCCGGGACCCTTGTGGGTCCTGGGCATGCTTGTGCCCGCCGCTAGACAGCCCACGTCCCGCGCCGGTACAATGTGTGGGCGGCACGTCCCCGCTTGTCGCCACGATTATGGGCGTGGGCAAGCGTAGGGGCGTCCGATGGACGCTCGCCACCAGCGGCATTGCAGAGAGGCAGGCGACGCCCATGAGCGACCAGAATGCCTCGGCGGTGGCGGCCCTCAAGCGCACCGCTCTTCGCGTGGCCGCGTAGTTGGCCCCTGCGCCGCCCGGCCACGAAGAACGGCGGCAAGCTCAGTTGCCTGCCGCCGTCTCAGGTGAGCTGCAATGGGTGGGCTAGCCGACAACCGGAGGGGTTGCGCCGGTGGCCGTGAAGGTTTTCTGCCACAGCACCGAGCCATCGCTTGCGCGCAGCGCGGTGAAGACGAATCCGGTCCCATCCACGTAGCTATTGAGGTAGACGACCCCATCGCCCACCACCGGATCAGAGCCGTTCCCCGCCATCGCATAGTGCCAGAGCTGCTGGCCATCGGTCATTCGCAGCGCGTGGAGGGTGCGGTCTCCGCCCGCGACGAACAGGACGCCGCTGGCCCCCGCCGGCCGGCCGAGAAGCTGACCGATATGCTGCGTCCACAACTGCGTCCCGTCGCTCGCCCGCAGCGCGTAAACATCCAGGTCGGTCGTCACCAGAACTTGGCCGTTCTCGACCACTGGCGCGCTGACTGTCATCTCGATATCCTGGCCCGACAGCGATTGGCACCACAGCCGCTGGCCGCGGCTCTCCTGGTACGCACAGAGCGAGCCGGTGCCTTTTGCCGCACTGCTGACGTAGAGTACACCGCCCGCGGCCGTCAGGCCTTGCCCGGCGGAGACGGGCGTGCCGGGCGGGAACGGCGACTTGATCTCAAGGACGTCGGTGCCGTTGCTGGCGTGTAGGCCTACCACCAGACTCTGCAGGCAGTTGGAGCTGGCGAAGACGAAGCCATCCGCCACGGTCAGGGTGCCAGGCAGGGTGCTCATAGCGCAGGAGGCGGGATCGCCCCCATCGTAGCCGTAGGTCCACAGTTGATGGCCGCTGAGGCTGAAGGCGTCGATGAAGCCATGCGCGTCAGTTGACACGTTGGGCGCAACGCGCGACCCGATGTAGAGCGCGTGGCCGTCGGTGATCAGCACCGCCGCGCCGGGGCGCACCGCGACGTGCCACAGGATGGCGGCCGCCGTGCTGCCCTGGGCCGGGGCGCGCACCGCGTAGAGCACATCATCGGTCGAGACCGCGTAGACGATGCCCTGCACCACCACCGGCGCGATGTCGAAGCTCGGACCGGAGAGGTGCCATGCCACGGAGCCGTCGCCGCTGTGGAGCGCGTATAGGCCGCCGCCACCACCTTCCGTGCCAAAGTAGAGGTTCGCGCTCGTGGATGGCGGCGCGACACTTGGGGACGCCGCTGGGCCGGTCTGGGCGGGGTTTAGTGTCGAGTGCGGGCCGGCGCCGAGGCCAAGGAAGGCACCGCGCTGGGCGAAAATGACGCCAGCGAAAGCGATGACGAGGATCGCGGCGGCGAGCGCCGCGAGTCCTGAGAAGCGGCCGGGGCGGCGCCGGTGATAGGCCGGCGGCCGCGTCATCGGTTCCATGACCCACGCGGGGGTAGTGTCAGCAGGATCAGTATCGTACACGAGATCCTCCAGGGAGAGAAACGGAGTGGTCGGCCCGCCAAACTGCTGGCGCAGGGCGCTGTCCAGCGCGTCGTAGGTCGCGAGCTGGTGCTGGCACCAGGCGCACGACTCGACGTGCCACTGAATGCGCTGCGCCTCCTCGGCGTCCAGCTCAGGGCTGTGCAAGAGCGGCAGGAGCGGCCCGATGGCGGCGCAGTCCGATCCCGGCAGCGGGTGTCTTGGGGATTCCGTGCTCATCGCGGGTGCTCCTCCGTCGTACGGGCTTCGAGCGCGAAGTAGGCGGCACGGAGCCGCTGTTTCGCGCGTGTGACCCGCTTCTTGGCAGCCTCGGCGCTGATGCCGAGCACCTGGGCGATCTCGCTGGAGTGCATGACCTGCACGACGCTCAGCAAGATGCACGCGGCGTCTTCGGCGGAGAGCGCGGCCAGGGCTTGTCGCAGCGCTTCCCCCTCGACGACACGGTCCTCGAAGGGGTGCTGCTCGACGTACGGCTCGTGAACAGATGCCGCGGACGTCTCCAGCGGCTCCCAGCGGATCACGCGGGCGCGGCGGGCCACCGAGACCGCCCGCCAGTACGCGGCGTGGAAGAGCCATCGGCGCGCTCCCGGCTCATCCTCCTCGCTCGTGAACGGCGAGGCGCCACGGCTGGCAAGTCGCCAGGCGTCAACGAAGACATCCTGGACAATGTCGCGCGCTTGCTCCTGATCGCCAATCATCCCCTGCACAAAGCCGAAGAGCGGCCCCTGCAAGTGATTCAGGCGCCGCCCGAAGGCAACCGCCTCTGGCGACTGGTGCGTGGAAGCGTGAGACATGCGGTGAGCTCCCTCGGCCGTGGTGCGCTGCGCCCGGTTCCACCGGACTGTTACGCCGTGCTAACGCATAGAGGCACGCAGCAGGGACAGGGTGTGACCTCTTTCACACTCTCACACCTTCTCGCCGTCAACGACGTGACCGTGGGCCCGGGCCCGCTGACATGTTCCCTCCGCGGCCGTCTCTGCCGCCGCTAGACAGCCCACGTTCCGCGCCGGTACAATGTGTGGGCGGCACATCCCCGCTTGTCGCCACATCATGAGCGCGGGTAGGCGTAGGGGCGCCCACCGGACGCCCGCCGCTGTGGCGAGACTGCAGAGAGGCAGGCGACGCGCATGAGCGACCACAACACCTCATCGTCGGCGGCGCTCAAGCGCACGCCGCTCTTCGAGCGCCACCGTGCGCTCGGCGCTCGGCTGGTCGAGTTCGGTGGCTGGGAGATGCCGGTGCAGTACAGCGGCATCCTCGAAGAGCACAAGGCGGTCCGCCAGCGCGCCGGCCTCTTCGACGTCTCGCATATGGGCGAATTTCGCGTCGAGGGCGCGGGTGCGCTCGCCTTCTTGCAGGGCTTGGTGCCCAACGACGTGGCGCGCCTCAGTGAGAATCAGGCGCTCTACAGCCAGATCTGCCTGGAGAATGGTGGCACGCTCGACGACCTGATCATCTACCGGCGCGGCGAGGATCGCTACATGGTGGTCGTCAACGCCGGCACGATGGAGAAGGATTGGGCGTGGTTTTCGCAGCACGGCGTCAGCCACAGCGATGTGACGCTCGCCAACATCTCCGACGCCACCGGCCTGATCGCGCTGCAAGGCCCGTTGGCGCAGCGCATCCTGCAGCCGCTCACCAGCACGCCGCTCGAAAGCATCGTCTACTACCACTGCCTGCCGGGCGCCGTCGCCGGCATCGAGTGCATCATCTCGCGCACCGGCTACACCGGCGAGGACGGCTTCGAGCTGTACTGCTCCGCCGAGCGGACCGGCGCGCTGTGGGACGTGCTGCTCGCCGCCGGTGAGCCAGTGGGTCTGCTGCCCTGCGGCCTGGGCGCGCGCGATACGCTGCGTCTGGAGGCCGGCTACTGTCTCTACGACCACGAGCTGACCGAGAGCATCACGCCGCTCGAAGCCGGCCTGGGCTGGACGGTCAAGCTCAACAAGGGCGCGGATTTCATCGGCCGGCAGGCGCTCGAAGACGAGAAGCGCGACGGCTTGCGCCAGAAGCTCGTGGGCATCGTGCCGCGCGAGCGCGGCATCCCGCGCGCGGGCTACGGCATCTTCGTGCAGGGCGAGCGTGTGGGTGAGGTGACGAGCGGCACACAGGCTCCGGCGCTGGGCCACCCAGTTGCGCTGGGCTACGTGCCGCCGAGTCACGCCGCGCCGGGCACTGCCGTCGCGATCGATATCCGCGGCAACCTCGTGCCCGCCGAGATCGTCCCGCTGCCGTTCTACAAGCGACCCAAGCCGGAGCCGCAGAGCATGCCGTGAAAGGGGTGACGGCGAACGCGGAGTTCGCGGAGGTTCGCGGAGGACACGGAGGAGGAGAGCAGAGAGAACGCGAAGGCCGCGAAGCAAGCGCGAAGATCGCGAAGAAAAGAGAAGAGCAGAGAGAGAATCCGCAGAGGTCGCAGAGTAATCGTAGGGGCGTCCGGTGGATGCCCGCCGCACCGCCGATACTGATTCTCTGTTGGGGGCGTATGGCGTACGCCCGTCACGCAAAGGAGCACACACACATGGCCGACAGCAACATCCCCGACGACCTGCGCTACGCCGAGACCAACGAGTGGGCGCGCCGCGACGGCGACGAGGCGACCATTGGCATCAGCGACTACGCCCAGTCCGAGCTGGGCGACGTGGTGGCCGTGGACTTGAATTGGGGCGCCGTGGGCAGCACGATCGCGGCCGGCGCCAAGTTCGGCGACATAGAATCGGTCAAGGCGACCTCAGAGCTGTACTCGCCGGTCGCGGGGACCATCGTGCGGCTCAACGAGGCGTTGCGCGACAAGCCCGAAGAGGTCAACAGCGATCCCTACGGCGCCGGCTGGATGATCGTCGTACGCCTGAGCGATCCCAGCCAGCTCGACACGCTGATGGACGCCGCGCAGTACAAGAGCTTCCTCGACAACTCCGGCCACTGATGCCAAGTATGGGCAAGTCGTTGGAGTATCCGTACCCCACTGAGGCAAGAGGCAATGGGATTACCCGCGATTCTTCAGACCGCCTCCAGCGCCTCCCACAACGCATGCCCTTAATTCGGAATCACCCAGCGGCAGGAGGCGCCTGAGGCACTCGTCACTGAGGGAAGCGGGGGCGGTGTGCCCTTCGCGCGCTGGCGATGGAGTGGAACGCCAACGCGCCAAAGCTCGCCGTCGCCGCCAATGCGGCAGCCACACCCACCACCGCGTCGGCCACATCCGAGGCGCCAAGCGTATCGGCGATCAGGGCGGCGAGCACGCCGGTGACCACAATATTGATGGCCGCGACGAGGTTGGGCGTGCCGGCGAGAAAGCGACCCAAGCGCAAGCTCTGCTCCAGGCCGTAGGAGCGCATGACGCTGGCCTCGTCGTCATGGTGCGCGGTGACAAAGTACGGCTCAAGCTCGGGCGCCAGCTCCAGGTACGCATGGCGAAGCCGGTTCATCCCAATCATCAGCCAGAAGTCATCGCTGTTGGCATCACCCAGGCGGATGAGCGTCGCCACACCCACGAGCAGCACCACAGGCAACACCAGCAGGGCGAAGACGCGGAAGCCCGGCCCGAAGGCGGTTGCCTGGGCAACCAGGGCGAGCGCGACGACCGCGGCCGACAGCACGGTGATGAACATGGAAGCGCGGCTGAAGACTTCGTTCCAGGTCATGCTGCGGGTGGCGAGCAGGCTCCAGTGCTCGGTCGCCAGGATCTGCGTACGTACCGCGTCGGTGACTCCGCTCCCACTGCGGCCAGCGAGTGGGGGTGGCGTAGAAGCGTTACTGGTAGAGGCGGCGGGCAGCGAATCGTTCGAGGTCATCGTCTCCTCCTGGGCATCGGAGGGCAGCGCGCATAGGGCTATGCCAGTCAAGCAAAGCAATTGTGAGCGGCGCGACGGCAAGGCCACCTGCGAACTTCGATTGCCAGCTCCCATCGTATCACGCTAGTCGCGCTGGCAAGAGCAGCACACCGAAAAGGAAGTTCCTACGCCCCCGCCCGCGGCGACCTCTTCGGCACCAGACGGGTGTCCTGTTGATTCGCAACCGATGGAGGACTCGTCCGTTCATTCGTATTGCTGCGCAATTGCGGAATGTTTTCCTATCGCAGACGCCTTTCGTGCCATGGCCATAACACGCGCCGGCACATAGCAACTTCCCTCATGACGGCCCATGCGCGGTGCCGACTCTCCTCTCCCACCACGGCGCCGCCATGGGCATCCGCTTGTCGTGTTTCGGATTCGAGTAGGGACAAAGATGGTATGCTGAAACAGCTCGCGCTCCTGGTGCAGAACAAGATCGCGCTCGCCGCCATCGGCACGGCGCTGGTGGCCGGCGGTGGTGCCGCCACGGTGGCCGTGGTTCACAACAACAATGCGGCGAGCCAGTCGCAGGCGGCCCACGCGACCGCAACCGCGGCGAACGCCGGCGATCATGCGCACTCGATCGCCGTCGAGGGCACGCTCAAGGCGTATGACGCCAGTGGCAAGACGGTCACGGTGCAGCCGAAGGACGGTTCGGCGGCGTTGACCATTGCGGTCAATGCCGATACGAAGGTCAATGGGACGCACGCCAGCTCGCTTGCGGACCTGACGAAGGCCGTCGGCAGCAACGTGCAGGTGCAGGCGACGAAGCAGTCCGGCGGCTTGCTGCTGGCGTGGAAGATCACCGTGCAGGGGACGCCGCAGAGTACCCCCGGCAGCGAGAATGGCAGCGGCAGCCAGAACGCCCAGGCGGTGCATGGGACGGTGGTGAGCGTGGATGTGGCCGGCTCGTCGTTCGTGCTCAAGCTGGACGACGGCAGCACGGTGACGGTCACGGTCAACGGCAGCACAACGTTTGACGGCCGCGCCCACAAGCTGGCGGACCTCGCCAAGGGCATGAGTGCTGCGGTCCAGGGCACCAAGCAGAGCGACGGCAGCATCGTGGCGAGCCACGTGTCGGCGGCTGGTGACAGCGGCCATCCGTAGGCCAACCAGTAGGCCAGCCGATCGCGGCGGCACAGAGACGGCACACGCGTGTGACAGACACCGGCAAATCGATCTCGGATACGACGTCCGCCCCGGCGACGGGCGCGCAGCTCGGCGGGTCACGGCACATCACCTGGCCCCCCGAGCTGCCGTTTGCGCTGGTGTTGGAGCGCGCCCGCGCGCTGGACTCCGCCGCCCTGACGCTGCTCTACCGGCGCTTTCTGCCAGTGGTCTATCGCTTCGCGCTGGCGCGCATCGGCGACGTGCATGCCGCCGAAGACATCACCTCGGAGACCTTCTCGGCGATGGTCGAGGGAATCGCGGCCCTACGCGCCCGCGACGAGCTGGGTTTTTCGGCGTGGCTGCTGGGTATCGCCCGTAACCAGGCCGCGATGCAGATCCGCCGCCGGCAGCATGCGCGGCACGAGCAGTACGACGAGCTGCCCGAGGCACAACAGCCCTACGCGGCAGCCGAGGCGGGCGATCCCCTGGCGGTGCTCACCGCGCGCGAGAGCTGGAGCGAGACGGTGGCGGCGCTCAACCGGCTGACCGAGGAGCAGCGCGCGGTGGTGCTCTATCGCTGCGTGCTGGGCTTCAGCACCGACGAGGTCGCCAGCCTGCTGCAGAAGCAGCCGGGGACGATCCGCGCGCTGCAGTTCCGGGCGCTGGCGTCGCTTGCGCGCCAGCTTGGCACCAATCCCGATACGTCGCCTGCGGCGAGTGTCGCGGCACGCAAGAGGAGGGGGAGCCGTGAACCTCGACGATAGACTCGACACCCTGCTCTCCGCGTCGGGGCAGCCGAACACGTCCCTTCTTCCCGATGATGAGGACGCCCGCGCCCTGGCGCCACTGCTGGCCGCGGCAGAGCGCCTCGCCCCGCTGCGCGAGGCCCAGCCCTCCGCGCGCTTCGCCGATCAGGTGGAGCGCCAGATGCTCGCGCGTGCCGCCGCCGGGCATATGCCAAACGCCCCAACGCGCGCATCCGGCACGACAGCCATGACGGATGAGGACGGCGAAGCGCCGACCGTGCCGATGCTCGTCCCCAACGGCGTGCCTGCAGTGGATGGCGAGGCGCCGACGCGGCTCGACATGACGATACCGCTGTGGTCGCGCGCGGCGCGGACAGAACAGGCAGGAGCAGCACGCCGGGCGCGCAGGGGCACAAGGTTGCCGGTGTGGGCGCGGGTGCTGGCGGC
>DASVAA010000036.1:0-24541 GCA_036376595.1 Ktedonobacterales bacterium | reverse complement strand
GTCGTGCTCGGCGCGACCTCGGCACCCGCGATCACGCTCTCCTCCAGCACGGCAACGCTCCAGAAGGACGCTGAGGCCGTCGCGGCGGCCGTCGAGCCATCGGTGGTGAAGATTACGAGCGTCGCGCCGGGTGGCGAGGCGATCGGCTCCGGCGACATCCTGACGAGCGATGGCTATATCGTCACCAACGATCACGTCGTGCGCGGCTACAGCAGCTATACCGTCACGCTAACGAATGGCAAGACCTACACGGCGACGCTCGTCGGCCAGGACCCGCAGGATGACCTGGCCGTGCTCAAGATCGCCGCGACCAATCTCAAGCCGATTGCCTTCGCCAATGCGTCCGCGGTGCGGGTCGGCGCGTTCGCCGTCGCCATCGGCTATCCGCTGGGGCTGCAAGAGTCCGCCACGCTGGGTACCGTCAGCGCCCTGAACGGCACCGCGAGCGAGGCGCCCAGTGGGCCAGCGTCGGAGCTGACGGGCCTGGTGCAGACGACCGCGACGATCGCGCCCGGCAACAGCGGCGGCGCGCTGGTCAACATGCAGGGCCAGCTCATCGGCATCCCGACGCTTGAGGAGACCAACAGCGAGACCGGCGCGGCCTCCGGCATCGGCTACGCGATCCCCGCCAGCCGCGTCCAGTACGTCGCCAGCCAGCTCATCGCGCACGGTCAGCTTACCAGCACGGGCCAGGGCTTCATCGGCATCCAGGCGCAGGACGTGACTCCGCAGCTTGCGGCACAAGACGGCCTCTCAGTTCAGAGCGGGGTGCTGGTCACGGGCTTCTCGAACGACGCGGCGGGCGCCAGCCCGGCCCAGCAGGCGGGCTTGCAGACCGGCGACGTGATTACGGCCGTCAACGGGCAAGCTATCAGCGGCGGTGACGATCTCGCAGGAGACCTGCTCACCCGCGCGCCCGGCTCACAGGTCACGCTCACCGTGGTCCGTGGCACGAGCCAGATGAGTGTGGCGGTCACGCTCGGCGAGCGCCCGGCCAACTCGTAAATCCCCTCGCCAACTCGGCACCGGCCATCCCCTGACACTGCTACCCCATCTCAGGAACCGATCCGTCGCGACGCGAGCGGCGGACCGCGTCCTATCACGAGGAGTCACCCCTGTGGCGACCGAACTTGACGCTCTGCCGCTCGCCGGAGACCCACACGGCGGACATGCCGAACGTCTTGCGATGGCTGAGCACATGCTGGCGCTCGCCCGCCCGCCGCGGCGCTGGGCGCTTGCCGCCATCCTGCTGCTGGCCGCATGCTGCGACTTCTACGCCCTGCAGCGCGAGGGCTACGCCAACCTCTACTACGCCGCCGCGATCCGCAGCATGCTGGAGAGCTGGCATAACTTCTTCTTCGTCGCGTTCGATCCCGGCGGCTTCGTGAGCGTGGATAAGCCGCCGCTGGGCTTCTGGGTTCAGGCGGCGAGCGCGAAGCTGCTGGGCTTCAGCGGCTTCAGCATCCTGCTGCCCGAGGCGCTGGCCGGCGTGGCGTCGGTCGGCGTGCTCTACATGCTGGTGCGCCGCATCTTCGGCTCACTGCCGGCCCTGCTGGCCGCGCTGGCCCTCGCCATCACGCCCGTCAGCGTCGTCACCAACCGCAACAACACGATCGACAGCCTGCTCGTGCTGACCGTGCTGCTCGCCGCCTACGCCGTCAGCCGCGCGGTGGAGTCGGGCAGCCTGCGCTGGCTGCTGCTCTGCGCACTGCTAGTTGGGCTGGGCTTCAACATAAAAATGCTGGAGGCCTACCTCGTGGTGCCGGCCCTCGCGGCGGTCTACCTGCTTGGGGCGCCGCTCGGCTGGTGGAAGCGTCTCTGGCACTTGGCCGTCGCGGGCGTGGTGATGCTGGCCGTCTCGCTGAGCTGGGTCGTCGCGGTGGACCTGACCCCAGCCTCTGCCCGGCCCTACGTCGGCTCCAGCGGTAGCAACTCTGAGCTGGCCCTCGCGCTTGGCTACAACGGCATCCAGCGCCTGCTCGGCAATCTCTTCCGCCTGCCGGCGCAGGTCGCCAACGCCACCTCCACCGTTGCCGTCACGGCCCCAGGAGGTCCGGGCGGCGCCTCGGAGAACGGCGCGCAGGGCGTCTTCCGCCTGCTGAACGCGCAGCTCGGCGGCCAGGCGAGCTGGCTGCTCGCGCTGGGGCTGCTCGGCATGCTCGCCACCGGCTGGGGATTCCGGCCTGGCAGCTGGCTGCTCGCGCTGCCGGCCAGGGTGCGCGCGTTGCGGTTGTCGGCTATGGCTCGCGCGCAGGCGCACCTCACGCCACAACAATCGGTACTGGTGCTGTGGGGCGTCTGGACGCTCACCCAGGCCGTCTTTTTCAGCGTCGCCGGGTTCTTCCATCGCTACTATCTCTCGATGCTGGCGCCGGGCATCGCGGCGCTGGCCGGCATCGGCGTGGTGCTCCTGTGGCGCGACTACCGCGATCTGCGCAGCCCCGGAGCCGCGGGCTGGCGCGGCTGGCTGCCGCCGGCGGTGCTGGTCGTCACGGCCATCACGCAGGCGGTCATCCTGGCTGATTATCCGGACTGGAACCGATGGATGACGCCACTCATTCTGGGCGGCTCGCTAATGGTGGCCGCGGTGCTCGTGCTGCAGCGGGCGGCGCGGCTCCGTGCGGACGCGCCGTGGCGGCGCTACGGAGCTGAAATGACCACCCCTGCCATGCCGGCTGGCGCGATCACCAGCCACTATCTGGAGGCTGATGTCGTGACGCCTCCGACGGAGGGCGTCGGTCAGCCATCCGGGGACGGGCGAGAGCGTCATGGGTGGACGCAGGCTGCGGAAAGCTGGCGAGGCAGCGAGCGCTTGGGCATAGTTCCGCTGCTGGCGGCCGCGCTCGGCGTGGCGCTCTTGCTGGTCGGACCAGCCATGTGGACGGGGGTGTCGCTGGCAAACGGTGGGGGCGGCACACTGCCGGCAGCAGGTCCGGCGGCGAGCGCGGGCGCGAGCCAGCCGGGGGTCGGCTTCGCGCGCGGGCGCGGGCGCGGCGCCGCCTTCCCCGGTGGCTTCCAGCCGGGCGGGCCGGCGGGCTTCGGCGGAGGTCCCCCAGGCGGCTTCCCTGTCGCGGGGGCTGGCGTACCACCTGCCGGCACGGGAGGCGGACAGCCTGGGAACGGCACGGGCGCGCAGGTTGATAGGGGCTTGATAGCCTACCTGGAGGCGCATCAAGGCTCGTCTGAGTACCTCTTCGCGACGCTCAGCTCGCAGACCGCTGCTCCCTACATCATCGCCACCAGCAAGCCGGTGATGACGCTAGGTGGCTTCTCCGGCTCAGATCAGATCCTCACCCTCAGCCAGCTTGAGGCGCTGATCCGGGCCGGCAAGGTCCATTACTTCCTGCTGTCGGGCGGAGGCGGCATCGGCGGGCCGGTTGGCGCGGGTGGCTCCGGCAACAGCCAGCTCGTGCAGTGGGTCGAGGCGCAGGGTACGGCGGTGACGGTCGGCGGCACGACGCTGTACTACGTGCCCAGCTCTGCCGCAAACTGACTTTTCGGACCAATCAATGGCCGCCTCGCTCGCCGAAGAGTGTCTTCGGTCGGGCAGGCGGCTTTCGGGTGTATGCGCGCCCGTCTCGCCGCGACACTCACTCGGCCCTGGCAAGACAAGATAGCGGCGGCGAGGCGGACGTGGATGGTACGTCCATTCCGGCGTGCCAACCAACCTACCCAACCTCGACCGCCGCTACCACCAGGAGCGCGTCATCGGCCCCAACCGACGTGCGCGGCTCTAAGACTTCCCCAGAGCCAGCGCCACTCGAAGTCAGCGGCCCTCCACGCTCGATGCGCTACTCATCCGTGATCATCCGTGATCATCCGGGATCCTCAGTGGACCGCCGAGATACGGTCAAATAAGGGGGCTATCATCCGATATCAATGTGTGTCGCGGTGATGCTGCCATCGCTGTTGCGCGTGCCATCTACGTGGATCTGAGCGCCCACTGTGACGGCGCTCGCCGAGGCGGGCTGACCGTTGTGCGTGTACTGGGTGCTCGACGTCGTATGGATCGTGACGCTGCTCCCATCGGGCGCCTTCGCCACGATTGTGCCGCCGCTCACGCTGGTGACGGAGAGCACACCGCACTGACCCTGTGCGCCAGGGCCGCCCTGTGACCCTCGCGCGCCAGGCGTAGACGCCAGTGGGAGTTGGAAGCTGACTATGCTGCCAGTTGTCGGGCCAGCGGCCTCGACCGTCGGCAAGAGCGCCGAGCCGAGGAACGCGCCGACTCCCAGGGTGAGCGCGAAGGCCAGCGCCAGGGCGCCAATCACCAGCCAGCGCGGCCCGCGTCGCGGACGTTCCGGCGGCGAGAGCGAACGCGACCAAGGGACCACGCCTTGTTCGCTGTCATCATCGTGCATGGTTGTGCCTTCTTTCGAGGAACCGAGCTGCCGCGGCGCGAGACGGGGGGCGACACACGATGATGTGCCGCATACCTCGCCCACTTCCAGCCGCTGGCAGATAACGCGGCGAGAGCCGCGACCCGCTTATGCTCCTCGATCCCGCCGTTGCGGCACATCGGCAGTCCCATGCCGCCGCGTGTTAATCGCCAAGGGGCAGACACTGGCGTATGGGGGGGCATGCGCTGGCGGAAGCAGGCGTAAAACACACATCGCAACCTCCTTCCATCGCCTGCTCCGGACGGGGAGCAGCGTTCTGCTTCGCCATCCGTGAGAGTGCGCGAGCCGTCTAGCAATTGGATGGAGATTGGATGTGAGTCTTCTCACGCGCCGCACGGGCCGGGTGCGGCAGGTGGGATCGGTGAGTTTGCCGGCGAAGTTGTCGCGACGTGCGAATTCGCCGCCTACTGTGCCTTGTACCCAAAGCGGCGCAGCAGCGCCTTGCGGTCGGCAATATCCTGTTCAGCCTCGATGCGCTTGGCCGCGACGCCGTCCACGACGCCCAGTATGCCCCGACCCTGCTCGGTCTCGGCGACGATCACCTGCACCGGATTGGCGGTCGCGCAGTAGATGCCGCAGACCTCCGGCACGGCGCGTACCGCCGGCAGGACGTTGATCGGGAAGGCGTTGCGCAGCAAGATGAGGAAGGCGTGCCCGGCGCCGACCTCAAACATGGTCTTGCGTGCCAGGTCGGTCAGCTCGTCGTCGGTGCCACTCCAGCGCACCAGCGCCGGGCCGGAGGCCTCGTTGAAGGCGAGGCCGAAAGCGATCCCCGGCAAACTGCCGACAAGCGCCTCGTGCAGGTCCTCCACGGCTTTGATGAAGTGCGCTTGCCCCAGAATCAGGTTGACGTCGTCTGGTTTCTGGATGGCAATGACCTTGAGATCCACAAGCTCATCTCTTTCTGTACTCTTGTGTCTTGACACAAGCGGCCGGGAGGACTATTCTCGTTCTCGCCAGCGCCGAGCGCGAACCTCGCACCCGGCCTCGGGGCACATGATACGACGCGGGCGGAGGAACCCGCACAGGAGGTCAACATGAGAGGCTTAGGCACCGTCCTTGCGATCATCGGCATCCTCATCCTCATTCTAGCGGCCGTCAACCATTTCGCGAGCCGGCTGATTAACTTCGGCCACGCCACGACCATCGTCGGCGTGGTCGGCATCGTCGTCCTGGTCGTCGGGGTGCTTCTGGCGATGATGGGTCGCAAGGCCGCCGCCTAGTTGGCTGCCATGAGCAGTGATGGCGGCGCGTCCTTTGGCAAGCTGCCGCGCTACAACGCTCCAGTAACCGGCAATAGCCGGCGGCTGGAGCGTTGTCGTCTATGCGAGATGCTATGTGGCCTGACGGCCTTGATGCACGATGTCTGACGAGTGGGCGAGCGAGCGCTGGCTGGGTGTCGGCTGGTCGCATCACGCGCTGGTTTCTCGCCCCTCAGTGCGGCCATCGCGCGGGAAGGGCGGGCCGTGGGATCTCGCCGGAGACGGGTATGTGATTAGCCGCCGGCTTGCGCCTGCGCGGGCGTGGGAACGACGCCCAACTGTGCCAGCAGCGTTCCCATATCAAAGTACAGACGCGAGCGGGCGATCTTCCCGCCGCTCATCTCGCAGACCGAGACAAACAACGTGTCGGCCGTGCGCCCCGTGGGAGGGATCGTCCCCAGGGGACCAACGAGTGGGCCAGTCTGTGTGCCGTGCCCGGTGAATTCGACGACGGCGGTGTTGTCGTCGGCGGTCAGGGTTCTGGTCGTGACCTTGCCATCGGGGAAGGCGGTGGTCCAGCCCTGGAAGAACTGACGAACGCCATCTGGCCCATGGAACGTCTGGCCGGTGGCGACCATCAACGTCTCGGCGTCGGGGGTGCAGAGCGATGTGGCCTTGTCCACATCGGGCGCATTGAAGGCGTCGTTGAACGCCTGGAGCGTGGCCGCGTTGTCCTGAGCTCCCATGCCTAGTCTCTCGGTTTCTGCCGCCCATCAGGCGGCGGGTGACTACACGCTCAGTACGGCACCCAGCCGCGGTAGTGTACTCCAAACGCTATGTCAACTGCCAGCCCATCCACAGCACATCCTATGGCTGATGCGATGAGGGGTTGCTTCCTGTCGCGGCCTGGCGTGCGGCGTCAAGCAGCGCGCAGAGATCGGGGAAGACGAGGTCCGGCTTGCGGTCGCCGCTTGCCTCGCGTGCCTGCTCGGCGCTGGTCAGGCCGGTCAGCACAAGCGCCGTGGTGACGCCCGCGGCGCGGCCGGCGACGACGTCGAGGTCCAGCCCGTCGCCGATCATCAGCGTCTCGGAGGGGGTCACGCCGAGCTGGCGCATCGCCTCCAGCACGATCCCCGGCGCTGGCTTGCCGATGATCTGTGCTTGCACGCCGCTCGCGTACTCCAGCGCCGTCGCGATGGCGCCGGTGCCCGGCTCGAAGCCGTTTTCGACCGGCAGGCGCGGATCGCGATTAACGGCATAGAAGGCCGCGCCGCGCAGGATCGCCTGGAGTCCGCGCGTCAGCCGGGCGTAGGTCAGGCCGCGGTCGAGCGCCGAGAGCACCACGTCAGGCGTTGGGCCGTCCTCAGCCTCCTGCCAGACCGGGCGCAGCCCCGCCGCCGCCGCCATCTCGACCACCGACGGCACCCCCAGCACGAAGATGCGCCCATTGGGGAAGCGCGCCGCCACCGCTCGACACGCGGCCCACCCGGCAGTTAGCACGCGCCCTTCCGGCTTCGGCATGCCCAGGCGCGCGAGCTTGGCCGCCACCTCTTGCGGCGTCTGGACCGAGTTGTTGGAGAGGTAGAGCACCTGGTGGCCGGTGGCATCGAGCCAAGCCACCAGTTCGCGGGCGCAGGGCAGCAGATCGTCGCCGCGGTAGATGACGCCGTCCAGGTCCAGCAGATAGGCGCGGAAGTCTCGCATTGGGAACGGATACCTCGCAGATGTAAGGGTTGTACGGGTAGCTCCGGCTGACGGCGCTCATGGAAATGGATAGGGCGCGTACTGCCATCCCTGCGTCACGCCACTTTGCCCCAGCACCGGCT
Organism: Ktedonobacterales bacterium; assembly: GCA_036376595.1. Classification (GTDB taxonomy): domain Bacteria; phylum Chloroflexota; class Ktedonobacteria; order Ktedonobacterales; family JADMIN01; genus SMAG-U1939. The sequence continues at coordinate 17,113 of DASVAA010000036.1, read as the reverse complement.
GCCCATCTGCCCAGAGTACGTCGCCGGACGCCGTGGGATACAGCCCGATGGGGTACGCCTGGCCGTCGAAGTCGCCGATCCGCTGCCACTGCTGCGCCCGCGGCGCCAGCCGGTAGATGGTCGTGGTGTTCGTGTTGTTGGTGAAGTCAGGGATGGTAACGGCGGCGAGGACCGCGGCGCTGTCGTCGAGCGCGAACACGTCCGCCTGCGCATAGAATGTACCCTTCGACGGGTTGGTGAACGCAACTTTCAGGCCCGGCCACTGCTGCCAGGTCTGGCCGCCGTCGAGCGAACAGGTGGGGCCGCCCGGCGGCGTCCGGCCGTCGCCCTGCGAGGTGGCGATGCAGAGGTGCCACACGCCGGCCTGCGTCTGGACGACGATCTGTGCCAGGCCGAGATCGCCGGCACTGGCTGGCGTGGAGAGCGCGGTCCAGTGTGCGCCAAGGTCGTCGCTGCTCCATAGCTTCGTGCCGGTGGCCGTTGTCCCCTCGGCGAGCAGCGCGCCATTCTTGGGATCGAGCCAGAAGCCAGGTGCCCCCCTATCAAGGCCGAAAGTCTGCGTCTGCGGGATCTGCTGCCACGTGCGCAGTGCATCGCGGCTGACTGCAAGCTCATTCTGCTCGCCGCCGGGCGCATCTACGGAAATGCTCGCATAGGTGACGCCGGCTATCGTGGCGAGCTGGCGCACGAGGTAGGGATATGGCCCGGTGAGCTGGCGCCACGAAGCGCCGCCGTCGAGCGTAGCGTAGCTGGAGTAACTAGAGATCCCCGGCGACGCGCCCATCGGCGCCCAATTGATGGCTACGACGGCGGACATGGGCTGCCACTCGTCTACGACGATGCCGCAGCGATTGCTGCCCGCATGCACCGTGAGGTCCGCGAGGTGCGTCCAGTGGGCGGAGCGGTCGCGCGTGACCCACAGATGGAGCTGCCGGCTGCTCGCGCAGGGGTCTACCGCGCAGGCGTAGACGACATCGCCGTCCGAAGGGGCGAAGCCCAGCGTGTAGGGTGTGACGCTGGCCTGCGGCGGCATGGTCATCGGCTGCCACGCGAGGTGCAATTGGGCTGGCGTTGTTGCCGTAGGGCTGTTCGTCGTGGTCGCGCCCGCACGGGCGCTGACGCCGCACCCCGCCAGCAGTATTAGCACCGCCAGTCCCAGGACGGCGAGCGACACAATCCAACGAACCGCGAGCATGCCATGAACGCGACGCATGGGCGCACCTCCGTTCTGGCGCCATGCTCCCCGTCTCGCGCGCCCCTTGTGCGCCGAGCAGGGCCGCCATTCACAGAGACGCCGCCGCCGATGTATCGGAGTGTGATGCAGCTCACACGCGGCGCGCCCCTCTACTTCCCCTCGCCCTGCGGAGGCGAGGGGGTTGGGGGATGAGGACCGATCTCTAGCCGAGCAGCTGCTGGCGGATGGCGAGCACTTCTTTGCGCAGCGCGGTGTTGTCGTTGATCTCGCGGTTGATCTTCTCGCAGCCGTGCAGCACCGTCGAGTGATCGCGCCCGCCGAGCGCCTGGCCGATTTCTAGCAGTGAGGCCTCGGTCTCCTGGCGCATGAGGTACATCGCGATCTGGCGTGGCACCACGATGTGCTTGTCGCGCTGTTTGCCGCAGAGATCATCCGCCGAGATGCGGAAGTGGTCGGCCACCGCGTCGAGAATCTCGCCGATCGTCACCCGCCGCGGCTTGCCGTCGCTGGCGAGGTTGGCGAGCGCGGCTTTGACGGTCTCGACGGTCAGCGGCATGCCTTGCAGGTGCGCGAAGGCGATCAGCCGGTTGAGGCTGCCCTCTAGCTCGCGGATGTTGGACTGCACCCGGACGGCGAGGTACTCCACCACTTCATCGGGGATGGCGCGGCCCATCATTTCAGCCTTGGCGAGCAGAATGGCGATGCGCGTCTCGCGATCTGGCGGCTGAATGTCGGCGATCAGGCCCCACTCGAAGCGCGAGCGCAACCGCTCGGCGAGGCTGACAATCGCTTTGGGCGGGCGGTCGCTGCAGATGACGATCTGCTTGTTGGCCTCGTGCAGGCTGTTGAAGGTGTGGAAGAACTCCTCTTCGGTCGAGTCCTTGCCGGCGATAAACTGGATGTCGTCCACCAGCAGCACGTCCACCGAGCGATACTTGGCGCGGAACTCGTCGGTGGTGCGGTAGCGGATAGCGTCAATGATCTCGTTGGTGAAGGTCTCGGACGAAACGTAGAGCACGGTAAGGTTGCGCTCCAGCGTGGCATGCCCGATGGCGTGCAGCAGATGAGTCTTGCCCAACCCCACGCCGCCGTAGAGGAAGAGCGGATTGTACGCCTCGCCGGGCGCGTCGGCCACTGCCATCGAGGAGGCGTGCGCGAACCGATTGGCGCTGCCGACGATGAAGGTCGAGAAGGTGTAGCGCGAATTGAGCCGCGGCCGCGGGAGCACGGCGGAGGCATCGTAGCTTGCCACCGGCGGCGTCACCGCGATGCGCGGTGCCCGCGGCAGCGACCCGATGTCGTGCGCTGTGTCTGTGGCCTCCGTGTTGTGCGGCGGCTGCGTGCTTCGCGCGGCACGCTGACGCGAGGCGCTGCCATCCCCTCCCGTCCCGGCGCCCGTATCCTGGCGTGCCAGCGGTGTGGTGATGCGGCTGCGTTGTGGACCGGCGGTGAACCGCGGCGTGGATGATCGTACCCGAGCTGAGCTGGGCGCCTGAGGCGGCGTCGTAGCGCGGACGGTCTCACCCTGCCGCACAGTGCGCTGACCGAGCACTGGAAGGTCCTCCGGCACGGGCGGCGGGGGCAGCTCGAAGAGCGTCTGCGAGGCATCGGGCAGCGAGCCACTCGTACCCGCCGCGGCACCACGCAGGGGCGTGCCTCTGCCGGAGCGCGTGTGGATGGCCGCACGTGCTCGCGCCGGCTCGCGCTCGCCCGGCGGGACCGTCGCCACCACCACTTCCACCGGGGAGCGCTCACCGGTCACGTCGGCGATGGCGGCCACGATGCGCTCGCGGAAGCGCGTCTCCAGCAGCTCCTTGACGAAGGTCGAGCGCACGCAGAGCCGGGTGACACCGTCGTCGTCCGCGGCAAGCCAGGTGCCGCCGAACCAGGTATCGAATTGCTGGCGGGTCATCTGCTGGCGGAGCCGGTCTTGGGCGGCACGCCACACCTGAGCCGTATTCACTCGTACGCCTGCCTGCTGTATCCAATGGCAACCGCCCGGCGCAAAGATGCCAACGCCGGACGGTCGCGGAGCATGCTTAAAAGGGGGTGACTGCAATGGTAGCAGAGCGCCGGCCGCGCCGCAAGCCGAGCGGCGAAGTGGCTAGTGCGATCCGGGTAATGCCCCGCGCGACGGTACGCGGAGGGCGGAACGGAAGGGACGGGCTGGATGAGCGGGATGGGCGACCACCGGACATCCCTACGGGGAGACGGCGTTACGCGGGCTTGCGGATGGCGATCGCCTCGACCTCGACCAGGGCGTTGCGCGGCAGCTCGGTCACCGCGACAGCCGAGCGCGCTGGCGCCTCACCCTGGAAGAACTCGGCGTAGACCTCGTTCATCGCGCTGTAATTCGCCATGCTGGTGAGGAAGACCGTCGTCTTGACGACCAGCGCCAGGTCGCTGTGCGCCGCGAGCAGCACCTCGCCCAGATTCTGCAAGGCGCGACGAGTCTGGTCGCGCACATCGCCCGCGATGAGCTGACCGGACTGCGGATCGAGGGCGATCTGCCCGGAGGCGAAGACCAGATCTCCGGCGATAATCGCCTGGCTATAGGGGCCGATGGCGGCCGGCGCACCGGCCGTTGCCACTCGCTCGCGCTGCATCGAATCTCCGCCTCCTCTCGCGTGGGGGGATCGAGCTGTCCTCCGCCGTCGTCCCGCCAAACGGGACTATCTGCTTACGACGCCCAAACGTCGCCGCTGGTCACACGCTCCGCCTGCACGCGCTCACGTGCGCGCCGCACTCCGTCACAGTAGCATGCGCAGCAGCAGAATCGCAACGAACAGCAGCAGCGCGGCTCCTAGCGTCAGCGCCAGCCGCGCGCTCGCCGCCCGAGGCAGCGTGAGGCGCAGGGCATCAAGCGGCAGGTAGCCGCCGCGTGCCGGCCGCTCCCACGCGATGGGATCGGGGGGCAAGGGCAGCGACCCCGGCACCTCCATCTCGTCGAGCGGCTCGACATCGGCGCGCATGGGCAACGCCGCCAGCAGCCGCGCGACATCGTGCCAATCCAGCTCGTCTGGCCCGTCGGGGTCGCCCGGATTGTCCGGCTGGTCCGGCTCACGCGTGGCGTCAAACGCGCGGGTTGTGCGTGCCGCTCCGGCCGCGGCGTCATCGGACCCCAGCGATGAGTCAGAGTTCGCCGCATCCAGCCGGTATGGACCGCGGTGGGCGGCGGCGGCTGGCGCCGCCGCGGGCGAGCCACAGACCGCCAGTGCGTGGGCCAACACGGCCTCCATCTGGGTCGCACTGGCAAAGCGCAGGCGTGGATCTTTGGCGCTGGCACGGTGGACGATGCGCTCGAGCAGCGGGGGCACGTCGGGGTTGCGCAGGCGCAGCGGCGGCAGCGGCTCGCTGGTATGGCGCAGGGCGACGGCGGTGGCGGTCGTGCCGTTGAAGGGCACGGTGGCGGTCAGCATCTCGAAGAGTACGATGCCCAGCGAATAGAGGTCGCTGGCTGGCTCCAGTCTCAGCCCCTGCGCCTGTTCCGGCGCGATGTAGTCCGCCGTGCCCAGCACCAGGCCGCTCGCCGTCAGGCTCTGGCCGCCGCCGATATGGACGATGCCGAAATCGGTGAGCTTGGACACGCCGGAGGGGTCCAGCAGGATGTTCTGCGGCTTGATGTCGCGGTGGATGAAGCCGTGGGCGTGGGCCTGGGAGAGCGCGCGGCAGACGTGGATGGCGCAGGTCAGCGCCTCGTCCGCGGAAAGCGGGCCGGCATCGTGAATGCGCTGCTTGAGGTTGGGGCCATCCACCAGCTCCATGATGAGGTACGTGCGACCGCCGGCCTCGACGAAGTCGAAAACCTCGACGATGTGTGGGCTGCGCAGCGCGGCGATCGCGCGTGCCTCGCGGCGGAAGCGTGCCAGATCGGTTTCGCACATGTCGTCGCCGGCGTCGTCGCGCAGCAGCTTGACCGCGACGGGTCGCCGCATGCGCAGGTCCCAGCCGCGGAAGACTGCCGCCATGCCGCCGGTGGCCAGGTGCGCGCGCAGCTCGTAGCGACTGGCGACGGTCAGCCCTTCCAGGTCGGTCCACAACGCCACGTCGTGCCTATCCTCTCACGGGCGTCCACCGAACGGACGCCCCTACGGATTCGAGTCGCCCTCAAGCCTACGGTGTGTCGCGGCCCCGCCTGCCACCATGCACATAACATGCCGGAAACACCGTCAGGCGGGAGAATCTGTGCGGGTGGCACGGCGGGTGATGTGCTACAGTCCGAGGCAGCGGGGAGAGTGCTCACCCCGGCGCGCACAGGGCGCGCTGTGCGCCCCCGGCGCACGCGGGCCAAAAGGAGCCGCACAGGGAGGCGCCATGACGACCGACGAGCAGCGCGTGGAGGCCGACGCCTGGCTGTGGTTCGAGCGCGAGGGGTTGGTGCGTCACGCGGTCTCAGCCGATGCGACGGGCGGCCAGGTCGTCGAGGACGCGCGCGCGCCGCTGGTGGCGCTGGGTCCTCGGGATGAAGACTTTGTGCTGGCGCCCGATCCCGACCGCATGCGCTGGCCGGGCCGGCGCATCGCCGAGATGGACATGGATGAGTACAACGTCTTCATGTATCGGTGGTTTGAGGCGGCGGTGGCGGCGGGCATCGTGCGCTGCGCCAACTGTGGGCGGACGATTATTGACGGCGACGACTTGCCCGACCCTGAAACCTGGGACGCCATCCTGATCGAGAAAGAGCTGGTGGCGTGGATGGTGGTGCATTTCGACTGCAAGAAGCTGCTCGCCAAGAAAATCAAGGGCATGCACCCCTTCGACCTGCATCCCTGGCCGGCGCCGGAATTTGATCTGCGAGAGGTGGAGTTCGATGGACAAGGGTGAGGTCGCAACGATTCTCGAAGACACCGCCAACCTGCTGGAGCTGACTGGCGGCAATCCGTTCGAGGTGCGCGCGTACCAGAACGGCGCGCGGGCCATCGCGCAGATCGAGGGCGACATCGACGCGCTGGTGGCGGAGGGCAAGCTCGCCGGCGTGCCGGGCATCGGCAAGACGCTCGCCGCGCGCGTGGCCGAGCTGGTGACCACCGGGCACATGGCGCTGCACGATAAGCTGTTGGCCCAGGTGCCGCCGGGCCTGATCGAGATGCTGCGCATCCCTGGAGTCGGCCCCAAGCGTATCCGCCAGATTCACGAGGCGCTGGGCGTGGACACCATGGCCGACCTGCGCAGCGCGTGCGAGGATGGGCGCGTGGCCACGCTGCCAGGCTTTGGCGAGAAGAGCCAGGACAAGATCCTCAAGGGCATCATATTCGTCAGCGAGCACTCGAATCGCTACCGCTTTGACGTGGCGCAGAGCGAGGTCGAGGCGGTGGCGGCCGTGTTGCGCGCCCTGCCGCAGGTGGTGCGCTTGCAGGTGGCGGGCAGCATCCGGCGGCGCAAAGAGGTCGTCAAGGACGCCGACATGGTGGCGAGCGTACATGCCGACGAGGACCGCGCGCCGATTATGCGGACGCTGCTGGGCCTGCCCAACATCGCCTCGGTCACCGGCACCGGCGACACCAAGACCAGCGTCGTCTTGCGCAGCGGGATGGCGCTCGACCTGCGTGTGGTACTCGACGACGAGTACCCCTATGCGCTGCACCATTTCACCGGCTCCAAGGAGCACAACGTCTCGCTGCGCGGGACGGCGCACGCGCAGGGCATCAAAATCAACGAGTACGGCATCTTCCGCGGCGACGAACGCATAGACTGCAAGGATGAGGCGGACCTCTACGCGGCGCTGGGCATGGCGTACGTCGAGCCGGAGCTGCGCGAGGACCGCGGCGAGATCGAGGCGGCGCGGCACGGCAACTTGCCGCAGCTCGTCACCTGGGACGACATCCAGGGCATCCTGCACGTCCATAGCATCTGGAGCGACGGCGGCGCCACAATTCGCGAGATGGCCGAGGCGACGCTGGCGCTGGGCAAGCACTATTTGGGGATGTGCGACCACAGCCAGGCGGCGGCCTACGCGGGCGGTCTGACGCCCGATCGGGTGAAGCAGCAGCACGAGGAGATTGACCGGCTCAACGACGAATTTGCCGGACGCATCCGCATCCTCAAGGGCACCGAGTGCGACATCCTGCGCGACGGCTCGCTGGACTACGACGAGGCGACGCTGAAGACGTTTGATTTCGTCGTCGCCTCGATCCACGGCAACTTCAACCTGCCGCCGGCCGAGCAGACGCAGCGCCTGATCCGCGCGCTGGAGAATCCGTACACGTCGATCCTGGGCCACCCGACGGGGCGCATCCTGCTGGAGCGCACGGGCTACGAGCCGGACATGGAGGCGGTGATCGACCGCGCGGGCGCGCTGGGCGTGGCGATCGAGCTGAACGGCGACCCGCACCGCTTCGACCTTGACTGGCGGCTGATCCGCTACGCGACCGAGCGCGGCGTGAGCATCCCGATCACCCCCGACGCGCACAGTCCGGCGGGCCTGCAAAACGTGCGCTACGGTCTGGGCGTGGGGCGCAAGGGCTGGCTCACCGCGTCGCAGGTGCTCAACGCGCTGCCGCTGGAGCAGCTCACGCGCTTCTTCGCGGAGCAGAGGAAGCGCAAGGGGGCGAACTGACCGGGTGATAGGGCGCAACCGCGCACGGGGATGTTAGGCATGCTGGTCGAGCTGGCGGTGGGCGACGCCTACGGGGCGGGCTTCGAGTACGCGGACCGCGAGGTGGTCGCGCGCGACAACGACCTCACGCGCTACGTGAGGCACCCGCGGCACCGCATCGCGCCCGGCCGCTACACCGACGATACGCAGATGAGCATCGCCATCGCCGAGGCCATCGTCGGGGACCTGCCCTGGACGCCGCTGGCCCTGGCGGAGAAGTTCGTCGCCGTCTTCAAGCGTGACCCGCGCGAGGGCTATGCCGCCCGCTTCTACGACTTCCTTCAGCGGATAAGCAGTGGCGAGGAGTTCCTGCGCGCGATCGAGCCGGCGAGCGAGAAGAGCGGCGCGGCGATGCGCGCGGCGCCGATCGGCGTCTTCCCCACCGTCGCCGAGGTGATCTCGCGCGCCACGATCCAGGCGCGGATCACCCACGATACCCCGGCCGGCACCAACGCCGCAGTCGCCGCTGCCCTGATGGCGCACTATTTCCTCTATCGCCTCGGCCCCAAGCGCGAGCTGGGCGCCTTCCTCGAAGCGCACGTGCCTGGCGAGTGGGCGCAGCCGTGGCAGGGCAAGGTCAAGAGCAAGGGCTGGATGAGCGTGCGCGCGGCGGTGACGGCGCTGGCCGAGAGCGCGACAATGAGCGCACTGCTGCGCCGCTGCGTCGCCTTCACCGGCGATGTAGATACCGTCGCCGCCATCGCCCTCGCGGCTGGCGCGGGCAGCATCGAGATCGCACAGGACCTGCCCGAGGCACTCGTCTGGCAGCTCGAAGACGGTCCCTATGGGCGGTCGTATCTCGCCGACCTGGACCGCCGGCTGCTCGCGCGTGTGCGTGCGCCGTCGTGATCTACCGCTTCGCCAATTGCCACGATTACCCGTGGGACTTCAGCCCACGTCCCAGCGCCTGCGGTCGTCGCACCCACCGCGGCGACTCCAGGGACGGCTCGCCCTATACTTCTCCATTGGACGCCAGACGTTGGCGCGACGACACCGAAATGGAAGAGACGGGGCAGATCGCATGGATCCACGAATCGAGCGCTGGGCGCGAACGCTGGTGGGCTACTGCCTGGAGGTCCAGCCCGGCGAGACGGTGCAGATCACCGCCGGGCCGGCGGCCGAGCCGCTGGTGCGCGAGGTCTACCGCGGGGTGTTACGCGCCGGCGGCCACCCCATCCCGCGCATTGCGCTGGCCGAGCTGAGCGAGGTGCTGCTGCGCGAGGGCAACGACGACCAGCTCGCCTTCGTGGACCCCGCCGCCGAGATGCTCGCCGAGCGCGTCAACTGTCGCCTCAACATCGCCAGCCTCGTCAACCCGCGCTACCTCACCAACGTGGACCCCGCGCGGCAGAAGCTGCACAGCCGCGCGGACCGCGCCATCCGGCAGATCAACAGCCGCCGCTCGGCGGCCGGCGAGGCGCGTTGGTGCGGCACGCTCTACCCCACCACTGGCTACGCGCAAGAAGCCGACATGTCGCTGCACGACTTCGAGGAGTTCGTTTATCAGGCATGCTTCCTCAACGACCCCGATCCCGCCGAGCAGTGGCGCCAGGTCGGGCGCGCGCAGCAGTTCTACGTGGACTGGCTGAAGAGCAAAGATCAGGTGCGCGTGCTGGCGACCGACACCGATCTGCGCCTCTCCATCAAGGGCCGCACCTTCCGCAATAGCGACGGCAAGCGCAACTTCCCCAGCGGCGAGTTCTTCACCGGCCCGGTCGAGGACTCGGTCGAGGGCACGATCCGCTTCACGATCCCTTCCGTCGTCAACGGCCAGCTCGTCGAGGACGTGCGGCTGACCTTCGAGCAGGGCCGCGTGGTGCGGGCCGAGGCGCGCGTGGGCCAGCGGTATCTGGATGAGATGCTGGAGATGGACGCCGGCGCGCGCTACGTGGGCGAGTTCGCCTTCGGCAACAACTATCACATCACGCGCGGCATCAAGAGCATCCTCTACGACGAGAAGATCGGCGGCACAATCCACATGGCGCTGGGCAACAGCTACCCCGAAACCGGCGGCACCAACGTCTCGGCGCTGCACTGGGATATGGTCTGCGACCTGCGTCCGCCGGCCGGAGGCGGCGAGATCTGGATCGACGGCACGCTCTTCGAGAAAGACGGCCAGTTCGTCATCGGCCCCGAAGCGTAGAATGGTTCTCCCACAGGACAACCAGACTCATTGACACGCCTGTTGCCCACCTGTACAATGGCGCACACGATGCCCGCCTCTTGCGCTGGCAGCCGGCAGTGGAGTTTGCCTGGAAGATGGTTAGCAACAAGCTATCAGGCTGCCAAACAGGGAGGCAACCCGAGGAGCACGTATCATGGAGTCCAAGTGCCCCAACTGCCAGGTCCGACGGGCCGATACTGACGTGGAATACGATGAGGTACTGAGCGCCAACTTTCGATCGGTGGCCAGCTCGCGATGGCGACGAGCGCGGTCGTTCAGCAGCATCACAACGTACGGTCACGCACGCCTCTGTTCCCGCTGCGCCGCCGAGTACCGTCGGGTGGTCTGGCTGCGCGCCACTGGCCGGCGCGTAGCCAATTACGGTGTTGTGGGTATTCTGGTCGGCGCAATCCTCTTCGTTATTGGCGCTGCCACCGTGCCTGGATGGACCACGAGTGCCGTCTTCCTATTTCTTGTTCCCGCGATGGCGCTCGCGCTGCTGGTGGTGCTGGCGGGCAGTGTCCTCGTCTTTGCTGCTCTCGCGCGACGGCGCTCGGTGACCCGCTTCATCGGAAGGGCGAGCGCGTAATCCCTCTCGATCCGAGCGGCCCGCACCACCTGCGTTGGTGATGCGTACGAATCCGCGGTTTCAAGCAGTGGCAAACTTCAACCGCCGAGCATGCCAGAATTAGGCAATTTGATCAGTTGACCCAAGCTCGGTCTCGGTGGTGTACTGCAACCATGGGGAACTCACGCGAGCGTGGCGCGCGCAGCCAGCACTGGGCCGTCCCTGCCTGGGTGCGGCTGGCGCGCGTCTACCACAAGATCGACCATGCGCTGGTGGCACAATTGCGCGAGCACGGGCTGACGCTGGCGCAGTTTGACGTGCTGGCGCATGTCGGCGCCGCCGACGGGCTGACACAGCAAGAGCTTGCCAAGCGTCTGCTCGTCACCAAGGGCAACGTCACCCAGCTCCTGGACCGCATGGCCGAGAGCGGCCTGATCGTGCGCCGGCAGCAGGGCCGCTGCAACCGCATCACGCTCACCGACGCCGGGCGCCGGCTCTACGAGACGGAGGTGGCGCGGCATGAGGCTGAGATCGCCCGTCTGCTCGCGCCGCTGCCCACCGAGGACCAGCGGGCGCTGGCATTCCTGCTGCGCCGGCTCGACAACGCCCTGGAATAAGGGGCCGTTCAGCGTCACTCCTTCAGCAGCAGACTGAACTCGCCGAAGCGGTGCTTGCGCGTGCCGGGATCGAAGTCGAAGGGCACGGCAGTCTTCGAGTGGCCGGCGACCGCCTCCTCCAGCGCGGCCAGCACGCGGCCGGCGAGCGTGGGCGATTGCGCCGGCTCCTCGTGGCCGCCGTAGAGCGCCGAAGCCCCGCTGTTGGCGAGCCGTGCCAGCGAGCGGCGCCAGTCGTCGAGGTTGGCGTCCTCGGTCTGCGACCACAGCGTGCCGGCGTAGCAGGTATCGGCGCAGAACAGCGCGCCGGTCGTGGTGTCGCGGAAGGTGAGATGGCCGGGCGAGTGGCCGGGGGTGTGCCAGACCTCCAGCGCACGGCCACCCAGGTCGATCGCGTCGCCCTCGGCCAGCATCGCCGTCGCGGGCGCCGCGTGGATCGTGCCCACGCCCTCCACGTCGTAGGACTCCGTCAGGCGATGCGCTTCGAGCGCCGAGATGCGCCGGTCTGCGAACTGGTGCGCGCCGCCGATGTGGTCCCAGTGGCTATGGGTGCAGAGCGTGAGCAGCGGCAGATCGGTCAGCGAGCGGCAGGCGGCCAATACGTCGCCGATTCCCATCCCGGAGTCAATCAGCGCGGCCCGCTCGTGCCCCGCGACGAGGTAGAGATTGACCACCGTCACGTCGTAGTCCGGCACCACGCGGCCGATGAGGTCTTGCAGCACCCACAAGCCGGGACCAAGCTGCCGTGTCGTGAACCAGCTTGTCTTCATGGCAGTCACCTTTGCTCCGCGTCCGCAATGCGCTGCCGAACCGCGGCAAAGTTGTGTGCCACGGCAGCGGGATCGACGTTGAAATAGCGGCCGCTACCAAGTTGCGGTAACATCGCCGCCACCTCTTGCTCCAAGGCCTGTAGGTGTACGAGCCCCTCACGCGCCAAAAGCACCAAATCGTCCAGATCGCGCTCGTTGGCGCGCACAATTTTAGTCAGCGCAATGCTGTCGAAGTCGAAGTAAAAGACGTCGAGAGTGCCGAACCGGCCGATGAATTGCGCTCGGTTCTCCCAGTCCGATGGCAGCGGGATGAAGTCCGCGGGAGATGCCAGCTCCACGTTAACTTGTAGCTCGTCTTTGAGGCGGCGAACGGCCTCCAATAACCGCGTCTCATCTGAGTCGACTGCAATGTCAATGCCAAGCGTGCGGCCCCGCAAGCCACGGTACACGATGGCAGTGCCGCCCCACGAGATAAACCCGTCCGGGCACTTGTGTCTTGCCGAGGCGTGTGAGAAAGTCTTCGATGCGGCGGCGATCAACCGGCGGTCTCATGCTCACGCTGTCGCTTGCTCTCTCTCCGGGGGCTGGCGTCGCAATTCTTGGGAGAGCAGGTGATCGACCTGGTTCTGCCAGTCTCCGATGAAGGAGAGAGGCAGGCTCCGGCGAGCTTGCTCGAACTGCTCTAGCGCCCGCAAGCCCAGCTCGCCGTCCATTTCATCCGCGGCCGGCAGCCCGCGCACGGCAATCATGGGCGCGAGAAGGTCCGCGGGCAGCTCCGGAGCCCGGCCCAGCGCCAGCCGCAGTCGTGTGCGCCAAAGATGGCTCATGTAGAGCGCGGCCAGCGCCAGCGTGGCGAGCGACTGCGCCGTCGGCTCGTCGCTACTACGTAGCGCATCTGGGATCGCACCAGCCAGCTCAGGATGGAGCAGCAGCAGCCCAATGACCGCGTTGCGCACGCGAGAATCAGGGTAGCGGGCCAGCGCGTACATCAGCTCAGCATCTGACATCGGGTGTGCTGACGCGGCGGCCACCGCCTCGTGCCCGCCGGAGAGATAGGCGATGCCGCGCGCGCGCAACTCGCCGAGCAGCCGCTCGCCTATCTGCTCGCCGCTGGATTGGTTGGCGTGGTCGTTGCTTGGCACTGGCATCGGCTCTGCTCACGCTCCCCGGTTGGCCACTCACACGATGTGGAACCTCGCTGGTGTGATGCGGATCGCCTCGGTGTACGACTGCGCCATCGAGTGCGGCGTCCAGCCCATCTCGCGCAGCTTGGCGGCGTATTTCTCAGCGTAGGGCGCAAGCTCCGACGTCACCGTGCCGGGCGCCAGCAGCTCCGCGATGCCCTCGATGGTGACCGCGTCGTCGCCGGTGCCGGTGTCATCCAGGCTCAACACGACGTGCGGATTGGCGCGCAGATTCCTCACCTTCTGGTTCGGCTGGCTAAAAATCAGGATCGTCTCGCCATCCCACAAGAACCACACCGCCGCCAGGTGCGGCCGGCCATCGGGCCGCACGGTGGCGAGCCACACAATCAGGTCGCCGCGCAGCCGCTCCGCAATGTGCGCGCCCTGCGGCGTGGTGAGATCGAGCGTTGAGAGCCACATGGCTCACCTCCAAAGCTATCCGCTAAGGAAGTGTAGCACAGCCTTGGCGCAGAATACGCCGTCACGGCTCGACGGCGACCGGCACGACGCCCAGCGGCACAAAGCAGCGCTCCGCGGCGAGTCGCATCCGGCGCAGGTAGTCGTGGCCCGTGCTGGCGGGGGCGAAGAGCCGCAGCATTGCCGGTGTGGCAGGCGCATCGTCCGCGTCCTGCGCATCCGATGCCGTGACCCGCTCGTCGCCCGGCGCGCCGATTGGCGGCAGCGCGCGGGAAGCGCTCGACGTGAGCAGATCGCTGACCACCGCGGCGGCGGGCAGCGCGGACTCGGCCGCCAGGTGCGCCTCCAGCGCCAGCCGCTCGCGCCAGCCCGCGACCAGCGCCTCGACTGGCGGGTTCGCGCCAGCTCCTTCTACCACCGCCTCCCACACACAGATGTACGCTGCCCCCGCCTGCGCCTCGCGCACTAGCTCCGCCAGCCCGCGGTCGAGCGCACTGCCCAGCAGGCGTAGCGCCTGGCGGTCGGTCAAGTCAAAGAAATCACTGGGCAGGATGCCGGTCGCGGCGCCCAGGTCCACCGCCTTGCGCAGCATCGCGTGCAGGGCGAGATTGCGGTGCCCCGCGTGCAGATAGGCGTAGACTCGCGTGCGGTCGCGCTGCCACGCGCGGGCTGCCGGCTCGGCCTCGGCGCTCAGGTAGACGCGCTGGTCCTCTGCGTTGGCGCCGGTGTGCGCGCGGGCGAGCCGCAGCCCGGCGACGAGCGCGCGGGGATCGTACTCCGGAACGCCCAGCTCCGACGCCAGCAAGAAGCGCGCGACGTTGTCGGCATTGTCGTAGTCGAGCCGGCCGTTGAGCAGCGCGCCGCGCTCCTTGCCCAGCACCAGCGCCGCGACCTCGTTCCAATCAATCCAATCGAGCTGCGCGCGAGCTGAGCTGGGGAGCGACGAGACGGCGGCGCGCACGTCACCTAGCAGCGCGGCTGAGCGCTCCTCGTGCGCGATGCCCAGGCGCTCGCGCATCAGCGGCTCGGTGAGGTGCGAGAGCGGCCCGTGGCCGAGGTCGTGGGCCAGCGCGGCGGCCTGCACGGCACGGTCGCGCGGTCGCGCCAAACGGGCCAGACTGTAGACGCCGATGGCGTGGTCGAGCCGCGAGGGGAAGGGCCGCCTAAAGAGCAACTCGCCGGGCACATCCGAGAGCGAGATCCCCGCGAGGCGCCGGAATGGTGGGGTGGCGAGCAGCGCGACGGCCCAGCCCGAGAGCCGCACTGACCCGTAGAGCGCGTCGCGCACTGACTGCGGACGCCCGCTGGCGAGAAAGGCGGAGCCGGCGCCGCGCTCGACTGATGTCCCCATGCCGCTCCAATCCATCGTATGGCTGCCCGTACACCCGTCACCTGGTCACATCATGCCGTGACGGGGTGCCGCTTGCCTTGGTTCATTGCCTGCCACACGCCACTCGCCCCAAAGGCCAGCGCCGGCAGCGCCGGCAGCCACAGCAGCGCCAGCAGCGCCAGCACCCAAAGCCAGCTCTCGCGCATCTGCATCGCGCGCACGATGGCAGTGGCCAGTGCCACGATCCACGCCAGACTCGCCAGCGCGACGAACGCCACGAACAACCCCGCGTCACTCAGCATATCGTGCTGGCGCGGCAGCGACAACAGCACTAGCAGCGCCACGTCGGCCGCCGCCAGCGCAAAAGCAAGCGCCTTACCCATTTGTCTCTGTGCCCATCCTTCCGCTTGCCGGCCCAGCATACCAAACGCCAGACCGCCCGGCAAACCGTCACATCCCCGATGACGCCGCGGCGTGCCACTATCTCTCGCATCTCTCCATTCTTGCGCCGCCCGCTGGATGCGGACGTGGACGAGCGGTCGCCGGACACATTCACTGGACCTCCGTAGCCGCATGGCGGCCGCGGCTGCTTGACCGGCAACGGCGCCCAATGGTAGGCTATACTTGGGTGCGGTGCGCGGACACGTCGCGTTGCTGGTGTGGCGCGCCCACGATATCCTCGCGAGGCCGGAGGAAGCCAATGCCCAAGCCCGTCACCAAGCGCGAAATGCTGCAAATGCAGATCAAGACCTACGAGTTCTACGCCGGGCTGATTGATCGCGCGGTGACCAGCGGGATCACGGGCGGAGGCAAGCTGCCGAAGTGGGATGAGCAGCGGGCGATGGAGTACAAGCAGCTCGCCGACGAACTGCGCGCGCAACTGGCGACGCTCGACGAGCAAGAAGCCAGCGCTCCCGCGATCGATCCCGGCGTCACCAAGGGCATCGAGGAGCCGACCGCCGCGACCGGCACCGGCGCTCCGCCCGAGCCGTAGGGGCGTGCGGCACAGGTCGCACGGCCATGCCGGCTGGCGGGTGCGCGTGTGGGCAACGGCGTACAGTGCGCACGGTACATAGGGTCAAGTAGGCATATATGGTACGCCTGGCATAGTTTTTATCGCGTTTTGTTGACAAGTATGCTAATGTAGGCTCACTACAGGCGCGGGCACTGCCTTCAGGGACGGGAGCTACTGGGTTCCCGGATGAACTGAGAAGCCCCGCAAGGGGAGTTGGCTCAGCGTAGGTATGCAGCGTGGCAGACCTCGTGGGAGGCCGGGTCGGGGGCACGATCTCGGACGGGCGGGGGAGCGGAATGTTGAGGCGCCACGATCACCTGGGTCCCATCGCGCGTTCGTGGTGTGCGGTGTGGCGCGGTGATGCGCCTCCGGTGTGGCGTCCCGCAGCCGATCATGCTCACGGAGTTGGTGCGCCCCGCGAGGCCGGTTGGAGCTATCGTCGTGGTAGGTCGGCATTCCATCTGACCGCGGACGGAACTCGCCCGCTGGTCGTGCATCGGGTGCAGGGAGCGTAAGTGCGATGGCCGCCCAGTTTCTGACCACCAGCAGGCTCGGCAACATCATCAACATGATCGGTCTCGGCAGACAGAGCGGCATTCTGCGTGTCGTTCGGGGACAGGGACCGACCCGCGAGCTAGGCCAGATCAAGTTTCTGGATGGTGAGCCGGTGTCGGCGCTGCTCGGCCAGCTCACGGGTCCGAACGCGCTGACCGTCTTGAGCAACTGGGGCGAGTGCGTCTACTCGTTCGACGAGCAGTTCTCGCAAGACCCGACCGAGAACGAAAGCCCGATGGACATGCTGCGCCGCCTCGCCGCCGACCCCGGTCATTACTCTCCGCCCAATAGCAGCCCCGCCAGCGGCTCATGGCCGGCCTACAACTGGCCCAGCTCGATGCCCTCGCCAGCGCCCAACACCTCCACGGACCTTGGCGCCAGCTTTCCCGGAGCGGGCAGCTTTCCTGGCGCGGGCAACACAGGGTTCGGGAGCAGCGGAGCAGGATATGGCTCCGGGGGTGGCTACGGGGGCAGCGGTGGCTATGGCAGCAACGGTGGGTACGGCTCGAATGGTGGGTATGGCAGCAGCGGCGGGTACACGACACAACAGAACCTCGGCGGCTTTGGCAACAGTGGCCAATATCCGCAACAGTACCCCTCGCAGTATCCTTCCCAGTACCCTTCCCAGTACCCCCCGCAGCAGCATCCGAACGCGGCGCCCACGCAAGTAACTGAGCCGCTCAGTCCCGAATTGATGGCCGCGCGG
>DASVAA010000035.1:0-53210 GCA_036376595.1 Ktedonobacterales bacterium | reverse complement strand
CGGCACGTCCGCCGCACGCCGCCAGCGCGAGCGCGAGGACGAGCAGCAGCGCGACGAGCAGCACGACGCTACGCCGCCGGGATGTTGTGGCCGTCATGGAGTGTCTCCTTGTGCGTGAATGACTGAGTAAGGCGCGTCGGGCACATACGAGCTGCCAGCGCCCTCGCCGAAGGAACCACTCACCACGGTATCGGGCACCGCTGAGTATCTGCTGAGCGGCGGTTTAGATTCTGCTCAGAACATCGGCCTGAGCCGGGCCAGCCGCGCTATGCTCAAGATCGCGCGATGAAGGGAGCGACAGGCAGGTCGCGCCAGGGAGTTGTGGGGGGAATCGCATGGCAGCACGCAGCAGACTGACAGCGGATGAGGCCGCGTTCGTCGCGGCGCAGCGTGTGGCACGGCTGGCGACGGCCAGCGCCGAGGGGGTGCCATCGCTAGTGCCGATCTGTTTCGCGTTCGACGGCGAGCGCTTCTACTCAGCGCTCGATGAGAAGCCCAAGCGCGTGCAGGCGACTGCGCTACGGCGCGTGCGCGACATCGCGGCGCGCGGCGAGGCGGCGCTGCTCTTCGACCGCTACGACGACGATTGGTCGCGCCTGGGCTACGTGCTGGTGCGCGGGCATGCCGAGCTGCTCGGTCCCGTCGCCGCCGAGCATTCTCACGCGCTGGAGCTGCTGCGCGCGCGCTACCCCCAGTACCGTACGATGGACCTGGAATCACGGCCGGTGATCGCCGTGACGCCGGCGCGGGTCCGTTCGTGGGGTCCGGCGCTGGGGGACCTCGCCCCCCGGCCCCCTCTCCCTGCGGGGCGAGGGGGAGATTCCGTAGGGGCGTCCGGTGGACGCCCGCCGATGGGGCAGGACGCGATCACCCCTTGGCTGGAGCCGGGCCGCGGGGGCGACTTCCTGGCGCTGGCGCGCGGGCGGCAGACGGTGCGCACCTTCGCCGGCCGGCCGGTGCCGCGCGAAGCATTGCTGGAGCTGGTGGAGGCGGCACGCTGGGCGCCCTCGCCGCATGGACGGCAGCCGTGGCGCTTCGTAGTGCTCACGCGCGACGAGCCGAAGCAGCGGCTGGCGGCGGCGATGGGCGACGAATGGCGTGGCGTGCTGGCGATGGACGGCGAGCCGGAGGCGATCATCGCGCGGCGTCTGGCGCGCTCGCGCGAGCGCATCGAGCACGCACCGGCGCTGCTGCTGGCCTGCCTCTACCTGGAAGACCTCGACCGCTACCCCGATCCCGACCGGCAGCGCGCCGAGCAGACGATGGCCGTGCAGAGCCTCGGTGCGGCGATCGAGAACGCCCTGCTCGCGGCCTATGCGCTAGGCCTCGACGCCGGCTGGATGTGCGCGCCACTCTTCAGCCCCGATACCGTGCGCATCGCCCTCGACCTGGACGCCGCGCTGATCCCCCACGCGCTGATCGCGGTGGGCTACAAGGCAGCCGAGCCGAAGCGCCGCCCGCACCGCCCTGCGGAGGAGCTGATCGTGCGCTTCGATTGATCAGGCGCCCTTGCGCGTGCGGCGCAGGCGCTCGATATGCACCAGCAGCACCGAGACGTCGGCAGGGGTGACGCCAGGGATGCGCGATGCCTGGCCCAGCGTGCGCGGCTGCACACGCGCGAGCTGCTGGCGCGCCTCGTTGCGCAGGCCGGCGAGGGCGGCGTAGTCAACTCCCACAGGGAGGCGCTGGTCTTCGAGCCGCCGGGCGCGCGCGACGTGCTGCCGCTCGCGGCGAATGTAGCCGGCGTACTTGACGCGCAGCTCGACCTCGGTCGCGGTGTCGCCGTCCAACTCCGGCAGCGAGGCATCATCCGTGGGCGCTGTGGCAGCGGCGGCGAGGTCAGCCAGCGCGGCGATCTGCGCGTAGCGCGTCTCGGGACGGCGCAGCACCTCGGCGGCGGTGGCGGGCTGGGTGATCGGCGCCATGCCCAGGTCGGAGGCCCGCGCGGCGACGGTCTTCGTCGGGCTGATTGTGCACCGCTCCAGCGCGACCTCGGCGGCGTCGGCCAGCCGGGCGCGCTCGCGAGTGCGGGCGTAGCGTGCCTCATCAATCAGCCCAAGGCGAAAGGCGTGGGGCGCCAGGCGCAGGTCCGCGTTGTCGTGACGCAGCAGCAGGCGATGCTCGGCGCGCGAGGTGTGCAGGCGATATGGCTCGGTCGGCGGCTGGGTGATCAGATCGTCGATCAGCACGCCGATGTAGGCCTCGTCGCGTCCCAGCACGAACGGCTCCTCGCCGCGCGCGGCCAGCGCCGCGTTGATCCCGGCGACGATGCCCTGCGCCGCGGCCTCCTCGTAGCCCGACGTGCCGTTGATCTGGCCGGCCAGGAACAGTCCCGCGACGGGCTTCGTTTCGAGCGTGTGGCGAAGCTGGTCCGCGAGCACGTAGTCGTACTCGACGGCGTAGCCCACACGCATCAGCTCGACGCGCTCCAGCCCCGGAATGCTGCGCAGCATGGCGATCTGCACGTCTTCTGGCAGGCTGGTGTTCATGCCCTGCACGTAGACCTCGCCGGTGCGCCAGCCCTCCGGCTCTAGAAAGACCTGGTGCGTCTCTTTGTCGGCGAAGCGCACGACCTTGTCCTCTATCGAGGGGCAGTAGCGCGGCCCGATGCCCTCGATGATGCCCGTGTAGAGCGGCGAGCGGTCCAGATTGGCGCGGATAATGGCGTGCGTTGCTTCCGTCGTGTGGACGAGGTAGCATGGGAGCTGCGGCCGCCAGGCGGTGCGCAGATCGTCGGGGATCGGATAGACCGGGTTGGGCCGGCCGGGCGGGAGCTGCACGTCCTCGCGGGCGGCGGGATCGGTTGAGAAGTAGAGCGGCGTCGGGCTGCCCGGCTGCGGGAGTGCGCGCGCGAAATCCACCGTGCGCGCGTCAATGCGCGGCGGCGTGCCGGTCTTGAAGCGCCGCACCGTCAGGCCGAGGGCGCGTAGCGTATCCGAGATGCCCAACGCGGGCGCCTCGCCCGCGCGCCCGCCCGCAGAGGTCTTCTCGCCCACTACCAGCCGCCCGTTGATGAAGGTGCCGGTGGTCAAGATCACGGTGGGCGCGGAGTAGGTCGCCCCGTTGCCTGTGGCGACGCCGGTGACGTGCGGGCGCCCGTCGGGGCCGATCTCGGACAGCAGGCGCGCGACGGTGGCCTGCTTCAACTCCAGGCTTGGCTGTGCTTCGAGCGCGAACTTCATGCTCAGGCGATAGGCTTGCTTGTCGCACTGCGCACGCAGCGCCCGCACGGCCGGACCCTTGCCGGTGTTGAGCAGCCGAATCTGGAGAAAGGTGCGGTCGGTGTTGCGCGCCATCTCGCCGCCCAGCGCGTCGATCTCGCGCACCAGGTGTCCCTTGGCTGGCCCGCCGATGCTGGGGTTGCACGGCATCAGCGCCACGCTGTCGAGGTTCATCGTCAGCAGCAGCGTGCGGCGGCCAATACGCGCGGCGGCCAGCGCGGCCTCGCAGCCGGCATGACCCGCGCCGACGACGATCACCTCGTAGCTCTCATGG
The DNA here is from genome assembly GCA_036376595.1 of Ktedonobacterales bacterium. Classification (GTDB taxonomy): domain Bacteria; phylum Chloroflexota; class Ktedonobacteria; order Ktedonobacterales; family JADMIN01; genus SMAG-U1939. The sequence continues at coordinate 49,715 of DASVAA010000035.1, read as the reverse complement.
ACGGGTGCAACTTCGGGGTTGCTGTGCAGATCGGGCGACATGGCGCTGGCGGATCTCAATTGACATGGGGGCGCCACGTGGACGCCACGTGGACGCTTGGACAGACGAGAACGATGACGCCGTATTATGGCCCTCGCCGCGCCCGCCCGTCAAACCGCTCCCAGTAGCAGCCAGGCGCGTACCCTGCGCCCCTCCCACTTGTCCCCGCGGCCTCCGCGTTGTCCTGGCTCCCCCTCGCCTCCGCGGAGGCGAGGGGGCCGGGGGGTGAGGACCCTATTGCACCGTGACGTCTATGTACATGCCCGGATGCACGGTGCAGATGACGTGAAACGTGCCGGCACTGGAGAACGTGACCTTCGGTGTCGAGCCATTCGAGACGGTCAGGCCATTACCATACAGCTCGCTCGGCCCGTTGCCACTCTTGTCGCACGCGCTAGGTCCCTGGCCGCCATTGCCATTGCCCACGCAGATGATGTGGTAGCCGCCGCCGCCGACCGTATCATCGAGCGTGATCGGGGTGTTTGCTTTCACGGTAATGCTGTGTGCGGTGAAGTTGCTGGCATCCATTCCGATTGAGGTCTGGGGGCCGGAGCTCGCGGCGGGGGCCGAGGTGGCCGTGGGAACCGCGCCCGTTGGCGTGCCCGGACCGTACGAGGGGCCGGGGCCGGTAGCACTCTGCTCCGAGCCACAGCCGGCGACCACAAAGCCCAGCACCAGCAGCAACGTGACACTCAGCGCGAAAAGCTTCTTCATTTCTGGATGATCCCTTTCGAGCGGCGCGCCGACTCCGTGCGGCGCGCCGCGGCGGTGGTGCGCATCCCTGTGCATCTACACCCGCAATCGCAAGCAGACCGCAGATCGCGCGCCAGAGGCGCCAGCGGCAATCGGCGCTATTGCACCGTGACGTCTATGTACATGCCAGGATGCACGGTGCAGATCAGATGGTATTTGCCGGCCGTGGAGAAGGTAATCGTCTTGGTCTCGCCGCCGTTGAACACCATACCCTCACCATAGAAGCCGTCCGGGCCGCTGCCACTCTTGTCGCACGCGCTGGCGCCTTCGCCGCCGTTACCCGAACCGAAGCACAGGACGTGGTAGCCGCCGCCGCTGACGGTATCGTCGAGTTTGACGTCTTGATTCACCTTGACGGTGAGGCTGTGCGCGGTGAAGTTGTTGGCGTCCATGCTAATCGTCGGCGAGCCGCTGGTGGAGGTAGAGCTGCCGCCCGGCGTCTTGCCACAGGCGGCGACGGCGAAGGCGCCCAGCAGCAGCAGGGTGACGCCGAGGACCAGAGTCTTCTTCATGCTCAGGGGTGTCCTTTCGTGCGCATCGAGCAATCGCGAGCAGATCGCTCCGCGGCCGGTTCGCGATTGAGTGCGGCCAAGCAGCAGCGTGCAGAGACGATGCCAGTGTGCGTCGTTCTTGTCGCGCCGCACAGCGAAGTGCCGCGCAGCGCGCACTATCTGCGACTATAGCAAAACGCGGCTGGCTTGGGCAATCGGGTGAAGACCTGATGCCAGCCCTCAGGCGCGCACCAGACGGTACCCTACACCCGGCACGGTCTGGATATAGCGCGGAGTACCGGGGTCCGGCTCGATCTTGCGCCGCAGCCGGCGCACGTAGACCCAGATGAACTCGGTTTCCTGGCTGTAGGCCGGCCCCCACACACGCTCTAGCAGGGTCTCGTGCGGCAGCACCATGCCGGCGTGGCGCACCAGCTCGCGCAGCAGCTTGAACTCGGTGCGGCTCAGCGCAACGGGCGCGCCGTCCAATGTGACGAGGCGCTGTGCGAGATCCACTTCGAGGCTGCCGGTGCGGAACACCGGCTCGCGCGCCTCGCCCTCGCGCGCCGGGGAGTGGGTGCGCAGAACGGCGGCGAGGCGCGCGAGCAGCTCGTCCAGATGGATCGGCTTGGCAAGATACTCAGCGGCGCCCTGGCACAGCAGCCGCGCGCACTCGTCGGAGTCGTAGCGCGGCGCCAGCAGGACGACCGGCGCATCGGTCGCATCACGCAGGCGCCCCAGCGCCTCCGCGGCCGTCTCACAGAGGATCAGGTCCGGCTCCTCCAGCGCGATGAGCCGCACCCCGTCGGCCAGGTCGGTCGCCGCCACGGGATGATACTGGCGGGCTTCGAGATTGGCCCGCAGGTAGCGCAACACGCGCGGCTCGCGTTCGATCACCAGCACCACGGGCTGTGCGTGCGCCGCTCTAATCGCCTCAGAGCGCTCGTGTTCGTGCGCGCCATCCTCGCCTACCAATGGTGATGCCGCCGCCATCCCTGAATCTGGCACCGGAACGGGAGCGGCGACCGGTGGCAGCAGCGGCCAGACCGCCAGCAGCGATCCTGCTGGTCCCGAGGCGTTAGAGGCTTCCTCGCTGTCGAGCGTTCCGCCATGCGCTGCCAGCGTCATGCCCGCCAGTGTGAGCCCCACGCGCTGGGCAAGCCCCAGCAGCGATCCTGGTCCTTCCGTCACGTCTAGCGGCGCCCGCGCAATGCGCTCCAGCTCGGCCGCGCTCAAGGGGTGACCGGGATACGATACGCGCACGATCACGTCGTCGTCTCGCGGGCGCAGCTCGACCCGCACCGTGCCGCCTCCGGGGGCCAGTCGCACCGCCGCCTCAACCAGCAGGTGCAGCGCCTCGCCCATCATCTCGGCGTCGCCGACCACTACTGGCAGCTCGCCTGGCAGTGCCAGCTCGAAGGCATGTGCTGGGGCGAGCGGTTTCCAGCGGGCGAGCAGCGCCATCGCGGCGTCACCCAGCTCCACCGGCGCGTGGCGCAGCCGCGCGCGTCCTACCTGGAGCGCCTCGACTTGCTCTAGACGCGCGAGTGCCAGGCGCAGGTCGTCGAGCGCGTCCACCAGAGTGCGTACCGCAAGCTGTTGCTCCGCCCCGTCGAGGCGGCGCCAGGTGGCGAGGGTGTGGTGCGCGACCTGTTCGAGACGCGCGAGCCGTGCTTGGCACGCACGGACCACCTTACTCGCGCCGGCCGTCGCGCTGGATGCGGGTCTGGGGGCGGTGGCGGCGATGGCACCGGACCGCGGCCCGCTCATCAGTGTTGGAGCGCGTGTGGTGCCAGGTTTTCTGGGGATGGCGTCTGCGGGAGCGGCGTCACTCGCCGCGTGAAAAGCGCGTCGTGTCACAGGCCGAACGTCCCTAACCAGTACCTGAATTGGCTGTGCGTCAGGCACAGTCCGTTATACTATAGCGTGGCTCCGTGCGGCGCGCTATGCCGACCCAGAGGTCCCGGTGACCGCGCGAGGCGTTCAGGCGATTGTAAGGCTGTGGCTGGCGGCTGCAAGGCGCGTGTCAGGTGCGTCCGCTACAATCAAGCGTAACTGTGCGCGGTAGGCGCATGGCGGCGACAGACCGTGTAGGGAATGAGGCTCCCGTGCAACGAGTGACGACGGCGACCAGCGTCCCCACCTGGCGGGCGACGGCGGCGGCCTATGTGAACTTGATGAAGCCGCACGTTACGGTGCTGCTGCTGGGTACCACACTGGCGGCGATGGTCGTCGCGGCAGGCACGTTCCCGCCGGTAGGCTTGGTCGTGGCGACGCTCGTGGGCGGCGCGCTGGCCGCGGGCAGCGCCAACGCCATCAATTGCTACTGGGACCGAGACATTGACGCCGTGATGAGCCGTACCCGCGCGCGCGCGCTGCCCTCCCATCGCGTCCCTGAGGCGCACGCGCTGGCCTTCGGCATCGCGCTGGGCGTCGCGTCGTTCGGCCTCTTCGCCGTCTTCGTCAACCTGCTTAGCGCCGCGCTGGCACTCGCGGCGATTCTGTTCTACGTCGTGGTCTACACGATGTGGCTCAAACGCACTACTGCGCAGAACATCGTAATCGGCGGCGCGGCCGGGGCCGTGCCGGTGCTGATCGGCTGGGCCGCGGTGACGGGCGGCGTCGGGCTGCCGGCGGTCTGGATGTTCATGGTGATCTTCCTGTGGACGCCGCCGCACTTCTGGGCACTCTCGCTGGTGCTCAAGGGCGACTACGCGCGGGCGGGCGTGCCGATGCTGCCGGTGGTGATGGGCGAGCGCGAGACCCACAAGCAGATCATCCTCTACACGCTGCTGCTGCTCGCGGCCACGCTGGTGCTCTTCGCGACGCAGGCGATGGGATACCTCTACCTCGCCGCGGCCGTGCTGCTGGGCAGTGGGCTGCTGGTGCTGGCCGTGCTGCTGGCGCGACAGAAGACACTGCGCAGCGCGCGCACGTTGTTCTGGTTCTCCAACTACTATCTGGCGCTGATCTTCGCCGCGATGGTCGTCGATCGCGTGCTGCGCTAGGTCTGGACTTCGGATTCTTCGTTTTGGCAGGCGGGGAGCGAACGGCATGAAGCTGCGGACGATCTCGCGGGTGATCGTGCTGGTGCTGGTCGTCGTCGTGGGCGCGCTGATCGTGGTGCGCTCCCGCGCTGACGCCGGCGCGCACACGCCCCTGGCGACCGCCACGCCCAAGCTCGCCGGTGCCGACCTCGGCGCCACTCCGGCCCCCGACTTCACGCTGACCGATTCGAGCGGGGCCAAGGTGACGCTTTCGCAGCTCAAAGGGCATCCGGTGGTGCTGACGTTCCTATACACGCACTGCCCCGACGAATGCCCGCTGACCGCCGAGAAGCTCCACGCGGCGATGGGCGCGCTGGGCGCGAAAGCCGCGGCGAACGTAGACTGGCTGGTGGTGAGCGTGGACCCGACCGGCGACACGCCACAGGACGCGCAGGCGTTCCTGGTCACGCACCACATCAATGGCGTGGTCCACTATCTGCTAGGCACGCGGCAACAGCTTGCGCCGGTCTGGAACGCCTACCACATCGCCGTCCAGCCGGGCAGCGACGCGACCGCCCAGATCGGCGACGTTTCGCATACCATCGGCGTGTACCTCCTCGATGCGCAGGGCAACGAGCGCATCTATCTCGACGACACCTTCGATCCACATACCCTTGCCGCCGATCTGCGCGTGCTGGGCGCGGGCCAGACGTAGGCAGGCGGAGGCGAATGCCGTTATCATAGAAATGCCGTTATCATAGATGAGATGGGCTGTGCCGGTGTTGCGGGCGCGACAGCCGGCGCGTAGCGAGAGGACGAGGATTCGTAGCATGCGGTTCCATCCCAAGACCAAGCGTCTGGCAGCATTGGGGCTGCTGGCGCTGCTCGGCGCGCTGCTGCTGAGCGCCTGCGGCCAGGGTCCAGAGAACAACGCGAACGTGTTGCTGCCCAAGGGGCCGATCGCGCTGCAAGAGTCACATCTCACCTGGATCATCTTCGCTATCTGCGCGGTCGTCTGGATCTTCGTCACCGGCTGGCTGGTGATCTCGATCATCCGCTTCCGCGCGCGCCCCGGCCTGCCTCCGGCACGCCAGACGCCTGGCAACACGCGCATCGAAATCGCCTGGACCATCGCGCCGTCGATTGTGCTCTTCGTCGTCCTGGGTGTCACCATCAGCACGATGTTCGCCATCGCCTCGCCGCCGCAGCCGACGACGCTCACCGTGGTCGCCGTCGGCCACCAGTGGTGGTGGGAGTTCGATTATCCCAAGCAGCCCGGCATTGATACCCCGTTTGTGACCGCCGATGAGATGCGCATCCCAGTTGGCGCGTACGTCCATATCGAGTTGTACTCCAACAACGTGATCCACAGCTTCTGGGTGCCGGAGCTGGGCGGCAAGACCGATGTGATCCCCGGCCACCTCAACACCATGTGGCTCAAGGGCGACGCCATCGGCGACTACCGTGGCGAGTGCGCCGAGTACTGCGGCGCTCAGCACGCGCACATGGACTACATCGTCAAGGTCACGACCGCCTCGGATTTCCAGACCTGGGCCGCCAGACAGCAGCAGCCGGCCGCAACGCCGACCACGCCGGCAGAGACCGCCGGCAAGCAGGTCTTCACCTCGGCGGGGTGCAGCGGCTGCCATGTGATCATGGGCGTCAACGCGCAGCCGGGCGGGGCGGTGCCGCCGCTGATCGGTCCCAACCTGACACACTTCGGCAGCCGCTCGCTGATCGCGGGGGCGGTGCTCACCAACGACACAGCCAACCTCACCAATTGGATCCTGCACGCGCAGCAGGTCAAGCCGGCGGTGGATATGCCGAGCTTCGACGGCTCCTTCGCGCCGACCTACAAAGCGCTGACGCCGGACGAGGTGAATAATTTGGTCGCCTATCTCCAGAGCCTACAGTAGCCAGTAGCTAACCGCTGGAAACGAGAGGAAGACTCCCATGGCAGTCGGAACGATTGCGACCCGCGGACGGGCCGCGCGCAGGCGCTGGAGCTCGACGGCGATCGGCTCGTGGGTCACGACCACCGATCACAAGAAGATCGGCATCCTCTACATCTACACCGGGATGATCTTTTTCTTCCTGGGCGGCATCGAGGCGTCGCTGATCCGCATCCAGCTCGCGGTGCCCAACAACACGGTGCTCTCGCCTGAGGTCTATGACCAGATCTTCACCATGCACGGCACGACGATGATCTTCCTCTTCGCCATGCCGACCTTCGCGGGATTTGGCAACTACCTCGTGCCGCTGATGATCGGCGCGCGTGATATGGCCTTCCCGCGGCTCAACGCGCTGGGCTACTGGCTGGTGTTCTTCGGCGGTCTCTCGCTGTATATCAGCTTCCTCTTTGCCGCTGCGCCCAACGCCGGCTGGTTCAGCTATGCGCCGCTGACCGAATGCACCCCGGCGGCAATCGCCAGCGGTCTGGGTGGGCAGACGTTCCAGGCGCAGGCCGCGGCCGCGGCGCAGGCCGCGCAGTCCGGCTTGCAGGGCTGCTTCGCGCCGGGCCAGAACATGGACTTCTGGATCATTGGCATCAACCTGCTCGGTATCGCCTCGATCCTTGGCTCGCTCAACTTCATCGTCACCATCCTGCGAATGCGCGCGCCGGGCATGACGATCAACCGCATGCCGCTCTTCACCTGGATGACGATGATCACGGCCTTCCTGCTGATCTTCGCACTGCCCAGCCTGACGGTGGCGAGCATGCTGCTGCTCTTCGACCGCCATCTCGGCACGCACTTCTACCAGCCGACCTTCGGCGGTGACCCGCTGTTGTGGCAGCACCTCTTCTGGTCGTTCGGCCATCCGGAGGTGTACGTGCTGATCTTACCCGCGTTCGGCATGATCTCCGAGATATTACCGGTGTTCTCGGGGAAGCCGATCTTCGGCTACACCTTCGTCGCCTGGTCGGGCGTGGCGATTGGCTTCCTGAGCTTCACGGTGTGGGCGCACCACATGTTCGCCGTGGGGCTGCCGACGGTGGCGCAGGCGTTCTTCGCTACCTCGACGACAATGATCGCGATCCCAACGGCGGTGAAGATCTTCAACTGGGTCGCCACGACGTGGCACGGCCACTTACGATTCAACGTGCCGATGCTCTTCGGCTTAGGCTTCGTGGCGATGTTCCTGATCGGCGGCCTCAACGGCGCGGTGCTGGGCGTGGTGCCGTTCGATTATCAGATCACCGACACCTACTTCGTCGTGGCGCACATCCACTACGTGCTCTTCGCTGGCGCCGCGATGGGGATCTTCGGTGCCATCTTCTACTGGTTCCCGAAGATGTCGGGGCGCAAGCTCAACGAGACGGCAGGCAAGATTCAGTTCTGGCTGATGCTTATCGGCCTGAACCTGGCGTTCTTCCCGATGCACCTGCTCGGTCTGTTCGGCATGCCGCGGCGCCAGTACACGTATCCGCCCAACATGGGCTGGAACGACCTGAACCTGCTCTCGACGATCGGCGTGGGCGTGATCTTTATCGCGCTGCTGATCTTCCTCGGTAACTGGTTCTACACGGTGTTCCTCACGCCGGCCAACCAGCCTGACGACCCGTGGGACGGCTTCACGCTGGAGTGGGCCACCAGCTCGCCGCCGCCCACCGAGAACTTCAAGACCATCCCCGTTGTGCGCAGCCGCCGGCCGGTGTGGGACCTCAAGCATCCCGATCAGGCCGATTGGCGCATGGTGGCACACTGACGGACCTCACTCCCTCGGCTCCCAGAGGCGAGACAGGTCTCGCCACTACAGCCTGGGGGCAAGGGGGAGCCGGAGGAATACGCACCGCGTCACTGTAGTGGCGACGCCCGCGTCGCCTCTGGCAGGGCGAGAGGAGAGGGATGCGGAGTCCGGGAGTCCGCGGAGGTGCGCGGAGGACGCGGAGATCATCGTAGGGGCGTCCGGTGGACGCCCATTGTAGGGGGCGCGAATCGCATGCGCCCGCTATGCGTAGGGGCGTCCGGTGGACGCCCGTTCGTCCCGCAGGATAACCGACTGTGACCACCCAAATCGCTCCACGCACGCGCATGAGCACCCGCGGGCTCGCCATCGCCGCGTCTACCGCGGTCGCGGCGGGGCTGTTGCTGGTGTTGCTGCTCGTGCGGCTGCTACAAGCGGGAAACGTCGCCAGCTCGGTGCCGCAATTCCCGCTGCTGGGCCACCCCGCGCCGAATTTCACCGTCAGCGTGTGGAACGCGTTAGGCACCGGCACACAGCAGTCGGTGAGCCTGGCGAGCTACGCGGGGCACCCGCGGGTGGTCAACTTCTGGGCGTCGTGGTGTACGCCGTGCGCCGACGAGCAGCCGAACATCAACGCCGCCTGGCAGAAGTACAAGGCGCAGGGTGTCGAGTTCATCGGCGTAGCCTTCAACGACAAGCAGGCCGATGGGCAGGCGTACCTGCACCAGCAGGGGGTCACGTACCCAGCCGGCCAGCCGACCTCGGACACCGTCGCGGTGGATTACTCCGTGACTGGCCCGCCGGAGACGGTCTTCATCAACCGTGAGGGCGTGGTGGTGGACAAGATCACCGGCCCAATCGACGACGGCACGCTCGCGCAGGAGATTCAGAAGATCCTGAAGTAAGAGTACAGGCGCGCCGGGGCTAGGGGCCGGCAGTTGAAACCGCGCCTGGAGCGGCCCAGCGGCCGCAAAGTCCGCCTCCGCGGACTGGAGAAGCCGAAGAGCACGGGAGAAAGCAGGTCAGGCAGTGGACGCAGCGACGCACCTGGGATGGGGAGCGGCCCTGGTCGCCTTCGGCGCGGGGCTGGCCTCCTTCTTCTCGCCGTGCGTCGCGCCGCTGGTGCCGGGCTACATCGGCTATCTCTCCGGGACCGCGGCGCCGCTGGACGCGCCGATACCGGTCGCGCCGGCTGCCACCGCGTTAGGGCCTGGGGGCGGCGCGGCCGCGACGGCGGTGAGCGTGCCGGCCGCTGCGCGCGCGCGGGCCGCGCTGGTTCCGTGCCTGCTGTTCGTGGCCGGCTTCTCGGCGGCCTTCGTGCTGCTTGGGCTGGCAACGTCGAGCTTCGGGCGGCTGATCGTCGCCTACCGTCCGGTGCTGGAGACCATCGCCGGCATCGTGATGCTCGTCATGGGCGCCTTCGTGCTCGGCTGGCTGCCGCGCAAGCTGACCTTCGCCCTGATGCGCGAGCGCCGGCTGCCGGCTCGTCTGCGGCTGCCGGCGCGGCTCGGCGGGGCCAGCCTGCCGGTGCGCGGCATCGCGCCGTTCGGCCTGGGGATCGTCTTCGCCGCCGGCTGGACACCGTGCATCGGCCCAGTGCTGGCGGCAATCCTGGCCTACGCCGCCGCCGAGGCGAATCGCGGCACAGGCGTGCTGCTGCTGGCGATCTACTCGCTGGGCTTCGCGATCCCGTTCGTGGCCGTGGGCCTGGGCTGGGCGACGAGCCTTCGCGCGGTCGGCTGGCTGCGGCGCCATGGCAATATCGTCTCGACGGTCACGGGGGTCGCGCTACTCGTCTTCGGCGTGCTCTACCTGACCGGCGAGGTGACGGTCTTCGCGGTCTGGGCGCAGCGCTTTACGCCGCCCGGATCGCTGTAGCGGTGGGATGGCTACTCCATGTCGCCGTTGCTGGCGCTCTCGATTCTCATGCGCGCGGTCCATCTGGTGGCCGGCGCGGTCTGGGTCGGGGGGAGCATGATATACTTACTCGTTATCGTGCCCGCGTTGCGCGTGAGTGGCGCGTCATCGCAGACGAGCGCCGCGATGGGGGCGCTATTCCGCCAGGTAGTCAACGTCTGCATCGGCGCGGTGCTGCTGACGGGCGTCTATCTGGTCTTCGACCGGCTCGGCGGCCTCAGCGAAACCGGCACCACCGGTGCGCTCTACGTGATCGTGCTGGTGGTCAAGATCGCCGCGGCGCTGGCGATGATCGCGCTGGCGGCGCTTCAGGCGCAGGAGGCGCGCCGCCCGCCGTCGCATCGCGGCCGGCTGTGGCGGCTCGCGCCGCGTTGGATTCTCGGCCTCGGCCTGCTGACGTTCCTGCTGGGAGCGGCGCTGGTCGGCATCTTCAGCGGAACGTGAGCAGTCAGGCAGGCAGCCGCAGAGGACGCAGAGGTCAGAGAGAGTAGGCCTGATACCAGATGAGGGCGAGTCGTTGAGGGAGACGCACATGCTGGCCACGGGATTACCCGCGGCTCTTTAGGCAGCCAGCCGCGCCTACTACAACCCTTGCCTCTGATGTCACTTGATTTCTAGTCCGCGCAGGCGGACTTCGCGGCCGCCAGGCCCTCCAGGCGCGGTTTCAACCGCCGGCTCTGGGGGCTGGGGGCGCGGTTTCAACAGCTGGCACATCTTGGACGGAGGTGGAACGATGCTGACGGAGCGCGAGGCATCCGCCGAGCAGCCCGCGGCGACGATAGAGGCGCCATCCGCGCCCGCGACAGCGCGCAAGCGGCGGCGCAAGCTGCCGTGGGGCTTCGTGATCGCCGGAGTGGCGATTGCCGGCGCGGTGCTCTATCTGGTGCTCGCCAACACCGGCACCTCCGCCGAGTTCTACATGACCATCGGCGAACTGCGCGCCTGCCACGACTGCTCGACGCGCGTCGTGCGCGTCGCGGGCAATGTCGTCTCCGGCACGATCCAGAAGGACGCCGCGACGCAGGTCATCCACTTCGACATCCAGGACAGCGCCGGCAAGATGCCCGTCGTCTACGGCGGCACCGTGCCCGACATCTTCAAGCCCGGCATCCAGGTGGTGGTCGAGGGCAAACTGGAGCCGGACGGCGTCTTCCACGCGCAGAACCTGCTGGCGAAGTGTCCGTCGAAGTTCCAGTCGGCGACCCCGCCGCCCGCCAACACATAGCCGTAGCATAGCTAGGAGCGCGCTGTGCATTTCACCGACCTCGGCATGATTGCGCAATTGCTGGCGTTCGTCTTCGCGGCGTACGCCGTGGCGGCGTCGGCGCTCGGCGCCGTGCGGAAGCAGTCCGCGCTGGTCGCCAGCGGGCGCCGTGCTGTCCTCATGGTCGCGCTCTTCGCCATCGTCGCCAGCGTGGCGCTGATCATCTCGTTCCTCACGCGCGACTTCGGCGCCACCTACGTCGCGCAGCACTCCAACCTGGCGATGCCCTGGTACTACACCGCGGCGGCGTTCTACAGCGGCCAGGAAGGCTCGCTGCTCTACTGGTGTACGATGCTGGCGCTGCTGAGCGCGCTGGCCGTCGTCTTGCACCGCCGCGCGCCCGCCGGCCTGATGCCGTGGGTCGTGGTGGTGACGATGGCGATGGACGGCATGTTCCTCTTCCTGCTCAACTTCGTCAGCACGCCGTTCGCCCGCACGCGCATTGTCCCCAGCGACGGTGCCGGCCTCAACCCGATTCTGCAAGACCCCGGCATGTTGATCCATCCGCCGATGCTGCTGCTGGGCTACCTGAGCTGGACGCTGCCTTTCGCTTTCGCCATCTCGGCGATGATCACCGGCAAGCTCGATGCCTCGTGGCTGCGCGCCATTCGCCGCTGGACGCTGGCGGCATGGAGCATCCAGACGACCGGGCTGCTACTGGGCATGTGGTGGGCATATCACGTGCTCGGCTGGGGCGGCTATTGGGGCTGGGACCCGGTGGAGAACGCAGCGCTGCTGCCGTGGCTGACGGCGACGGCCTTCCTGCACTCGGCAATGGTCCAGGAGCGCCGCGGCTCGCTCAAGGTCTGGAACCTGGGGCTGATCCTGGCGACCTTCTGCCTCTCGCTCTTCGGCACCTTCGAGGTGCGCAGCGGCATCATCAGCTCGGTCCACTCGTTCGCCTACTCGGCCATCGGGCCGTGGTTCCTGGGCTTGCTGGCGGTCGCGGTGGGCGTCTCGATCGGCCTCTTCGTCTTCCGGCTGCCGCGCCTGCGCCCCGAGCACGAGTTCGATTCGGTGGTCTCGCGCGAGGGTAGCTTCCTGGTGAACAATTTCCTGCTCACCGGCATCGCCTTCGCCACCTTCTGGGGCACGATCTTCCCAATCATTTCGGAGACTATCCGCGGCCAGACGATGACCGTCGGCACGAGCTTCTACAAGCAGGTCAACGGGCCACTCTTCCTGGCGCTGATCTTCATGATGGGCGTCGGCCCGCTGATGGCCTGGCGCCGCGCGACCTGGCGCAGCGTGTGGCGCAACTGCCGCTGGCCGGCGCTCGCCGCCGCGCTCTGCGCGCTGGTGCTGCCGCTGGCCAGCGAGACGAACGTGCTGGCGAACATTGGCTTCGCGGTCTGCACCTTCGCCGCCGGCACGATCCTCTACGAGCTTTGGCGCGGCGTGCGCGTGCGCCATGCCCACGGCGAGGGCTACCCGCGAGCGCTGGCGACGCTGGTGCGGCGCCACCGGCAGCGCTACGGCGGCTACCTCGTCCACCTGGGGCTGGTCGCGGTGGCGGTTGGCGTGATCGGCTCGCAGTTCTTCCAGACGACACAAGAGTTCACGCTCCAAAAGGGCCAGGCGGCGAGCGTCGGCGGCTACCACATCACCTACGAGGGCATCTCGTCGCGGCAGGCAGATGGTGTGACGGTGATCACGACGCGCTTCGCGGTCCGGCAGGACGCCGGTGCGTCCGCCGAGACGATCGCGCCGGGCGAGCGTATCTTCCCCGGCTTCGAGAGCCAGCCGACGAGCGTGGTCTCGATCACCACCCACGGCCTGACCGACCTCTACGTATTTCTGTCGGGTTACGAGGGCACGAATCAGGCCTCGATCAAGGTCTTCATCAATCCGCTGGTGCCATTGATCTGGCTCGGTGGGCTGCTGATGCTGCTGGGTGGCATCACCTGCTGGTGGCCGGAGCGGCGGCGTCTTGCGCCGCGGCTGGCCGAGCGGGCACGCGGGCAGCCCGCGCCGGTGGAGGTGGCCGTATGACCTTCATCAGCCGGCAGTTGAACGTAAAGCGAGCGGTTGAAACCGCGCCTGGAGGGCCTGCGGCCGCGAAGTCCGCCTCCGCGGACTCGGAGCAGGGTAAGCACGGTACGGCACGCTACGGGTTCCTGCGCCGGCCGTCGGTGGTGGTCGCCGTGCTGCTGGCGCTGGTAGTCGCCGCGGTGTGGGCCGTCGCCGTAATCCACGCCGCCGCGCCGCCCACCGAGGACCAGCGCGTCTACACCATCGCCAGCCAGCTCCAGTGTCCCGTCTGCAATGGCGAGTCGGTCGCCGATGCGCCAACGCCTATCGCCGAGGAGATGCGCTCGGTGATCCGCGAGAAGGTGCGCGAGGGATGGTCGGACAGCCAGATCCTCGCCTACTTCCACACGCGCTACGGCGATACGATTCTGGAGAGTCCGCCATTCAACGGCTTCACGCTGATCATCTGGATCGCCCCGCTGCTGGTGCTGCTGATCGGCGGGTTCATCCTGTGGACGGCGGGGCGCGAGTGGGCGCGCAGTGCGCGGCCGGTATTGGCCGGGGCTGGAGCTGGTGCGGGGGTCGTGGCCGACTCACCGCGCGGAGCCGAGCGCGACACGCTGTTGCGCGAGCTGCGCCGCGAGCTGGAGCTGGATGACGATCCCGAGGACAATTCTGGCAAGGAGGGCCGGCGATGATCCCGCTGCTGCTGGCCGTGCTGCTCGGCCTCGCCGCGCTGCTCGTCGTCATCCAGCCGCTGCTAGTGGCGGGCCGCGACGGCGCGCCGGAGGCGACCACGACGCCGCTTGCCGAGTCCGCCGAGCGCGAGCAGACGGCAAAACAGGCGCTGCTCGACGTGGAGCTGGACCACCGGCTCGGCAACCTCGAAGCCGAGGACTACGCCACACTGCGCGCGCGCTACGAGGAGCGGGCGCTGGCGGCACTCAAGGCACGCTATGATGCCGAGCGCGCGCTCGACGCGGCGATCGACCAGCAGCTCGCGCGGCTGCGGGCCAGACGTGAAGGCCGGAATCGGCGTGACGACGGGAAGCTATCCTCGGCGGCTCCAACGCGCGCGCCCACCAAGCGGGCGGCGGGCACAGCATCGGCGGCGCGACCCAATAGCGTGCGTGCGCGGCGCAGGAGGGGGACGTAGCCATGCGCAGACCCTCCGCATTCTGGGATGGGCCATTCGCGGCGTCACGAGGCGGGCCGGCGGTTGAATCCGCGCGCGATCGGTGTAGGGGCGCGACATGTCGCGCCCGGCCATCGAGCGAACCTGCGCGCAGGGGGCCGGCGGTTGAAACCGCGCCTAAGGGCGTGCCGCCACCAAGCCCGCCTGTGCGGGCTGGAGATCGGCGTGGTGCCAGCATCTCGCTGCTGGCGGCGCTGGCGCTGGCGCTGGGATTGGTGATCGCGCTCGCGGTGTCGGCGCCAATGAGCCATGCCGCGCCGCGTGCCGCGACGGACCCCGCCGGCAGCATCAATGGCATCGTGACCAACGGCACGCACAATGGCGCGCCCGCCGCCGGCCAACAGGTGACGCTGCGCGCGATCGTGCTCGACCGCCCGCACGACGCCGGCACCATCACCACCGATGCCCAGGGCCGCTTCGCGTTTGGCAACCTCGATACCAGCGGCGAGACGACCTACGAGGTCTACACGCGCCATCAGGGCGGCTTCTTCATCAGCGCGCCGGTTAGCTTCGGCGGCAGCGCAGCGGCGTCGCAGACCGCCAATCTGGCGATCTACGACACGACCAGCGACATGTCGGCGCTGCGCGTCTCGAGTCTGGCGCTGCTGATCAGCCCGGTCAACAAGGACAAAGGTCTGATTCCAGTCGGCGCCTTCTATACCTTTGCCAACACCGGCACGCGCGCCATCACGGGCAGTCTCACGGCGCCAGCCAGCGGCAGCATGCCACAGGGCATCCTGCGCTTCGCCCTGCCGACCAGCGCGAGCGATCTGACGCTGGGCGCGGGCTTCGCTGACGCGCAGACCGTCCAGATCAGCACCGGCTTCGCGGCCACGGCGACGATCCTGCCGGGCACCTCCAGCTTTGCCTTCGCCTACAACCTGCCCTACACCGGCACCAGCGCGACGCTGCCAGTCAGCACCCTTTATCCCACCGACCGCGTGACGGTACTCGCACCATCCGCTTACCGCCTCACCGCGCCGGGTTTCGCGACCGATACGCCGATCACCGCCAACGGCCAGCAGTTCCAGCAGCTTCATGTGGATAACCTCGCGACCGGCGCCGCAAAGCAGGTCACGCTCGGCGCGCTGCCCGAGGCCGGTGTTGACCCCGATCTGCGCTTCGGCCAGGTGGTGCCCATCGCGGCGGTGTTGACAGGTCTGCTCGCGCTGTTGCTGTGGCTCTTTTCGCTACGCGGCAACCTTGGCGCGCTGGCGCGTCTGGCGGGCCGCTCGCCCGGTGCCCGACGGGTGACACGGCAGGCTCAGGCTAAGGCGCGGGCTGAGGCCCGCAACGCATCGCGCCAGCGGCTGCTGGAGGCCCTGCTCGATCTCGACGAGCGCCACACGGCGGGCGCGATCGGCGACGCCGTGTATGAGCGGCGCCGGGCGGCGCTGCGCGGCGAGCTGCGGGCGTTGCTGGCGGCGGGCGCCCTCACCCCCCGACCCCCTCTCCCTGCGAGGCGAGGGGGAGGCAGACAGGTGACGGAGCACGCGGAGGGCGCGGAGGCTCGCGGAGAACGCGGAGCAAGAGAGAAATCTACCACAGAGGCGACGGAGGAAACGGAGGAGAGAGCAGAGGCTATTCCCGCGGAGGGCGTAGAGGATCGCAGCGTCGAGAGTGTTTCCGTACGGGCGCATGGCGCGCACCCGGACCAATTGAACGCGGATGGCGATCCCGAAGGGGCGTCCGGTGGACGCCCGCCGGGCAACGCAGATTCCGTAGGGGCGTCCGGTGGACGCCCGCCGGCTGCGACCACGAAACATCAGCCAGCAGGCGCCCCTGCGCGATCGGTGCGCGCCCGGCGCAGCCGCAGCCGTGCGACGGCGGGAGGCGGCCGATGACCACGCCGTTGGCACGCGCGCAGGGTGTAGGGGCGCATGGCATGCGCCCGGCTACGCCCGCGCCGGATGGGCCACCCATCTCGACCCCATCTGGACATGCTGTAGCGGGCGTGGGCCGCGCCGCGCCTCTGCCGACGTCCGCATTGCCTCTGCCCCCACCCTCTACGTCCCAGGCGCTCGCCATCGAGGTCGCCAGCGCCGGCAAGCTCTACGGCGTGCGGCCGGTGCTGCGCGGCGTCAGCTTCAGTGTGTCAGCGGGGCAGACCGTCGCGCTGTTTGGTCCCAATGGCGCCGGCAAGACGACGCTGCTGCGCGTGCTGGCGACGCTCACGGCGCTGACCACCGGCACTGCCGCCGTCGCGGGACTCGACGTGCGCGCCGACGCCCCCGCGTTGCGCCGCATCGTGGGCTACGTCGGCCACCAGCCGCACGTCTACGACGACCTGACCGCGCGCGAGAATCTGCTCTTCTTCGCCCGCATGTACGGCCTGCGCGACGGTCGCGAGCGTACCGAGACGCTGCTGGAGCGCGTGGGCCTGCGCAGCCGCGGCAATGACCGCGCGCGGCAGCTCTCGCGCGGGCAGCTCCAGCGGCTGGCGCTGGCACGCGGCATCCTGCACGAGCCGGTGGTGCTGCTGCTCGACGAGCCGGATACCGGGCTGGACGAAGAGGCTGGCGCGCTGCTCGAAGACCTGGTGCGCGAGCGCGCCGAGCGCGCTCAGACGACGCTGCTCACCACCCATCAGCTCGCCCGCGGGTTGGCGCTGGCCGAGCGCGCGCTGCTGCTCGCCGCTGGCCGGCTCGTCCACGATGGACCCACGGCGGACCTCACCCTCGCCGATCTGCGCGCGCTCTACGGCGACAAGGCGAAGAAGGAGGCGGCGCCATGAGCGAAATAAGCGAGACGCGCCTCTTCTGGCAGCAGGTGCTCGCGCTGCTGTGGAAGGACCTGCGCTGCGAGCTGCGCACGCGCCAGGTGTGGATCAGTATGGCGCTCTTCGCGCTGCTGGTGCTGGTGGTCTTCAACTTCGCCTTTGATCTGCGGGTGGATACCTCCGCCGCGGTGGCCCCCGGCGCGCTGTGGATCGCCTTCGTCTTCGCCGGCGCACTCGGCCTGGGCCGCACGCTGGCCGCCGAGCAGGACCGCGGTGGCATGGACCGCCTGCTGCTCTGCCCGGTGGACCGCAAGGCGATCTACTTCGCCAAGCTGTTCGGCAATCTGGTCTTCATCGGCGCGGTCGAGGTGGTCGCGGTGCCGGTCTTCGCCGCGATCTACAATCTGCCCGTCATGCAGGTGCAATTGTTGCCGATCGTGGCGCTGGGCACACTGGGCATCGCCGCGCTGGGCACACTCTTCGCCGCCGTCGCCGCCAGCACGCGGGCGCGCGAGGTGCTGCTGCCGCTGCTCTTATTTCCGTTGATCGTCCCCGTCGTGATCGCCGCCGTCAAGGCGACGCAGGGCCTCATCAGTCCCATCAGCGGCGACGCGCCGTGGCTGGGCCTGATCGCCGCCTTCGACGTCATCTTCCTGAGCATCGCGGCGATCACCTTCCAATTCGTGATCGAGGAGTAATCCGCTATGCAAATCGCAAGCTCGCGTGCGGCGCCCGCCGCCGGAACGCGCCCCGCATGGCTGCCGGCGTGGGTCGGCCCCGCCGCGCGCTACGGCGAGTACGTGCTCGGCGCCACCACCGCGCTGAGCGTCGTCGTCTGGCTGTGGGCGGCGTTCTTCTACGCGCCGACCGATGCGGTGCAGGGCGACGTGCAGCGCATCGAATACCTGCACGTGCCGATGGCCTGGGTCGCGTACCTCGCCTTCTTCATCGTCTTCGCCGCCAGCATCCTCTACCTCTGGCGCCGCGATGCGCGCTGGGATCTGCTGGCGCGGGCCAGCGCCGAGATCGGCACGGTCTTCACCACGCTGGTGCTGATCACCGGCTCACTGTGGGGCCGGCCGGTCTGGGGCACCTGGTGGGCGTGGGACGCGCGCATGACGACGACGCTGATCCTGTGGTTCGTCTACGTGGCCTACCTGCTGCTGCGCTCGTACACCGGCCTCTCGGAGGGTGGCGCGCGAGCCGCTGCGGTGCTGGGCATCGTCGGCTTCGTGGACGTGCCGATCAACTACCTCTCGGTGACGTGGTGGCGCACGCTGCATCCGGCGCTCCAGGTGCCGCTGGGCGGCTCGCCGCAGGCGCCGCCCTCAGTGGTGCTGACGCTGATGCTCGGCCTGCTCACGTTCACCCTGCTCTTCGCCTTCTTGATGATCCAGGTCTACCGGCTCAACGCCTACGCGCGCGGCGCTCAGATGCTGCGGGCGCAGACCGAGCTAGACGCCACCGAATAGCCCGAGTTAGCCCAATGTGGGGCAGAAGGAGCCTCGTATGCAAAGCAACACGTTCTTGATTCTGGCCTACCTCATTGGCTGGCTTGGCCTGCTGGCCTACATCGGCTGGGTGACGCTGCGCCTGCGCGGCGTGCGTGCCGACCTGGAGGCCGTGCGCGACCTCGTAGAGCGGCGCGAGAATACGACCGGAGGGTGAGGATTCCTGAACACCGCCTTTCAACTCTGGGCCGCGGGTGTTCCAGCAGGCGGTTTCTTGGTAGAATAGTTGGTGTTTCCTGGTACGGCACCTGCTCACCGCGCTGAGTCGGTGAGTGCGGGCGTGGTGCGAGGCAGAGAGACAGGAGAGTAGCCGATGGCGGAGAACTACGAGGTGGTCTACTCCCACCCCGGAGGCGCCACCGCGACGTTCATTCGACACGACGGCGAGCTGGACGCGCTCGCCAAGTCGCTCGATTCCGAGCAGTTCTGGGTCTTCAAGAACGTCAAGTCGCTGCTGGTGCGCAACGAGCCGGGCGACCTGGAAGAATCCAACCGCTTGATGGCTGCCATCGGCTTCACGCCGCAGGTGCGCGAGATCCTCACGCCGCCCCCGGTGACGGTGCGCGAGCCAGCCTACGCGGCGGCTCCTGTGGCCGCTCCGGCCGAGGCGCACGCCGGACCGCACCTGCCCGGGCCGAGCTACTGGCCACTGGCGCTGGGCTTCGGCGCGTTCGTCGCCTTCATGGGCATCTTCTTCTGGCTGTCGCCGCTGACCGTCGTCGTCACCGGCATCGGCATGGTGATCGTCTTCATCGCGATGATCGGCTGGGGTCTCGAGCCCATCTAGCAGGGAGTTCTCGTCTCTATGAGCACTGTCGTCAGCCCGGTCGAGACCCACGAAGAAGCCAGGCCGCAGGGCCGTGGCGTCGGCTGGTACGGGATGGTCTTCTTCCTGGCCTCCGAGGCGGTCTTCTTCGCCAACCTGATCGCCGCCTACCTCTACCTGCACATCCGCGACGGCGCCTGCTGGAACGCGAATCCGAATAAGGATTGCGCACCCGGCATCATTCCGGCCACCGGGCACATCGAGCTGGACAAGACGCTGGCGGTGGTCAACACGATCATCCTGGTCTCCAGCAGCTTCCCGATGCACTTCGCCGCCCGCTCCATCGAGAAGGGCAACCGCCGCCGCACGGCGCTGCTGCTCGGCGCGACCATCGTGTTGGGAGCCACCTTCATCGGCATCCAGATCTACGAGTACGTCAACAACGGCTTCGGCCCCAGCACCAACGTGGCCGGCTCGGTCTTCTACACGCTCACCGGCTTCCACGGCGCCCACGTGAGCGCGGGCCTGCTCTTGCTGGGGGTCTGCCTGGTGCGCACCCTGCGCGGCGGCGTCGGCAAGAACAAGCACTTCGTCATCAACGCCGCCGAGATGTACTGGCACTTCGTGGATGTGGTGTGGATCATCCTCATGACACTGGTCTACTTTGCCCAGTAGCTAGCCGGCACATCTCCCGTCTGCCCGACGCGCCGCCATACTGCCCCGGCGGCGCGTTGTTGTGCCTTCTGTGACAAAATCGTGATACTATCAGGGCGACGAGGAGTAGACATGCTCACGGAAGCGGAACAGGAAAGGCGGCCGGACAATGGACCCGCAGCTTTCCACGTATGCACAGGGGATGACCCCACCGGAGCCAGATGCGGAGGCGAGCGCCCCGAACCGCTGCTCAATCTGCCGGCGCCGCCTCGGCCGGTGGATGTTCTTCGTCGAGGAGACCGGCGACGTGCCGGAGCCGCGCGGCTCGTGGGTGCTCTGCGCCGCCTGCAACGAGGCGGTCCACATCCAGATGGAGCTGTCGCCGGTGCAGTCGCCGGTGAAGCTGCGGGTCGCCGTCGGGCTGGTGGCGGCGGAGCGCACGCCGGAGGCGCGCCGTGAACGCTTCGGCATGCTCACTGACGAGTCGTGGGTGAAGGTGTTCCTCTGGCTGCTGCCAATCACGATGCTGATCCACCTGGCGATCATCGTATTGATCGCCAACTGGTCGAGATAGGTGCTGTGGATGCGCGAGACGATTGACCAACCCGCCACGCCGCGGAAAGTTCCCACGCCGGGCTCCGCTGTGCGGCGCGGCTTCTCGTGGCGCCTGCCGCTGTTGATCGCCGGCGACGCGCTGTGCTTCGTGCTCTTCGCGGCAATGGGACTGCGCAGCCACCAAGAGGGCCAGGGGCCCGCAGATGTGCTGGTGACGGCCTATCCCTTCGCGCTGGCGTGGTTCCTTGTCGCGCCGTTCCTGGGCGCCTACCGCCGCCGGGCGAGTGGGCGCGGTCCCGCACGCGCACTCGCCAGTGCCGAGATGGCCTGGCTGGGGGCGTATCCGGCGGCGCTGCTGGCACGCTGGGCGCTGGGACCCGACCACAAGATACCCTTCTCATTCGCGGTGGTAATTCTGCTCGCCAACGCCATCCTGCTCGGCGCATGGCGCACACTCTACGCCTTCATCGCTGGGCGGTCCGGACGCCAGTCTCGATGATTCATGGGATCGTCTCGTCGGGCAAGAGCGTCGTAGGGCGAGCATGTGGGCTGAAGTCCCACGGCTAATCCCCTGATGGGCCGCCTTGGATTCGTCGCCGGTTTGAGATCGAGGATCCCTCTGGGTTGGCGCAGATCATTTGTCCGTGGCAGTCTACTGGCCTATGGTCTATCTCTGCGTCACGGGATTACCCGCGACGCTTCAGGCCGCGTGCCTGCCCTACCACCACGCCCGCCCTTCGCGGCAGGCGCGTGAAGAATCCAGGCTAACCCACACTCGCGCGATGAGTTGGGCTGGCCTCTCCTGGGAATAGTCGAGCATGGGCCACCTGCGCACCTCCGATCTGGCGAGGGCCGTCGGCGTCCATCCCAATACCGTGCGCCGCTACGTGGATCGCGGCTTGCTGCCGCCCGTCGAGCGCAGCCCGTCCGGCTACCGCCGCTTCACTCCGCACCACCTCGACTGCCTGCGCCTGGCGCACGAGGTCTATAGCTTCCCGCTTCCCGGCCTGGCGCTCCACCAGGCGCGTATGCGCATCCTCCCGCCGGCCATTGCCGGCGACCTGGCGAGCGCACTGGAGTGTGCCCGCGCGTACCTGGCGCTCGTGCAGTCCGAGCGCGCGCATGCCGAGCTGGCCGCCGAGCTGCTGGAGCGCTGGGCCTTCGGCGCGCCCGACGACACTGGCGACACCGACGGCACAGACGATGCCGCCGTCCAGCCGCTACGCATCGGGCAGGTTGCGCACCTCCTGGGCGTGTCGATCGACGTTGTCCGGAGCTGGGACCGCAACGGGCTGATCGACGTGCCGCGCGACCAAGCCAACGGCTACCGGCGCTATGGGGCGCGCGAGATCAGCCGCCTGCGCGTGATCCGCGTGCTGTCGCGCGCGGGGTACAGCATGTCGGCCATCCTGCGCATGCTGCTGCAGCTCGACCGCGGCGAAACGACCGATCTGCGCCGCGCGCTCGACACCCCGCGCCTTGACGAAGACGTGTACGGGGTCTATGACCGCTGGCTTACCACCCTCGCCGACCAGGAGCAGCGCGCCCGCGGGATCATCGCCCTGATTGAGGCGTTGATCCAGAAACAGACGGCCGCGAGCCGTTGATACTGCTCCCGCGATCGCTGTTGGCCGCGATCGAACCCTCCCTATGGACACCAGGGTTATACGATGGACCTGGAGACGGCGGCGAGGGCAGACATCTCGATTATCGCCCGTCTCCGCGTGCTTCCCACGGTTTACCCTGGAGGCTTGATGACGGACTACATCACGATTCGCGGCGCCCGGCTGCACAACCTGAAGAACGTCACGCTGGCGATCCCCAAGAACCAGCTCGTCGTCCTGACGGGCGTATCGGGTTCGGGCAAGTCCACCCTCGGCTTCGACATCCTGCACAAAGAGGGGCAGCGCCAGTACCTGGAGGCGCTCGGCCTGGCACCCTATGGGCTGACAAAACCCCCGGTGGACGCCATCAGCGGGCTGTCGCCGTCGGTCAGCATAGACCAGCACCTCACCAACCACAGCCCGCGCTCCACCGTCGGCACCGCCACCGATGTGTATACCTACCTGCGCGTGCTCTTCGCCCGCCTGGGACACCGACCGTGCCCGCACTGCAGCCACGACGTGCCGCCCTCCTTCGATCCCGCCGATACGGAACGCGAGGATGCGTCCGGCGCCGAGGAAGACGATGCCGCCGCGCTCGAAGAGACGCTGCCCTGCCCGCACTGCGGCATGCCGATCCCCGCGCTCGGCATGGCACACTTTTCCTTCAATAAGCCCGAAGGCGCCTGCTCCACCTGCACCGGGCTGGGCACCATGCGGCAAGTCAACATCGGGCGGCTGGTGGACGAGCGCAAAAGCATACTGGAGGGCGCCGTCGCCGGCTGGGTTCTCCAGAACGCCGGCTACTACATCTCCATCCTGGAGGCGGCTGCCGCCCACTACAGGTTCGACTTCGATGTCGCGCAGCCGATCCGTGACTACACCCCGGCGCAGCGCGATCTGCTGCTCTTCGGCGTCGAAAGCCCTCGTTTCCGCCGCCACTTCCCGACTATCGCGCCGCCGGCCACCGTACGCGCAGGGCGCTTCGAGGGCGTCGCCACCAATCTGCTGCGCCGCTACGCCGAGCACCTGAGCGAGCACCAGCGCGACGCCGAGTACCGCGACAAGCTGGAAGACTTCCTGGAGACGCGGACCTGCCCCGACTGCGCCGGCACGCGCCTGCGCCCCAAGAGCCGGGCCGTGACCGTCAACGGCGAGACGATCGTCGCCCTGTCGCGCCTGCCGCTGGACGCTCTCGGCGCCTGGCTCGGCGCTCTGCCCGCCGTGCTCGACTCCGACGAGCGGCTGATCGCCGAGCCGATCCTGGACGAGCTGCACGCGGGCATCGCGCGGCTGGTCGAGGTCGGCGCCGGCTACCTGACGTTGGAGCGCGGTGCGCCGTCGCTCTCGGCCGGCGAGGCTCAGCGCCTGCGGCTGGCGTCGCTGCTCGGCTCGGCGCTGAGCGGCGTGCTCTACGTCTTCGACGAGCCAACGATTGGGCTGCATCCCCGCGACACCCACCGCCTGATCGCCGTCCTGCGCCGCCTGCGCGACCTGGGCAACACCGTGCTGGTCATCGAGCACGACCTGGAGATGATCGCCGCCGCCGATTACGCGATTGATTTCGGTCCGGGCGCCGGCAAGCATGGGGGGCAGGTGGTCGCCGCCGGCACGCCGACCGAGGTCGCGGCGCAGTCCGGCTCAATCACCGGCGATTACCTGGCTGGGCGGGCCTCGATCCCGATTCCACCGCGCCGTAGAGCGCCAGACGGCGGCGCGATCACCATCCGCGGCGCGCGCCACCACAACCTCCAGAACGTCACCGTGCGCCTGCCGCTGGGCGTGCTGGTCGCCGTGACCGGCGTTTCCGGGTCGGGCAAATCCTCACTGGTCTTCGACATCCTCGACCGCGCGCTGCGCCAGCGGCTCTACGGCGCCGGCGACGCGCCCGGTGAGCACGACGCCATCGAGGGCGCCGAGGCGCTGGCGAAGGTCATCACCATTGACCAGCAGCACATCGGGCGCATCCCGCGCTCGAACGCCGCGACCTACGCCGAGGTGTTCACCCCGATCCGTGAGGCCTTCGCCGCCACGCCCGAAGCCCGCCGCCGCGGCTTCTCCGCCCGCCACTTCTCGTTCAACGTCCCAGGCGGGCGCTGCGAGCGCTGCGAGGGCGTGGGCGCGCTGACCGTCAACATGCAGCTCCTGCCCGACGTGGAGGTGCGCTGCCCGGCGTGCCACGGACGCCGCTTCACGCGCGAGACGCTGTCCGTCCATTACCGTGAGCGCGACGTCGCCCAGGTGCTCGATCTGACCGTCGAAGAAGCCCTGGCGCTGTTCGCGGACGTTCCGGCCGCCCGCACGCGCCTCCAGGTGCTCTGCGACATCGGCCTGGGCTACCTCCCGCTCGGCCAGCCCGCCACCACGCTCTCTGGCGGCGAGGCCCAGCGCATCAAGCTGGCGAAGGAGCTGGGCCGGCGGACCAACGGCGGCCGCACGCTCTATCTGCTGGATGAGCCGACCACGGGCCTGCACCTGGCCGATACCGCACGGCTGCTGGGGGTGCTCCAGCGCCTGGTGGACGGCGGCAATACCGTTCTCGTCGTCGAGCACAACCTGGATGTGATCAAGGCAGCCGATTGGGTAATTGACCTGGGGCCGGAGGGTGGCGCGGCGGGTGGCAGGCTGATCGCTGAAGGAACACCGGAGCAGCTCGCGCACACCTCCGGCTCGCACACCGGCCGAAGCCTGCGGGAGGTCCTGTCGCGCTGAGCAGCGGCAGCGGTGCGGTGGTACCGCTTTCGCCGCCGTATTGGTCGCGTGTGATAGAATGCGCCGCAACGGATGCTGGCGCAGGCGGCTTTTCCTTTCCGCCACCTCCCGAGGAGCAGGCGTATGCAGCGGTTCCGCGCCTTCAGCAGCGCTGATTGCGACGACGATCTGGCCGCGCTGGAGCGCGCCATCAACGACTGGCTGAAGTCCGACCGCCCGCAGGTCCACTACTTCGCCCAGTCGTCCTTCGGCAAGCATCTGATCGTCAGCTTCGTCTACGCCCAGGCGCCGGAGGGCCACGCGCTCGCCGAGGCCGAGGCCGCCGCGTCCGAAGAGCTGGCGCGTACCTACGAGGCGCGGACCCTGGAGCCGGCGGGGACGGGGCGCGTCCAGACTCCCTTGCCGCAGGTGGAGCTGCCCTACTGATGTCTGTATCTGTCCCTGATTCCGCGCACGCGCATGCGCATACCTTCCCCCACGTCGTCTATAGCACGCCGAATGGTGACGTCGGCGAGCGCCGCGACCTGCGCGCGCTCGATTACTACGGCCAGCCGCTCGCGCCCGCCGACCTGATCCTGCTGCCCGACGGCGCGGCGCTCTCGATGATGCCCCAGCGACTCGCCGCCGGCCTCGACGCGCCCGGTGAGCGGGTTGTGGTGGGCGCGCGCAAGGGCTGGGCGCTGGCCGCGCTGCTGCCGATCGGCTACACACGTACGCGGCTGCCGGCCTATGAGAAGACTCCTGGCACCGAGCCGCTGCCGTTCTTCGGCTACACCGCCGTCGCCGGCTGGCGCGGCAAGCTCTACGCGGCAGCCGTGCGCACCGACGACCCTGCGCGCTGGCTGCCCGCGGCCTACGACCAGCGCCGGCTGGAGCGGCTGGTGCGCGAGCGCGTGGCCGCCGAGCCGCAGAACCGCGTGCTCCAGCAGCACGCCCACTGCGCGCTGGATTACCAGTGCCCCACGGCGAGCAATCTCTTCTTCGGCCGCTGGGAGGGTGCGGTGGCCGTCTCGCCGGGCTGCAACGCGCGCTGCGTGGGCTGCATCTCGAAGCAGGATGAGGACAACCTCGTCTCGCCGCAGGACCGCCTGCGCTTCGTGCCGACCGAGGATGAAGTCGTCGCGGTGGCGCTGGCGCACCTGGAGCGCGCGCCGGATGCCATCCTGAGCTTCGGCCAGGGCTGCGAGGGCGAGCCGCTGATGCAGGCGCGGCTGATCGAGCGCGCGATCCGCGCTGTGCGGGAGCAGACAGGCCGCGGCACGCTCAATATCAACACCAACGCTAGCAATCCGCGCGCGCTCCTGCGGCTCTACGATGCCGGGCTGGATAGCCTGCGGGCGAGCACCATCTCGGCGCGCCGCGAGACCTACGACGCTTACTACCGCCCCATCGGCTACACCTTCGACGACGTCAAGCGCTCGCTGATGCTGGCGCATGAGGCCGGGGTCTACAGCTCGATCAACCTCCTGTGCTTCCCTGGCGTAATCGACTGCGAGGACGAGGTGGCGGCGCTGGTGGAGTTCCTGCGCGAGACGGGCGTGCGGCTGGTGCAATTGCGCAACCTCAACATTGACCCCGAGGTGCTGCTGCCGCGCATCCCCAGGCCCACCGGCCGCCCGCTCGGCATCCCGGCGCTGATCGCGGCGCTGCGTCGCGAGGTGCCGGAGGTCGAGCTTGGCAACTTTAGCCGCCCCGTGCGCCGGGGTCAGTTAAGCTCTTCACCCTGGCCCGATGTGCCATCCGGCTCAGGTGCGATGGGAGTGCAGGCGATCGACTCGTAGACCGCGGCGAGGCTCGCGGCGAGCGCCGGCCAGCCGTAGCGCTCGCGCATCGCCGTGTAAGCCGCTTCCCCGCGCTGGCGCCGCTCGACGGCGTCGTTGACGGCCTCCACCAGCGCCGCCGCGAGCGCCACGTCGCCGTCAGGCGGCACGAGCCAGCCGGTGCGCCCATCCACCACGATCGTGCTCGGGCCGCCAGCATCCACCGCAATCGCCGGCAGCCCACAGGCCATCCCCTCGACCAGCACCTGACCGAACGGCTCCTGCGCCGAGGGCAGCACGATCGCATCGGCGGCGTTGAAGATGTCGGGCAGCTCGGCGTGATCGTGCCACCCAGCCAGATAGACACCATGCGCCCCTGTCCGCGCGATAGCCTCCAGCGGGTGCTCGCCCTCCCACTCGCCGGGGAAGCCACCTACCAGCACCAGCGGCGTGGAGACCGCAAAGGCTGGTCGCGCCAACGCGTAGGCGGCGATCAGTCGGTCAAGGCACTTGAGCGCCGTAAAGCGGCCCACATAGAGCAGGACCGGCGCTGCGGTGAAAGCCTGTAGAGCTTCATGGGTATAGGCGACCGATCCGGGCGGCTCGCCCGGTGCCCAGCCGCGCGGCTCGTCCACCAGCAGACGCTGCCACAGCGCCTGGCGATCCACCGGACGGCGGTCGAAGCGCACCGTGTCTACGCCGTTGGGCAGGTAGCGGAAGTGATCCGCGGGGACGCCGAGCAGGGCGCAGGCGGAGGGGATCATAGTGGGCGAAGGCACCAAGAGGAGCCGGCACGCGGCCGCCCATTGTCGCATGCGCTCGGCCCAGGCCGCAGCGTGCGTCCAACCCACAGGTGGACCGTGGGCGATGGCGTCCAGCATCAGCAGCTCCGTGCCGTGCAGGTGGCCAACGACGGGGACATCGGGCGCCACCAGCGCGGCGGCGGCGTTGAGCGGCGTGAGATGGTGCAGGTGCAGCAGGTCGGCGCTGCCGGCGCCGGCCGCATCGAGCGCGCGCGCCCACGCCGCGACCTGATGCGCGTAGGTGGCATCGTCCACGGCGGCGAAGACGCGGTCGGGCGCGCCCGGCCGGTCCTCGTAGGACGGATGCAGCGGCGGGTCGGCCAGCAGCGGATCGGGAGCGCCGAGCGCCGCGGTGCAATCGAGCGGGCGGGTGTCTAGCCCGGCGAAGAACGTCCGCGCGTCGCCCAGGTGGTCGGGGTGCGTCAGCGAGCTGGAGACAAGCGTGACATCCCAGCCGCTCTCAGGCAGCAGCCGTGCCAGCATCCGCGCGACCTGCGCCGAGCCACCGCGCGGATAGAACATCAGGCCCATGACCGCCCGCGGGCGGGCAATCGGCGCTAGCGCCATCGGCGCGGCATCCCAGCGACGATCGCGTTGGATTCGGCATTCCCCATCTCAGGCTCCCTCCCCAGCCGCTCGCGGTGCCAAGAGATGCCGGCGCGCCTGCTCTATCCCAGGCGCCGCCAGTAGCTCGTACACTCGACAGTCTAGCATGCGGCGATCAAA
Organism: Ktedonobacterales bacterium; assembly: GCA_036376595.1. Taxonomy (GTDB): domain Bacteria; phylum Chloroflexota; class Ktedonobacteria; order Ktedonobacterales; family JADMIN01; genus SMAG-U1939. The sequence continues at coordinate 21,604 of DASVAA010000035.1, read as the reverse complement.
GTAACAAGCGGTACAAATGCGTAGTCGTCAGGCACCTCATTCCACTTGACACACTGACAAGCGAGCACCATACTTTCATTATCTCTGGTGGCCGCGAGGAGGAGCGCATATGGCACCTCTCACGTTACCGATAGCGGGCTGTCCTACAACGCTACCTTGCCCTGCTGTTCCTGATCTTCCCCCCGCCCTGCCCAGCAATCTGCGGCAGGTCGTTGTTGTTTGCTTGTTCTGTGGTCTCGCATGGGCAGTGCTGGCAATCGGGTGCTTCCTTGTGCTGCGCCAACGGCGCGGCCTCTGGCAGCGCAAGATCGCGCTCTTCGCGATCGTCCTCAGCGTGCTCTCCCTTATCATCGCCCAGCGCGCCTGGGCGGCCTATCTATCCCTGGCGTCCATCCATTGGACCACGACGTTTCAACTGGAGCACTATCTCGGTGCCGCCTACGACAGTAGTATCCGCCCGATGATACAGAACTTTCGCGGCTTGATGGTGCTCGACATGCTTGCTCTCGCTGGGTTTGCACTGTTTCTGCTTACCAGAGCAGCACGAACGGGTTTCTCGAGGCTGCGCTCCCGGCGTGCCAACGCGGCTCCCTATCCCACCACATAATCACCGCGAGTTGTCCAGAGATGTACCTAGCGGGCGATCTTGCGCGGCTTTCACACTCGCTGCTCCGTGGCACACCGTGCGCTCAGCAGGCGCCGCGCCGCTGCCAGCACGTGCTCGACTGGCAGGTTCGTGAGGCACATGCGCGGCGGGCAGCCCTCGCGCAGCCCCAGCTCGTGGCCGCGGTAGAAGCACGGACTGCACGGCAGCTCGTCGCGCCGCACGACGGCCACGCGTTCCGGTTCGCTCGGCGCGTAGGGTCCCCAGGCGCGGGCGTTCGAGGGGCCGAAGATGGCGACGACCGGGATGCCGGCAGCCGCCGCCAGATGCATCGGGAATGCGTCGTTGCCGATGAAGATCGCGCAGCGGACGAGCAGCGCGGCCAGCTCGCGCGGCGTGGCGGGCGCCTCGACGCGCGCCCACTCAGGCGCCCCAAGTCCCGCGACTACCTCGCCGGCCAGCGCCTCCTCGCCAGGGCCAGCGACCACGACGATCTGTCCATGGGTCTCCGCGCGTAGGGTAGCGGCAACCTCGGCGTAGCGCACGGCAGGCCAGCGGCGGGCCAGGCTATACTCGCCGCCACCAGGATGCAGCGCGATCAGCGACACACCTGTCCCCCCCTCGCCCTCTGGGGCGGGTGGGCCGGGGGGTGATACCACGTCAAGAGCGGCCGCTGTGGTAAGAGCAGCAGGCGGTCTGAAGGACCGCGGGTAATCCTCTCGCGAGCCGCGGGCGCGGCTACCCCAACCATGCGCCCGCGCCGAGTATGATGGGCCTTCCACGTCTGACTCCGTGCCCTCTGCGATTGCTCCGCTTTGCCCTTCGCGCCCTCCGCGCTTGCTTCGCGGCCTTCGCGTTTCCTCTGCCTCCCTCTCTCTCCCCTCTGCGTCCTCTCCGTCCTCTGCGGTTGCTCCCTCTGCCTCCCGCGCGTCCCAGCCGAGATCGGCCAGGCGTGGGGCACGCTCGTGGGACGCGAGCGGCACGGCACCCACCGCCTGTGCGACGGCCAGCGCATACTCCGCCTCGTGGCGCGCGCCGAAGCCGCCGTCGGGTACGCGCAGATCGAGGAAGCCGCCATAACCGTTGTCGAGGCCGGCGGTGATGCGCGGCGCGATGGTGGCGAGCAGTGCGCGGTGCTTGCGGCGCCCGCCGGGCAGTGTCAGGTGATGGAGCAGCAGCGCCGCGTCGTAGTGGTTCGCCCGCAACGCCGCGAGCGTGGCCGCCGAGCACGCAAGGGTGCCGGGACGGAGCATCCCGTGTCCAACGTCCAGGTCCAGCGTGTAGACGTGGTCCGCCAGCGGCGAGTCGGCGATCAGCAGGGCGGACGCGGCGGTGGTGAGCAGGTCGAGCCGGGCGGCAGGATAGCGCGTGCGCAGGGCGCGGAAGCTGGGCAGCGCCAGCAGCAGGTCGCCGAGCGTCGACAGCTTGATGGCGAGGATGCGCGGGCGCGGGCCGAGGCTGATCGGCGCCGGGTCGCGCTCAGGGATGGGATGCCTGCCGGGCATGGCGCTCGTCCCCCTTCCCGGCGTCGCCAGACGAGGTCTGCCCTCCCCTTGCCCCGCAGGAAGAGGGGTCGGGGGTGAGGATCCTTGGCAGTTCCCGCCCACGGCGTCGCAGTTGCCTCACCACCGCCGCGAAGACTGCATCCGGCGCTATGCCCTTCATGCAGACGGGGTTGGAGAAGCGGCACTCGGCGGTGGCGCTGGCGTCGTAGCACGGCGCGCACCACAGCGCGTGGCGCAGCACGATGGCGTCTGGCGCGGTGGGACCGCTGAGCGCGGGATCGGTCGGCCCGTGGAGCGCGACCACCGGCGTGCGCACGGCGCCGGCGACATGCAATGGGCCGCTGTCGCCCGTCACCAGTACGTCGCTGGCGGCGAGCAGCGCGACGAGCCGCGGCAGATCAGTACGGCCGACGAGATCGGCCACTGGCGCCTCGCAGCGGCGCAGCACCGCTTCGGCCAGCACGCGTTCGCTCGGCGCGCCGGTTAGCACCACCAGCGCGTCCAGCTCGCGCACCAGGCGCTCGGCCAGCGCGGCGATGCGCTCCGGCGGCCAGCGCTTGGCCTGCCCGTTGCGCGCCCCGGCGTGGATCGCCACTAGTGGCCCACCCGCGCCCGTTCGCCTCCGCGCGCCACGCAACTGCTCCGCCATCTGCCGCGCCGCGTCAGGCAGCACGGCCAGCGCCAGCAGAGCGTCATCCTCCGCCACGATGCCGCCCGCCGCCTCGGCCAGCGCCAGCACGTACCGCACCTCGTGCTTGCGCACACGATAGCGGCCGCCGGGCAGAGGATCGGTGAGCATGAAGGGATAGGCCTCGGCGGAGTAGCCCACGCGGCGCCGCGCCCCGCTCAGGCGCGTGAGGATGCTGGCGATGTCGCCGGAGATGCTGATTGCCAGGTCGTAGCGCGCGCCGCGCAGCGCGGTCAGCAGCTTGCGAGCCTGGCGCCAGGTGGCGGGGTTCAGCAGCGCGGCGGGCGAGCGCCAGAAATACGGGTCGAAGGTCAGCACGCGGTCGATCCCCCGCTGGCCTTCGAGGATGCCGGCGGTCGCGCCGAGCACTAGCATTTCAATACGCGCGTGCGGGTAGGCGCGTCGCAGCGCCCGCACCGCCGGCAGCGAGAGCACCACATCGCCGAGCAGGTCCACGCGCGTGACGAGGATACGCTTCACGTCAGGATTGCCGGCGCGCAATTCGGGGCTATCCGCGCGGCGGGTGCGCGTGAGGAAGCCAACTGCCCCAACAGCCAGCCACACGAATGACTTCGCCCAGCCCTTGGCCGCACGCTCGCCGCGTGCCGCCAGCCGCGCCTCGAAGCCCGGCCGCGTCTCGTAGCGCGCCAGCGCTGGATCGCCGCCGGTGTGGCTGCCGTGCGTGCTGTTCACGCCAGTTGGATTGCTCTCCGCCATGCGCCCCATCCCACCGCGCAGTGGTGCTTGCCGTCTGCACCATCCCGTCACTATATCATCGGACCATGACGCCCAACCGCGCCAACAGGTCACGGCTGATATGCGCTGGATACTTGATCGGCATCTGGTCTGGCTTGCCGTGGGAATCCGAGCCGGTGCTGACGAGCAGGCCGTGCTCGCGGGCGTAGGCGGCGAATAGCTCCACCTGCTCGGCGCTGTGGCTGGGATGGCGCACCTCCAGCCCATCCACCGGGACTACTTGCCGGAAGCGGTCGAGCGCGGGCGCGTCAAACTCGCAGAAGCCATCGCCGCGGCCAGGATGCGCGATCAGGCAGACGGCGCCGTCGTGGTGCGCGGCCTCCAGGATGCGTGCCGGCTCCGCCGTGATCCAGCGGAAGCCCGCCTTGTCTACGATCTCGCCGAGTCCGGTGGTGTAGCCGCCCTCGCGCAGCAGCGCCGCGATGTCGTGTATGTCCCGCAGGCTGCCGCCGCGCGCCGCCACCTCGTCGGCGGATGGGAGCTTATAGCCCTGGCGCAGCAGCGTCGCGTAGGTCTCTTGGAGGTTCTCGAGCTGGCCGCGGCGCGTCTCGGCGCCAATCGCTTCCAGCGTCCCTCGCGCAGGATCGAAGCCGAAGCAGAGCAGATCGAGCAACACACCGTCCAGCTCTGAGCTCAGCTCAGCCGCCAGCAGCGTCGCCACGCCGCGCTCCGCGCCCAGCCGCCGGACCTCCGCCGACGCGGCGACCTGGTCGTGGTCGGTGACAGCGACGAGCGCAAAGCCCTCGCCCGCGACGTAGTCCAGCAGCTCCTCCGCCGTCCATTTGCCGTCGCTGAACGTCGTGTGCATCTGCAAATCTACAGATGCTTCGGGGCCGAGGGTCAGCCAGGGAGAATCCATGTCCATGCGCTCCACTTCCAAGTCGTCGAGTTTACCTACGCCATTGGATCATCGCCCGATCCGGTGCTCCTCGCAGATCTCTTCGATGCGCCGCGCGAAGCGGTCCCAGGTATACTCGCGCGCCGCCTCGCGCCCAGCCGCGCCGAGGCGTGCCGTCAGCTCGTCGCTCGCCAGCAGCCGCCTGGCCGCGTCGGCAAAGCCCGCCGCGTCGCGCACCAGCAGCCCGGTCTGCTCGTGGCGCACCAGCTCCGGCAGGCCGCCGCCCGCGAACGCCACCACCGGCTTGCTCGCCGCCATCGCCTCCAGCGCCGCCAGCCCGAACTCCTCGGCATCCGGCAGCAGTGCGAGAAAGCGCGCCCCCGCGTAGGCATCCAGCAGCGCCTGACCCGCCAGCGGACCCGCAAAGCGCCCCCGCGGTCCCGCCAGCGCCCGCAGTCGCCGCTCGTACTCCGGCGCGCCCGCCCCGGCGATCAGCACGTCCAGCGGCAGATCGGCGCTCCATGCCAGCAGCCGCTCGATACCTTTCTCCGGCGCGAGCCGGCCCGCATAGAGCGCGTAGCTGCCGATGCGCGGCGGCAGCGCCAGCCAGGCGTCGTCCACGCCCGGCGGCACCACCTCGACCGGACGGCGATAGCGCTGCTCGGCGCCGGCCGCCGTGTAGGCGCTGTTGGTGACGAGCGCCGCCGCGCGCCCAAGTGCCCTGCGATCCAACAGGCGACGAGCCGCGAGATCAGGCCGGCTGCCGCCCAGCAGATACGTCGAGCGCAGCGTGTGCAGGTAACAGATGGTGCCAGGATGGCGCAGCGCCAGCAGCGAGGCGCCGAACGAGTTGGCGATCACGGCGCCGGCATTGGGGCGGCGCGCCAGCCACTCCCACGAGCGCAACTCGACGCGCGGAAACGCCGCCAGCTCAGCATACGTTGCCGTGGGGTCGAAGCGGCCCGTCCAGAGCATCACCTCGTGGCGCGCTCCAAGCCGCCGCAGCAGCTCAAGCGTCACGCGCTCGCCCCCGCCACGCGACGTGAGCCGCGAGTGGGCGACGACCAGGCGCATGATCACTTCCTAACGTTCCGATGGTGTTCCCTGCCGCTTCCCCAGACGGACCACCCCCATCCTACCCCACACGGCGCCCGGCGAGCGAACCGAGTGCGACTGCCGCCGCGGCAATGTAGATCGTTCGCCACAGTGTACGCCACGGCCCGCGCTGACGTCGTGCCACCTTGCCTTGGCCGGCGCGTCGCGCGTCACGTCGCACCCTGTCACCGGCGGTCCCGCGACTCGCCGCCATCGTGGATGCCACATTGGGAGCCGGCAGTTCGGCGGTATGGGCGGCGAGGAGCTTGCCGCCGCCATCGCTGCTCGCGGCAATCGCCGCGAAGACCCGCACTCGCACGCGCTCGCGCGCCGCGTCGATCTCGGCGGTCGCTACAGGCAGCTCGCCAAGGTGCCGCACCAACCGCAGCGCACGCGCCAGCTCCGGCGAATCCGCCGCGTGCTCTTCGCAGGCTTCGGCCCGGCGCCTCTGCTTCTCCGGCTCGTCGTCGTGGCGTGGGGAGTCTTGCAGCCCGCGATCCTCAGCTCTCACGGGCTTGCTTCCCCCCGCCATCGCCCAGTGCTCGCCGCAGCGCCAGAATCGCCCGGAACTGCATGCCGCGCACGGTGCCCTCCTGCTTGCCCATGATGTCTCCCACCTCCCGCGCCGACAGCCCTTCGACAAAGCGCAGCACCACGACCTCGCGCTGCTCGTCGGTCAGCGCCCGGAGCGCCTGATGTAGCTCGGCAATCGTCAGGCGCCACTCCAGCTCGGCCTCGGTGGCCGAATGCGGACCGCCTTCGTCGCGCGACAGCTCGTCGTCGAGCGAGGCCGTGTCGCGCGTGCGGCGGTAGCGGTCTACGACCAGACTGTGCGCGAGCTTGAAGAGCCAGCCGGCGAACGAAGCCTCATGCTTCGGGGCGAAGTGATCGATGGCGTTCCACGCGCGCAAGAAGACCATCGAGGTCAGGTCTTCGGCATCGGGCTGGTTGCCCACACGCAGCCGGACGTAGCGGTACACCCTGGCGAAATACAGGCTGTACAGCTCCGAGAACGCCTCGGCGTCGCGTTGGACGGCGCGCGCGACGAGTGTCGCCTCAGACTCGTGGGCTAGCACGGCTGACGTTGCCCTTCCGCGATTCTTCCACCGATCACAACTCTACGCCGGCCCGCCGGGGCTGTCAACCGGCGCTCGGGGCTCAGCGACCGTGTGGGTGAGCCAGGCCGCAAGCCCTGCCGCGCGCACCCGCTGATGCACCTGCGCCGCCGCCGCCAACTTGCGGAACGGTGCGTAGACCGCTGGCCCGCTGCCGCTCATGCGCGCGACGGGCGCGCCGGCCGCGCGCAGCGCGTCGAGCGCCGCGGCAACCTCTGGGTGGGCCGTAGTGACGCTCCGCTCCAGCGCGTTCGAGAGGCGCTCGAACGGCAGCGGCGCCCCGGCGCGGATCGCGGCGACCAGCGCATCGGTCTCCGCGCCGCTGGTGTGGTCGTCGGGCGTCAGCGCGCGAAAGACGGTGGCGGTGGAGAGACCGATCGGCGGCTTGGCGAGCACAATCCACAGCGGCTCAGCCGGCGGCAGCGGCTCCACCACCTCACCACGCCCGCCGATCAGCGCCGTGCCGCCCGGCAGGAAGAACGGCACGTCGGATCCGACCTGGGCGCCCAACTCGCGCAACGCATCGAGGCCCAGATGCAGGCCCCAATAGGTGTCGAGGGCGGCGAGTGCGGCCGCCGCGTCGCTGCTGCCGCCGCCCAATCCCGCCTGCGCCGGGATGCGCTTGCGCAGCTCGATCGTCACACCCGGGAGCGTCGCCCTCGCGGCCCGCTCGCGCAGCAGGTGGGCGGCACGCAGGGCGAGATTGTCGGGCGTGTCGAGCGCGGGATCATCGCAGACCAGGGCGATATCGTGGTCGTCGCGGCTGCGCAACGCGAGCGTATCGTGCAGGGCGATGGTCTGCATCACCGAGGCAAGCCGGTGGTAGCCATCCTCGCGCCGGCCCAGCACGTCGAGCGTGTAGTTGATCTTGGCGTAGGCCGGGTGAAACGCGATCACTCGCTCCGGCATGCCCGGTCCTCCGTCTATGTCGGCTTGAAAGGGACTGAGCACCGGCCGGCGTGGCGGGCATTCTGCCCCAATGAGCCATTATAGCGGCTCGTCACGCTCAGAATCCCGGCTTGAAGACCATCATCACCAGGATCAGCAGCACCAGGACCGCGAGCGCAATCCCCACCACTGTCGCTCGGGTCGAGAGCGCACGGAACTCAGCGCTCTCGGCGCCCGACGACGCCAGCACGCGAATCTGGCGGCTGAGGGTGGGCGTATAGACCCCGTAGCCGAGCGCGATCGCCACGAGCCACAGGATCAACGCGGCGAGCAGCCAGAACGTCGTGAGCTGGTAGTGGGCCAGAGCGACCATTGTGAGACCCGAAACCAGCAGCAGCAGATACGCCGGGTTGGCGAAGTAGTCGTCGAGCACCTTGATACCCCGCAGCGCGAAGTCGAGGTGTTCCGGATTGCGCTGGGCACGGGCGATCCAGATCGCGTAGGTCGCATTGAAGCCGAACGCAATGATGGCGAGCAAGATGTGGATAAACTTGACGACGGTAAAGAGCGCTGGCATCGGGAACCCCTTTCTTGTGGCTGGCGCGACAGGCGCAATCAGCTCTTGCGTCTCACGCCCCGGCGGCGTATGTTGACGATGACAACATTACCAGCTAATGTGGCCGCTGTCAACATTGGAGAGGTAGAACCATGACGTCCGGTGACTACCGTAAGCAAGGGGATAACGGGACCGCGTCCGATGACCGCAGCCGACCGTATCATCATGGCGACCTGCGCGCGGCGCTGATCCAGGCAGGCCTGGCTATTCTGGCGGAGGAGGGCGTGCAAGCCTTGACACTGCGCGCTGCTGCGCGGCGTGCCGGCGTCAGCCACAACGCCCCCTACCGGCACTTTGCGGACAAGGAGGCGCTGCTTGCGGCAATTGCCGAGGAGGGATTCGACGAGCTGGCCCGCCGTCTGGAGGAGGCGCGCGCGCGATCTCACCTGTCAGCGCAGGTGCAGCTCGAAGAAACCGGGTGGACGTACGTGCAGTTTGCCCTCACCCATCCTGACCACGTGCGCGTGATGTTTGGCAGCCTCATTTCCGATCCACAGGCCTATCCCAGCTTGCGAGCAGCCGGGGCGCGGGCCTTCAACCCGCTGATCGAGATTCTGCGTGCTGGTCAGGGCACAGGCACGGTGATCGCCGGAAATCCCAGACAGCTTGCGTTTAGCGCCTGGGCGATGGTGCATGGCCTGGCGCTCCTGTTGATCGAGCGTCAACTGCCGCACGATTTGCTCGCCGCAGAGAGCGTGGAGTCACTCGTCCGGCTCTCTCTGCGCCAACACTATGAGGGATTGGGGCTTCACGCTTGAGCCCGCGGGTGCTCATAGGTGACGTCTGGGTGACGTCTGGCCCGCTCTCTTCCTTGACGCCGGATCGCCGGCCGCACTATACTCCGTGCCGACAACCGAATCGCCAGAACATCACAGGGCGGCTGTGCCACACAACACACATGCGGCACAGCACGGGAAATCGGTGCAAAACCGATGCGGACGCGCCACTGTAACCGGTGATCGGCTGCTCCTGCCGCGATGGCTGCGGGCGTCCACCGGACGCCCCGACGAACGCGGGACCACTGCTCGCACAGCCGGGTGGGAAGGTCGGAGAGCAGCCTTCGGACCTTTGATGGGGTCCGGTAAACCGGGAGCCAGGAGACCGGCCCTGCGATGCTGCTCACGTCCTTCGCGCCCAGAGGAAACGAGCACCGCCGCCATACACCATTGCCGGCGCCTTCTTCCCATCCGCGCGGGAGAAGGCGCTTTTTCGTGGTGACGGGACCGGCGACGTCGGGTGTCGGCATGATTGTTGTGCGACGCGACGCGCGCGGCGGCCGAGGCGCCGAGCCGCTCGCCGCGCCGCCGGAGGCTGTGTCGATCCTAATGCGCGCCTATCGTCCGTCCTTCATCACAACCGCTGTCCTGCTTGTCGCGCTCGTCCTTGGCATGCTTGGCATGCTCGGTGCCCTCGCGGGCTGTGGCGGCGCCAGCTCGGCCGCCAGCGCCGGCCCCGAGAAGCCCGCGCTGGCTGTGGACGCCCTGGGCAATCCCATCGCCATCCCAGCCGAGGCCCCGCGGCGCATCGTCTCTGAGACGCCCGCCGATAGCGAGATGCTCGGCGCGCTCGGCGCGGACGCCCGCGTCGTCGCGGTGGACTTCTACACCGACTACCCAGCCGATCTTGCCGCCAAGCCCAAGATCACCAATGGCCAGACCTTCACCCTCAACGACGAGGCGATTCTGGGCTACAAGCCCGATCTGGTGCTCGGCTACGGCGGATACTTCAAGGCCGACGAGCAGAAGCTGATTGGGGCGGGCATGAGTGTGGTAGATTTGCCGCTGGTAACGACGGTGGAGCAGAGCCTCACCGAGCTGCGGCTCGTCGGCCAGCTCCTCCACGCCGATGCCGCCGCCAATAAGCAGCTTGCCTCGCTCCAGGGGCGCATTGACGCCGTGACACACAAGGTTGCCGGCGCCCAGGCGCCGAGCGTCTACATGGAGGACGGCACCTACAATGACCAGTACTCGACCTTCGGCAAGGGCAGCTACGGCGACGACCTGATCCACCTGGCCGGCGGCAGCAACATCTTCGTCACCGATAGCGACGGCGGCGGCTATCCCAACGTCAGCGCCGAAAGCATCATCCAGGCCAATCCAGCGGTGATCGTCACCGTCGAAGGAACGCAGGTCGGTGGCGACCCACACGCGGTCGCGGCGCGTCCCGGCTGGTCGGTGATCGCGGCGGTACAGAGCGGCCACGTCTACGCGCTCAACCCCGACGACTTCGCCCGACCCGACGCCCCGCGCCTGGTGAGCGCACTGGAGGAGCTGGCGAAGGCCCTGCACCCAGATCTGTTCGCGTAGGAGGCACCTGCAGATGGTGAAGACGGATGAGCGCGTCGGAGGCTCAGCGGATATGGCGCCATCCGATGTCGCCGCAGCGGTGGCCGGCGCTGGAGACGATGCGACGCGTCCGGACGGCGCTGCTGACTCGCGCGCTCAGCTGCTGCGCCTGAATGCGCTGCCGCTCCTGGCGCTGCTGCTCGCCGCCTCGGTGGTGCTCGCCGCCAGCATCGGCGCGGTGGCGATTCCGCCAGGCACGACGCTCGCCGTGCTGCTGAACGCGACGCACCTGTTCCACTTCCACCGCGCGTGGCCGCTCAGCGATCAGGTAATCCTGCTGCAGCTGCGGCTGCCGCGGGTCGTGGGCGCGGCGATCGCCGGCGCGGCGCTGGCGGTCGCGGGGGCGCTCTTCCAGGGCCTGCTGCGCAACCCGCTGGCCGATCCGTTCCTGCTGGGCACGTCGGCGGGCGCGGCACTGGGCGCGACGGTGGCGTTCGTCGTGCCGGCACTTTTCGTCGCCTCGTGGCTTGGCTTCAGTCTGTTGGCCATCTGCGCCTTCGCTGGGGCGCTGCTCTCCGCCGCGCTGGTCTACGCCATCGCCACGCGCGGGCGCCAGACGCCGGTGGTCACGCTGTTGCTGGCGGGCGTCGCGGTCAGCGCGATCCTCACCGCCGCGCAGACCCTGGTGCTTGCGCTGCACGAGCGCGCGGGCTTCCAGCTCCTCGGCTTCTACTACTGGCTGGCCGGCTCGATCGACGTGCAGAGCTGGGCGCAGATTGGCGTGCTGCTGCCGCTCACGCTCGCCGGTGTCGCCGCGGCGATACTGGCGGCGCCCGCGCTGGATGCCTTCGCGCTTGGCGAGGAGATGGCGGAGCACCTGGGGCTGTCGGTCGAGCGCGCCAAGCTGCTGATCGCGGCACTGGCGGCGCTGCTTGTGGCGGCGGCGGTCTCGATTAGCGGGCTGGTCGGCTTCGTCGGCCTCGTCGCGCCGCACGTCTGCCGCATCACGCTTGGCCCGCAGCACCGGCTGCTGATCCCCGCCTCGGCGCTGGTGGGAGCGATCTTCGTCGTGCTGGCGGACCTCGCGGCGCGCACGCTCGCCGCGCCCTCGGAGCTGCCGCTGGGGGTGATCACCGCGCTGGCCGGCGGGCCGTTCTTCCTCTACCTGCTGCGTGCCGCCGGGAGGGGCTACCGATGGTGAGCGAGACTGTCCTTCGTTCCAACGCGACTTCATCGGAGACGGCGCCCGCGCTCGCGCTGGAGCGCGTCAGCTTCGGCTATGGCGCGGAGCGCGGGCGTTCGCCGAACGCCCCTACATTGCTGCACGATCTGTCGCTGCGCGTGCTGCCGGGCGAGATGGTGGCGCTGCTGGGCCCCAATGGCGCCGGCAAGACGACCGTGCTCAAGCTGGCGTCGGGCGTGCTCGCACCGCGTTCAGGCACGATCCGGCTCAACGGCGAGCCGCTGGCGCGCATCGGCCGCGCCGAAATCGCTCGCCGCGTGGCGGTGGTACCGCAGGGTTTCAGCGTGCAGTTCGCCTATACGGTGCGGCAGGTGGTGGAGCTTGGCCGCACGCCACATCGTGGGTTCCTGGGACTCAGTGGGACCGGCGACCAGGAAGCGGTGGAGCGCGCGCTGGCGGAGACGCGCACGGCGGCGCTGGCGGACCGCGTCTTCAACGAGCTGAGCGGCGGCGAGCGGCAGCGGGTGATCCTGGCGCTGGCGCTGGCGCAGGAGGCGGGACTGGTGCTGCTCGACGAGCCGACGGCGCACCTCGACATCCGCCACCAGGTCGAGGCGCTGGAGCTGCTGCGGCGGCTGAACCGCGAGCGCGGGCTGACGGTGGTGGCGGCGCTGCACGACCTCAATCTCGCCGCGCGCTACTTCCCGCGGCTGGTGCTCTTCGCGCGCGGCATCGTGGCGGATGGTCCCCCGGCGGCGGTGCTCGATGCGGCGCTGCTCTCGCGCGTCTATGAGACGCCGGTGCGCGTGGGCATCCTGCCGGGCGAGGTACACCTGAGCGTGCTGCCGCCGGGGCATCGCGGAGTGCCGGTGTCAGGGGGCGAGCCAGACGCGGACACGAGCGGCGGCGTCCACGTCATCGCGGGCGGCGGGAGCGGCGCGCTCCTCTTGCGGGCCCTGGCCGACGCCGGCATCCGTTTCAGCGTGGGGCCACTCAACGCCGGTGACAGCGACCTGACCCTCGCGCGCCAGCTCGGCGCCGCCACGCACGAGGAGCCGCCCTTCGCGCCGATCTCGCCGGAGGGCCTGCGCTGGGCGAGAGAGCGCATCGCCAGCGCACGCGCCGTGATCGTCGCGCCGGTGCCGCTGGGTCCGGGCAACGTCGCGCTGCTCGATCTGGCGCTGGATGCCGCCTGTGAATGCCGCCCAGCCCTGCTGCTTGAGCCAGAGCTGCCCGATGCCGACGGAGCGCCGGATACCACTGCTGAGCGGCTTGCGCCGCTGGTGCGTGCGCGCGACTACTCGGGGCGCGGCGAGGCGCTCTATCGCGCGCTGCTGGCGGCCGGCGCGCGGTGCGCGGCGACGCCGGCTGCGGTGGTCGCGCAGGTCGCAGAGATCGCCACCACGGGCACGTAATGAAGCCTACGGACAAACTGCAACCGTCTCGGCAAACTGTAGGGGTGGGACATGTCCCGCCCGTCGGGGAGCGGCAGGTAATATGTGCATCAGCGGAAGGTCTACCTCATGGGACCCGATACCCCTATCTCAGACGAACAGTATATCGAGGATGTGCAGCAGGCGGGCAGCGTGACGGTGGTCGGCGTGCCATTGGACGAGAACTCGTCGTTCCTGCGCGGGCCGGCGCTCGCCCCGGCCCGCATTCGCGCGGTCCTGCACGCCGGCTCGATGAACCTCACCACTGAGGACGGCGTGGACCTGGGCGCGCGCTCGGACTGGCACGACCGCGGCAATCTCGACGTGGGCACCGGCGAGGCAGCATGCGCGGAGATCGAGCGGCAGATGGCCGCCTTGCTGGCGGCCGGTACGCGTGTCTTGACCCTGGGCGGCGATCACTCGATCACCTTTCCCATCATGCGGGCCGTCGCCGCCGTCCATCCGAGCCTCACGATCGTGCACATTGACGCGCACCCGGACCTCTACGACGAGCTGGACGGCAGCCGCCGCTCGCATGCCTGTCCCTTCGCGCGCATCATGGAGCGGGGCCTGGCGGCGAGACTGGTGCAGGTGGGCATCCGCACGATGAATCCACATCAGCGCCAGCAGGCCGAGCGATTCGGCGTCGAGGTGATTGCCATGCGCGATTTTCGCCCCGGGCTTTCGCTCGACCTGCGTGGGCCGATCTACGTCTCGCTCGATCTGGATGCCTTCGACCCCGCGTTCGCGCCGGGCGTGTCGCACCACGAGCCGGGCGGCCTCAGCGTGCGCGATGTGCTCCAGCTTCTCGCCGGCATCGAGGAGCCGGTGATCGGCGCCGACATCGTCGAATACAATCCCATCCGCGACCACGCCGACATGACTGCGATGGTGGCGGCCAAGTTCTATAAGGAGCTTGTGGGATACCTGCTGCGATGATACGCTGCCCGCCGAGGAGATACCGCCCATGTCGCACGTCTTCTATCGCGATCCGCGCCGCGCGTACCCGCAGGCCGCGTACGGGCGCGGTGTCTACCTGTGGGACACCGCTGGCAAGCAGTACTTCGATGCCGCCTCAGGCGCGCTGGTCGCCAACCTGGGCCACGGGCGCGAAGACGTGGCGCGCGCGATCGCCGAGCAGACGAGCAAGGTTGCGCTGGCCCATACCTCGCGCTTCAGCTCGCCCGTACTGGAGCGCTTCGCCGCGCGAGTGAGTCGCGTGGTGGGGGAGCCGGGCTGGCACGTCTACCCGGTCTCCGGCGGCTCCGAGGCCACCGAGACGGCGGTCAAGCTCGCGCGCCACATCCACCTCCTGCGCGGGCAGCCGGGGCGCTACCGTGTGCTCTCGCGGCGCGCGAGCTACCACGGCAATACGCTCGGCGCGCTGGCGGCGTCGGGGCTGGCCGAGCGCAAGCAGGCATACGCGCCGCTGCTCTCCGACGCCTTCGTGCAGGTCGCGCCGCCCTCCGCGGATTGCCCCGGCATCGGCAATAACGGCTCATGCGCGTGCCTGGATGCTTTCGGCGAGGCGATCGCGCGGCTGGGCGCCGAGACGATCGCGGCGGCGATCGTGGAGCTGGTGGGCGGATCGGCGCGCAGCGGGTTCGTCGCGCATGCGGGCTACGTGGCGGGGCTGCGCCGGCTCTGCGACGCGCACGGCATCCTACTGGTCTTTGATGAGGTGATGTCGGGCTTCGGGCGCACCGGCCGCTGGATGGCTTTCCACCACGAGGGCGTGAGGCCGGACCTGATCGTGACTGCTAAAGGGCTGGCCGCGGGCTACGCCCCGCTGGGCGCGGTGCTGGTCGCCGAGCCGCTCTTCGCCGAGGTGGCGGAGCATCCCGCCTTCGTCCACGGCTTCACCTATAGCGGCAACGCGGTCAGCGCGGCGGCGGGCGATGCGGTGCTGGCGGCTGTCGAGCGCGAGGGGCTGGTGGAGAACGCGGCGCGCGAGGGGGCGCGGCTGCGCACGGGGCTAGAGGCGCTGGCCGCGCTGTACGGGTGGATCCGGGCGGTGCGCGGTCGCGGCCTGATGCTGGGCTTGTTGCTGGAGGATCGGGCCGGCCTAGCAGCAGCCGTGACCGAGACTGCCTGGGAGCAGGGGCTGATCCTCTACCTGGGGCACGGCGAGGCCGAGGGCGGCGACAGCGAGCATCTGCTGGTCGCGCCGCCGCTGGTGATCGCCCCCGTCGAGACCGATGAGCTGCTCGCGCGGCTCGGCAATGTGCTCGATCGCGTCGCGGCGGCAGGTTGATCCCTGGCTGGCATGAGCGATGGGTGCGGCCCGCAGGCAGCTTGGCCCTTCGAGGCCGCGGTCCACGGCTCGTACCAGTTGGCGGCGAATCCGTTGCGGTATATACCAAAGCTGGTGCCAGAGATTACCCGCGGTGCTTCAGACCGCCTGCTGCTTATATCACACTGGTGGCCTCTGATGTGGCATCAGAACGGCTTGAGCATCATGAGCCAGAGGATCACGACCAAGCCGCCGCCGCCGACCACGGTGAGCAGCCAGGGATGGATGCCCGCCAGCATGACGGCGAGTTGCTGGTCAAACGCCACCTCCGCAGACGGCTGGACGGCTGGCTTCGCACGGGGTGACGCGCCGGGCTGGAGCAGCCCTCGGATGCGATTGAGGGGGCGCGAGCCTACGGCCGTCATCGCGATGCCCATCGCGATGAAGAGGATCAGGGAAGCCCAGATCCAGCCCTGGCCCCACCAGCTCCCCATGAAGCCGGCGATGATGCCCGCCGCGAGCAGCACCAGCAGCGAGACGCTCCCGGTGGCGCTCGCGGCCCTGGAGAGATCGAGCATGGCAAGCACACGTGGGACCTCGCGCTCGCCACGCAGCTTGAAGCTGACGGCGGCGGCGGCGCCGTGGGCGAGCAGAAAGCCAAAAATGCCCAGAACGTGCGCAAAAACGACCCATTGATACATCAGCTTACCTCCCTGGAGCGTATAGATGGCAGGAGCCTCGGCGGGCCCCCACCTCTATGACCCGCGGCAAGCGCGGCTTGTGACGAAGCGGTGTCGCCCGATACAATGACTGTGCGGTCGAGACGGGAGAGCGATGAAGCCGAGGTTCCCATACGTTCCGCATTGCGCAAGGTAAGCTGATCAGGCGCAGCGGCGACGTGACACCGCCCGGCAGCTAAAGAGAGGTAGCTCATGTCCGTGCCGTCCCAGACATCACTGCCCTCGCTGCGGGTGATCTTGTTCTCCAATCTCGCCGCCGAGGCTGCCACAATGCTGCGCGGCCTGCTGGCGAACATGGGCCAGCGGGTGCCGCTGGTGGTAACCACTCCTGGCCCTAGCCGGCGGCCCAACGTGGCCTACCGCGACTACTCGGCGGCGCTGCCGCGCGGACAGGATGTGCTGGTGACGAGCCACATTTCGCTGCTGCCGGCGATTCTAGCGCCGCTGGAGCCGGACCTGATCTTCGTCGCCGGCTTCCCGTGGCTGCTGCCCGCGGCGCTGCTCGCGCTGCCGCGGCTGGGCTGCATCAATGCGCACCCGGCGCTGCTGCCGCGCTACCGCGGCCCCGACCCGCTCTTCTGGGCGTTCGCCAACGGTGAGACCGAGACGGGCCTGACGATCCATCGCATGGATGCCAGCTTCGATACCGGGCCGATTCTGGCGCAGCGAACAATCCCCATTGCACCTGAGGACGACGTCGACACTATCTTCCCCAAGCTCACGGCCACGGGAGCCGAGCTGCTGCCGGAGGCGCTGGCGAAGGTGGCGGCGGGCGAGCCGGGCATACCGCAGCCCAGCGAGGGCGCTAGCTACGCGCGCCTGACCAGAGACGACGACCGCCGGCTCGATTGGGGCCGACCGGCCACGGAGCTGCGCAACCGGGTCCGCGCTTGCGCCTCGCGGGGTGCGCTGGCCGAGGTGGATGGGAACAGGCTGATAGTGCGGCGGGCGCGCGTGGTGGATGCGGTGCCGTCCGCGGCGCCGGGAACGGTGCTGGACGAGGCGCCGCTGATCGTGCAGACCGGCGACGGCGCGCTGCTGCTGGAGGATGCCGTGCCAGCGGAGGAAGTGGACGGATGAAAGGGCTACTCGCTTGCCGATTCAAGATACAGCTCGATGGCCTCGCGGATGTTGGCGAGAGCCTCGTCCTTGGTCTTTCCCTCGCTGATACAGTCAGGAAGCGCCGGCACATAGGCGGTACAGCCACCTTCGTCGCTCGGCTCAAGGATCACGGTGAGCCGCATTTGCTGCGTAGCCCCCGCTGCGAGTCCCAACTCTTACTGTTTGGGTCCATTATATCCGGCTGTGGGATCACCCGCGCTCGATCATCGTGCCCGCGCCCTCGCGGGTGAACAGCTCGCGGATCAGCACGTGGGGGTCGCGGCCGTCTACGATGTGAACGCGGCTGGTCGTCTCCAGCGCGCGCAGGCAGGCCTCGGCTTTGGGGATCATGCCGCCGGCGATCGTGCCGTCGTCGATCAGCATGCGCACCTGGGCGTCGGTGAGCACCGAGAGCAGCGCACCCTGGCGGTCGAGGATGCCGGGGATGTTGCTGAGGTAGAGCAGCTTGGCCGCCCGCAGGCCGCGGGCGAGGTCCGCCGCCGCGTCGTCGGCGTTGACGTTGAGCACCGCGCCATCGGGACCCAGCGCCAGCGGGGCGATCACGGGGATATACCCCACGGCCGCCAGCGCCTCGATGGGGCCGGGATTGACCGCTGTGACGGCGCCGACGTAGCCTAGCTCCGGTGCGATTGGCTCGGCGCGCAAGAGCTGCCCATCCAGCCCCGAGAGACCCACCGCCAGCCCGCCGAGCGCGCCCAGCAGCCCCACCAGCTCGCCGTTGACCTTGCCCACCAGCACCATGCGCACCACGTCGAGTGTCTCGGCGTCGGTCACGCGCAGGCCGCGCTCGAAGCGCGGCGCGATCCCCAGGCGCCCCAGCCACTCGTTAATCTCGGCACCCCCGCCATGCACCAGCACTGGGTGCGCGCCCAGGCCCCGCAGCCAGACGATGTCTTCGAGCGCGTCGCGTTGGTTCTCCAGCGTGCTGCCGCCCAGCTTGATCACCAGCGTCTTGCCGCGCAGGCCCTCAATGTAGGGCTGCGCCTCTTTGAGCACCTGGGCGATCACCTCGTGCCGCGCGACCTGGAAGGCCGCCGCCAGCTCGCCCACACTGGCCGTCAGCGTCGTGTCGGCCATCAGGGGTAGACTCCTTCCTGGGGCAGGCCGAGCATCTCGGGCAGTTCGGAGAGGATGTTGGCGCATTGGATCGCCTGGCCGGCGGCGCCCTTGCCGAGGTTATCGAGCGCGCTCACCACCACCAGCCGGCGCGCCTCCTCATCCACGGTTGGATGGACGTAGCACAGGTTCGAGCCGAGCGTCCACTTGGTGTGCGGTGCGCTCGCGCTCAGCCGCACGAACGGCTCGTCGGCGTAGGCCGCGCGATAGGCGGCGGTCACATCGGCGAATGAGACGCCGTCGCGCAGCGGGGCGTAGCAGGTGGCGAGGATGCCGCGCGTCATGGGGACCAGATGCGGCGTAAAGCTGAGTCGTGGCGCGGCGCCGTCCTCCACTGCGCGCGCCAGCTCCTGGGCGATCTCCGGCTTGTGGCGGTGGCCCGCCAGCCCGTAGGCTGAGACATCCTCGTTGGCCTCACTGTAGTGCATGCCGAGCTTGAGCGTGCGCCCCGCGCCGGAAACCCCTGATTTGGCGTCCACGATCACGTCGGGGGCGATCAGGCCGTCGCGCAGGGCGGGCGCCAGCGCCAGGATAGCTGCCGTGGGGTAGCATCCGGGACAGGCGACCAGGCTCGCATCTCGTAGGGGCGTCTGGTGGACGCCCACCGCCACACGCGCGAACTCTGGCAGACCGTAGACCGCCCGCGCCAGCAGGTCGGGCGCGGGGTGCTCGTATCCGTACCAGCGCGGATAGAGCGCGGCGTCGCGCAGGCGGAAGGCGGCCGAGAGGTCCACGACGCGGCGCCCCTCGGCGAGCAGGCTCGGAACCACATCGACGGCGGCGCGGTCGGGCAGGGCCGAGAAGACCAGCTCGGCGCGCTCCACCCGCTCGCCGAACGAGAGGCCGAGATCGGGCAGCTGCGGGAAGACGCTGGCGACCGGCTTGCCAGCCTCGCTGCGCGCCGTCACCTCGACCAGCGCGAAGACCGGGTGACGTGCGAGCAGCCGCAGCAGCTCGACGCCGCCGTAGCCGGTGCCGTTGACCACCGCGACGGGTATCGTCGCGCGCGTCTGCGCCATGCGTCAGGCTCCTCAAGGGGGTTTCGGTCAACGCGGAGGTCGCGGAGGCTCCCGGAGGACGCGGAGAAGAGAGAATACAGGTCCCTATGATCTCATGCGTCTTGGGCGTGCGCGATTCCTCAATGCGCTGGCCGCGCCACATCGCGCGGATACTGTCTGTTTCGGACTGCTCCAGCCCAGGCGCGGGGATGGCGTCGTCGCCTGCGCGCTCGCAGAAGGTGTAGCACTGTGGGCGGCAGCCAGTCAAGCCGGGTAGCCCGCATGCGCACGTCCCGCGCCCGTGTGGGAGGTAAATCCCCTCCCTTGCGGAGCGTCCCCCTTGTGGTATGTAATGAAGACGAGCGTGGAAGGGAGAGCCGCCGTGAGCAAAGAGCGCGACCTGATCTTGCCGGCCATCCCCGGGCCCGGCGGCGTGTGGGCCGAACTAGGCTCCGGCGGCGGCATCTTCACTCTCACGCTGCTCGAAGTCGCTGGCCCGCAGATCACGCTCTACTCGGTGGACCGTGACGCGAAGGCGCTCGACAAGCAGCGTCGTGCCGTCGAGCAGCGCTACCCCGACGCCAACGTGACCTACATGCATGCCGATTTCACGCAGCGCCTGCCACTGCCACCGCTGGATGGCATCCTGGCCGCCAATTCGCTGCACTACGTCAAGTTCGACGATCAGCCAGGCGCGGTCAAGCAGATCGCCGCCTATCTCAAGCCCGGTGGCAAGCTGATTGTGGTCGAGTACGAGTCGCAGCGCGGCAACCCCTGGGTGCCCTACCCGATCGACTACGACTCGTTCCAATATCTGGCCGGTGAGGCCGGGCTACAAGACATCCGTCGCCTGGCACTGATCCCGTCAAGCTTCATGCACGCGATGTACTCCGCGGTTGCCGTCCGCCCGCAGGAAGCGCACACGCTCACCACCGCGCCACACCTACCGTAGCCTCTCGCGTCACAGCGGGCGCACGCCGTACGCCCCTACAAACCCTCCGCGTCCTGTGCAGTTCCCGTCTCTGCTCTCTCCCGCTTCGCGTCCTTCGCGCTCTCTATATTCCCCTATCCGCGCAGGGCGTTGCTCATCACGAACATCAGGTTCGCCGGGCGCTCGGCCATGCGTCGCGTCAGATACGGATACCACTGCGTGCCGTACGGGACGTAAACGCGCACGTTGTAGCCCTCGCGCGCCAGACTCACTTGCAGGTCGCGCCGGATGCCGTAGAGCATCTGAAACTCGAAGCGCGCCTTGTCGATCTCGTGATCGGCGGCGAAGCGCCGCGCGTCGGCGATGATGCGCTCGTCGTGGGTGGCGATTGCCGGGTACACGCCGCACTCCAGCAGCCGGTGCAGGCAGTCGAGATAGCGCGTGTCCACGTCGGCTTTGTGCGGGTACGCGACCGTGGGTGGCTCCAGGTAGGCGCCCTTCACCAGCCGCACGCGGGTCTTGGCGGCAATCAGGCGCGCCACGTCTTCGGGGGTGCGATAGAGCATGCTCTGCAGCACCGTGCCGATGTTGTCGAAGTCGCGGCGCAGCGCTAGCACCATCTTCATCGTGCGCTCGGTGTAGGCCGACCCCTCCATATCCACACGCACGAAGATGTTGAGATCGGCGGCGCGCCGCATCACGCGGGTGAGGTTCTCGCGGCAGAGCTGCTCATCCACATCGAGGCCTAGCGCGGTGAGCTTGACCGAGATGTTGGCGTCGGCGCCCGCCTCGTTGATGCGGTCCAGAATCGTGATGTAGTCGTTGGCGGCGGCGCAGGCCTCGGCGGCGTCGGAGACGTTCTCGCCCAGGTGATCGAGAGAGACGCTGATATGCTCGCCGTTCAGCGCGCGCACCACGCCCATCGCCTCGTCGAGTGTCTCGCCGGCCACGAAGCGCCGCGCCGCCTTGCGGGCCATCGTGTTGTGGCTGACGAAGTGCCGGATGGCCTCTTGCCGCGCCAGAATGAGCATGGTGTCTTTGAGCATCGCAACGCGCTCCTCGGAGTAAGATGAGGCATCAGGTCTGGCGTCGGCTATGACGCGGCAACCATCCAGGTATTATAACGCGCGACTGGCGTACGAGAGTGGGAAACAGGGTACAAGGTGCTGGGACAGCGCGAGGCAGGAATCACTCGAACCGAACTTTGCAAGCGAGGCATGAGACAGGTGCTCTTTGTGTGGCATTGGCGGTTTGACAATGATTGCTCTGCAGCGGCTCCGCCATGTATAGTTGCTACGAGTTGAGGGCAGTGACGCCGATAGTGTCCAATAACGTGTGGGGATTTGAGGTTGGTTGGCGAGACCGGCCAGCAGGTGCTTCTCATCGGGTGAGTGAAAGTTAGCAGCCCGAAGGAGGAGCGCCGCATGGCCGGTGAGATGAGATGAGCATGGCACGTGA
>DASVAA010000034.1:0-26451 GCA_036376595.1 Ktedonobacterales bacterium | reverse complement strand
GCCGGGTTCGTCGAGGTGCATCCCGCCGCCCAGCAGCGGATTTATCAGTTGCGTCCTGAGCCGTTCCACGAGCTTGACGCCTGGCTGGCATCCTATCGCCACGTCTGGGACGCGCGCCTCGATCGCCTGGAAGCGTACCTGCGCGACGTGCAACAGCAAAAGCCAGCAGAGGAGGGGCACCGTGCCGACGAGCGATAAATCCCATCAGCCGCCCGACGAGCGCGCACTAGTCATCACGCGCGTCCTCGACGCGCCGCGCGAGTTGGTGTGGCAGGCATTCGCCGAGTCCGACCGCCTGGCGCAATGGTGGGGTCCAGCGGGTTTCACGATGCTGGTCCGCACGCTCGATTTTCGGCCGGGTGGCGTCTTTCACTATGCCATGCGCTCCCCAGAGGGACAGGTGATGTGGGGCAGGTTCGTGTACCGCGACATACAGCCTCCCGAGCGCATGGTCTTCGTCAGCGCATTTTCGGACGTGGAGGGCAACGTCACCAGGGCGCCGTTTAGCCCCACCTGGCCGCTGGAGGTCTTGAATATGCTGACGCTGAGCGAAGCTGGCGGCAAGACGACGCTGACCCTCCGTGGCGGACCAATCAACGCGACCGAGGAAGAGCGCGAAACCTTCTGGAAGGCGCAAGATTTGCTGCGGCAAGGCTTTGCCGGAACGTTCGATAAGCTTGCTGCCTATCTGTTGGAGGACGTGAAGGGGAGGTGAGCGTAGCAGCACAACAACCCAACCCAAGCGCACAGCACACGATGGCTTGAGGAAGATGACAGCGCAGCGAAGGCACGAAAGGGAGGACCTAACCATGCGCAAGATCGTCGTTTCCGAGTTTATGTCGCTGGATGGGGTGATGCAGGCGCCGGGCGGCAAGGACGAGGATACCGAGGGCGGCTTCGCCCACGGCGGGTGGACCATGCCCTACTGGCACGACGACATCGGCGCCGAGTTCACTCAGGTGATGGGCGAGAGCGACGCCATGCTCCTGGGGCGCAAGACGTGGCAGATCCACGGGGCCGCCTGGGAGCCGATGGCGGAGGGCGATCCGTTTGCTGACATGCTGAACGCGATGCCCAAGTATGTGGTCTCCACCACCTTGACCGATGCCTCAGCCTGGCGCAACTCCACCCTCATCAGCGCCAATGTGGTCGAGGCAGTGCGCGCCCTGAAGGCGCAGCCGGGCAAGAACATCGTCATGGACGGCAGCAGCAAGCTGGTCCACACCCTGGCCGCGAACGACCTGATCGACGAGTATCGCCTGATCGTCTACCCGCTGGTCCTGGGCGGCGGCAAGAAGGTGTTCGCGGATGCGGACGGCGTGCGGCGCAACCTGCGGCTCGTCGAGGCCCGGCCCCTGCCCACCGGCGTCGTGCTCACCCACTATACCGTCGAGCGCCCCGAATAGCGCGGGCGGACAGATCCATCGGGCGCGCCTCACGTCGGTTGAGGCGCGCGCATCTGCTGCCAAGCGCCCAACGGCTGATGGCTCTGTCAGGTGTTCTCAGGAGGGAGGAGCAACCTTGACGACACAGCTTCATCCTAGCACGCCGGTCACGCCGCGAGAAAGCGGCTATGCGCCGGTGAACGGCCTTGAGATGTACTATGAGACCTTCGGCAGCGGCGGGGACGTGCCGCTGGTGCTGCTGCATGGCAATCTCTCGACCATTGACAGCTCGTTCGGCAAGCTGCTGCCGGCGCTTGCCGCGACACGGCGGGTGATCGCCGTCGAGCAGCAGGGGCACGGCCACACGGCCGACATCGATCGCCCGTTCAGCACCAGGCAGTGGGCGGAGGATACGCTGGCGCTTTTGCGCCATCTCCAGATCGAACAGGCCGATTTCTTGGGCTATAGCTCAGGGGGAGCTGTGGCTCTGGAGATCGCGCTGCGTCATTCTGACCTGGTGCGCACGCTCGTCTGGGCGGGGGGAACCAGCTACCGGCGCGACGGCCTCTACCCCGAGCTGCTGGCAGGGAGCGAGGCCATGACGCCCGATGCTCTGGACGGCTCGCCGTTCCAGCAGGCATATGCCGCGGTGGCGCCGCACCCAGAGAATTGGCACCAGTTGGTCGCGAAAGTCGCGGACCTCGACCGCACGACTGATGGCTGGCCGCCCGAGGCCATTCGCTCGCTCCAGCCGCCCGCGCTGCTGATCATCGGGGACTCCGACATCGTGCGCCCGGAGCACGTGGTCGAGATGTTCCGACTGCTCGGCGGCGGCGTCATCGGCGATCTCGTCGGTCTGCCGCGTTCTCAGCTCGCCGTGCTCCCCGGCACGACGCACGTGACGCTGGTAGACCGCGCCGACTGGCTGACCTCGATGGTTCTCGCCTTCCTCGACGCCCCCGTGCCAGAGACGCCAGCGAACGCACCTGCGGGAGGCTAAGGGCGAGCGCCGGAGTGTCTACGTCACGGTGAAAGAGGCTGTTTGATCCTGTGAGGGAGGTCGATCTGCTGCTCCGCGCGCGGTAGTGTTATGATGGACACGCGAACAGGCCGCGGAGGGCACGTATGGACGTGGAGCACATTGGCATCGCGGGGGCATTCCTCGCGGGGCTGCTCTCGTTCCTCTCGCCCTGCGTGCTGCCTCTGACCCCCGCCTACGTCGCGCGGCTGGCCGGTCCCGCGGTCTGGCGCTCGGCCACGCTCAAGCCCGCCGAGCGCCGCGCGCTGCGCCTGAGCACCACGCTGCACGCCGCCGTATTTGTCGCCGGCTTTTCGGTCACCTTCATCGCGCTGGGGGCCACGGCGAGCGAGCTGGGCCACTTCCTCTACGACCAGCAGCAGCTCCTGCGCGAGATCGGCGGCGTGGTGCTGGTGCTCTTCGGGCTGCACGTGCTGGGGGTGCTCCGCGTGCCGTGGCTGCTGCGCGAGCGCCGCTTCTCGTTGCGCCCGGCGGATGCCGGCTACGGCGCGTCATTCGTCATTGGCCTGATCTTCGCGCTCGGCTGGACGCCCTGCGTCGGGCCGATTTTGGCGAGCATCCTGGTGGTGGCGGCACAGGCCGGCACGCTCACCGCCGGCGTGCTGCTGCTGGCGATCTACTCGCTGGGCCTGGGGATTCCGTTCCTGGCGCTGGGCGCCGCCTTCGATTGGATCGCGCCCGCGCTCAAGCGCCTGACGCCCTACCTGCGGCTGGTCGAGATCGTCACCGGGTGCCTGCTGATCCTGATGGGCATTGTGATATTCTTCAACTGGCTGCTGCTGATCAACAGCCGGCTGCGGCTGCCCGGTCTGGCGTGAGCGGCTGGAGGTGGTTTCACCATGTGCCGGGCTATGGCGCTGTCGCTCTGCTGAGCCGTAGCACTGCCACTATCCGGAAGACAGGTAGGTGCCGAACTGGCTTATGCACGCGCCAGAGAAGGAGCATATCCTTGAGTACGCGAGTTCTCCGGGCGCTCACCTATCTGTCGGGGTTCTGCGGACTTGTTGTGCTCATCTACACCGGCTTCGCCGCTGTCGTCGAACTGTTCACCGGGTTTGGCGTGCTGCACAACCAGGGCCTGTGGGCACTGTCTCATCCCGGCGTCTGGTTATGGCTCGCACTGGCGACCTTGATGACGGTGGCAAGCATCGCCTCCTTGGTTGCCGCTCGCTCGTTGCGCGGCAGAACCACTCCACAACAAGAACACCTGGCGTGACGCGGCTTGGCGACTACGCCGCTCGGTGAAGCAGGATGAATAGTACGGATTAGCGCCTTGAAACTGACTGTAGGAGGACCAGGATGAGCGTCGAGCAGGCGCGGAACGCGGCAGAGGCCGAGAGCGCGGTCACGGCTCCGGCGCGGCGCGACTTCGAGCCGCCGCTGTGGCTGCTGGTGGTCATCGCAGCCGCCTTCCTCGCGGCGCTGGCGGCGCTGGCCTGGCTGCCGGGCGCGACGCTGATCGAGCGGCTGCGGGCGCTCGACGCCGGCATCTGCGCCCAGAACCCGGCGCACTCGTTCTTCCCCGCGGATCAGCAGCTCCCGCTCTGCGCGCGCAACACCGGGATCTACATCGGCTTCGCCGCCACCTTCCTCACGCTGCTGGGCACTGGCCGGTTGCGCGCGTCGAGCTTTCCCTCGCGCACCGTGGCGGTAATCCTGGGGCTGGCGGTGCTGGTGATGGCCGTGGACGGCTTCAACTCGCTCTTCCTGGACCTCGGCCTGCCGCACCCCTACCAGCCGCACAACCTGCTGCGCCTCGCCACCGGCCTGGGCACCGGCGTGGCAATGTGCACCTTCATCGTCCCGGTCGCCAACGCGCTGATCTGGAAGCACGAAGACGAGCGATCGTCGTTCGGCTCGCCGCGCGCGCTGGCGCTGATGCTGCCGGTGCTGCTGCTGGTGTTCCTGGCGGTCGCCTCGCAGGTCGCGCCGCTGCTCTACCCCATCGCGCTGCTCAGCACCGGCGGGCTGGTGATGGCGCTGTCGCTGGTCAACCTGGCCTTCCTGCTCGGCGTCTCGGGCAGGGTTGGGCGCGTCAGCACATGGCGGCAGCTCGTCCCGGTCTTCGCCCTGGCGCTGGTGGTCGCGCTGGCCGAGCTGGTGGCGCTCTCGCTGCTCAAAACGTCACTTCTGCACGCGCTACAGCCAGCGTAATTGGGGGACGTTGACGGCGTTCTCGGCACAGACAGTGCGAAGGAACAGGGGTGACGGCGACAGCGCGGCTTGTGTGACGGTTCGCGCGCACGTGGCGGACCGCAGGCTCTCCAGCCGCGGTGGTAACCGCCTGGCGCGCCCGGCGGAGAAGCGAGCGCACCTTGCTGTGTGCGGGGCGATGCGTTATACTTGTGCCACAGCATGTGTACTGTCCGCGTGCGGTCCGGTCGAAGGATGACTGCTTTGGCGGGGGGGTCGGCATGCCCAACAAGTACGAGCGCGAAATCGAAGAGATTCTGCGCAACATGGATCGCACGGAGCCTCGACCGGGGCTTGGCAACCGCATCCGCGCGTTCAACCGGCCCCGCGAGCGCGCCCCGCGCCAGACACGCATCGTGGCGCCATCGAGCGAAGTGCTGTTTCTGATCGGCATTGTGCTGGCGCTGATCGCCGCGGGGCTGACGTTCGAGGCCGGCTATGTGGCCCTCGCCGGCATCTCCATCAATGGCGTACTCGCGATCGTGGGCTTCCTCTTCCTGGCGGCGGGTTTCGTCGTCGGCTGGAGGGGACGATTTCGCCCTGTAACCTCCTACAAATCGGCGAGCTGGCGCGGCGACAACATCGTCGAGCTGCCGCGCCGCCGCGGCCCGCTCAGCGCGCTCGCCACCCAGGCGCGCATCGTGCGTCTCAAGGTGCGCTACTGGCGCATGCACCGTCTCGGTCAGGAGTAGCCGACTCCTCCGTTTCGTAGCCGCACTAGCGCTGCCACCAGCGCCCTGGTCCAGACCGCCAGCCAACGACCGGCACACTCCCACTCGCCAGCGACGATCACGTCGTATTCCCCTTGCCTCGGCGTGGCTCATTGCCACGCCCACGCCCACGCGCTGGCGTACCTGCGTCCACCAATTCAGGACTCATCGCCCAATCCGGCAGGACATCTGGCATGTTACGACAATTCGTACTACTATTTGCTGAGTGGGTGGTGGTTATTGCTGAGTGGCAAGGGTTGGGATTGATGGAGGTGGCTCCACGTTTCCCCTAACGTGGCGGCAGCGCGATACCCTGGCGCACCCCAGCTACGCGACGCGGCCTCAGCAGCCGCCGCGCTGGCGGGTGCATGCGGCGCATGCAAGAGCGTGACCCGACATCCTCACTCCTACTTCACCCGCTTCGTTTCCAGGTCTTCGCCCGGCTTTACGGGCACCCGATGAAAGGAGGGACGCGGACTATAGCTCGTCCCCTGGCGATTCAGCATCCTCGAGACCACAGTAACTTCACGTTACGTCAACGTTGTCGGTTCCCGGTTGGCTGAAAGGGGGCCAATCGCATGCGATTTGGTCGTCGATCGACAGGCTTTCGCCTGCTTATTGTGTTTGCGTCGTTGGTGCTGGTTGCGGCTGGCACCCTGAGTGTGCAGGTCCTCCAGACACACGCCGCCGGCCAGAGCAGCAGCGGCGTCGCGCCCAACGGCCTCAACGAGCTGGACTGCAACGGCTGGAGCACCAAGTACCGCTCGGTCAGGCCTGACATGGGCGGTCTCTGCACCGACCCGATAGCGGTGCTCAACGGCAAGGCCACGCGGTTCCTGGACAACGGCTGGTACGTGGGCCACGACGAGCCGTCGGTCAAGTTCATCTCGTCGGCGAGCGGCAGCGGCAATAACATGTCGTATTTCATGCAGCTTGCCGTAGATCCCAAGGCGGCGCCGACGATCGGCCCCAACGGCACCACGGTCAGCGACTACGCCGAGCTTAGCCCGGCACCGTGGTTCGGGCTGCCGATCTGTGACGCGAAGTCGTATCCGCAGAATCCGTGTACGCCCGATAGCGACAGCAACAGTGGGGAGATCAGCAACCCCAATGATGCCGGCTCGGCCTTCATGGAGCTGCAATTCTACCCGCCTGGTTACACGCCGTTCATTGATGCCCCAAGCTGCGACGCCACGCACTACTGCGCGGCGCTGACCATCGACAGCCTGGAGTGCACCTTCGGCTTCGCCACCTGCAATGGTGCGTGCATCGAGCCGGTCAACTTCGCCTACCTCCAGCGCGACGGCAAACCCGCTGGACCGCCCAGCCCGCAGCTCACCGACGTGGACACCTTCACACCCAATAACCAGACCCTCATGATGAACCAGGGCGACAAGCTGCTGGTCAGCATCAAGGACACCCGGAACGGGCTGAAGACCACCGTGGTTGATCTCACGACCGGGCAAGCCGGCTTTATGGTGGCGAGTGCGGCCAACGGCTTCATGAACACCAACATCGCCGACTGCACCGGCACCCCGTTCAACTTCCATCCCGAATACAACACCGCCCAGCAGCAAAATCAGGTGCCGTGGGCGGCGCTCGAGGGTGGCGTGCTGATGCAGGACGAGCTGGGTCACTTCGAGCCATGCTCCAGTGTCACCAACCAGCTTGGTTTCACCTTCTCGAACAACGGCCAGTCGTTCAGCGACCCGCAGATGTACCAGACCTGTAACGGCTCGTTCGAGGGGCCATCCAGCACCGGCGAAGGGCCATGCAGCCTGGCGACGTTCACCTGCCAGAACGCGACGACCGAAGGCGGTGGGCCTTGCCCGACGGATAACGCCGCGACCGGCGCGCTGTGCGAGTTCTCCGACGCGTCGTGCTTCCCCGCGGGGCCGCGCCCGGTGACGAGCAACGGCAAAGCGGAGACGATCACGTGGCCGATCGCCGGCTGCGAAGATAACTTCTTCCAGAACGGTGACCTGGACTTCGACGGCAGCTCCTACATCGCCGATTGGCCCGACGGCTCGCCCAACCATCCGTCGCCATTCCGCTACTTAGGGCCGTTCGATGCCCACGGTCAGCCCTACCCGTCGATCCAGTTCGAGACGGACCTCGCCGGTTCCGAATCCTTCTGCAACACAGCAACCGGTGCCGGCTGCACGGCACCGCCGGTCGGCGCGGCGTTCTATCCGTTCTGGACGCTCGGCAAGCATCAGCCCTTCGGGTTTGGGCCGAAGGTCTGCCTGTGGGCCTTTGGCAACACGATCCCCGGTGAGACCACGCAGAGCTTCGGCGGCGATGCCCAATACGGCACACCGGATGTCGCGCGCTATGGCGGCACGCTCACCAGTCCGGTGATGGCCAACCCGCAGTTCAGTGGAGGGTGCGGGCGCTAGACGAGCACTCGCCCGCCGAGCGCGAAGCATCCACGCGCTTTCACGACGGCGCGGTGGCGCGTTGGGGGTTCTTACAGAACAAGGCCAGAAAGCCCCCGGCTGAAGACCGGGGATGAATGGCCCTCTCCCCGTCCGGTGCTCGCCGCCTTGTGGCAGACTACTCGATAGGACACTTTGCACCTCACCAACCGAACCGTATTTGTGCGTTCCGCGGTAAGTCGTTCCCGCGGGTAAAAGTACGAACGCATCTTGGACGAGGTGCCGTGCGCCTGAACCGGGTTCCAGGTGGCTTGAAGCTGCACAGCTTGCCCGGTGATGCACGCCACGTCCAGTCGGGCCGGGCAGGCCCGTCAGGCCGTACGTCGCCGGGATGAATGCCATGCCGGAATCATCCCATCAGCCGATGAGCCTGAGAATCTCCCGCATTCATGCGGGGGAGTGTCAAACCACTCCTGGCGCGCTATCGCCCCGTGTCACGTCGCCCGTACTCAGCGGCGCGGCCCGCGGCTCCCGGCGCCGCGGGTGCCCAATCGCCGCGACGGTCCACGCGCCGGGCGGCGTCCCGGCTTCGATTCGCGTTCTTCTTTGGGTCGCGCGCGGAAGTGCAGCCGGATCGCCGTGCCCTCGAAGCCGAACGCTTCGCGGAGCTGGTTTTCGAGGTAGCGCTCGAAGCTGAAGTGCAGCAGATCCGGGTCGTTCACGAAGAAGACGAAGGTTGGCGGACTGACGTCGGGCTGGGTGGCGTAGTAGACCTTGAGCTGGCGCCCCTGGATGTAGCCGGGTTGGTGGCGCGCGACAGCCTCTCGCACCACGTTGTTCAGCTCCGCGGTGGGGATGCGCCGCTGGCGTACGGCATAGATGGTCAGCGCCGTCTCAAGGATCTTGTCCACGTGGTAGCCGCTCTTGGCCGAGGCGAAGATCAACGGCGCGTAGGGCACGAACTTGAACGCCTCGCGCACAGAGCGCGCGTAGCGCTCGGTGTCGAACAGCTCTTCTTCAGGGATCGGCGGCCGCGGCGGCTGCGCGCCGGGCACCAGCGAGATGGCACGATTTTCGTCCTCCGCCGCCCGCACCTCACGCCGCATCTCGCGCACCAGGTCCCATTTGTTGAGCACGATCAGCAGGCCCTTGGCGGCCTCGTTGACGTAGCCGGCGATGTGCGTATCCTGCGCCGTCACCCCCTCGACCGCGTCGATCATCAGGATCGCCACGTCGCAGCGGTCGATCGCGCGGTGCGCCCGCAGCACGCTGAACTTTTCGACGCCCGCTGCGATCTTGCCACGCCTGCGCACCCCGGCCGTGTCAATCAGCAGAATCGGCTCGCCATCGTGGGCGATCTCGGTGTCTATGGTGTCGCGGGTGGTGCCGGGAATCTCGCTGACGATCACGCGGTTCTCGCCCAGGATCGCGTTCAGCAGCGACGATTTGCCGGTATTGGGGCGTCCGACGATGGCGAACTTGGGGATGCCCGGCGCCTCTTCCAGCTCCTCGGCCTCAGTCTTGGGCGGCAGCGCCTCGGTGATCGCGTCGAGCAGGTCGCCGGTGCCGGTACCGGAGATCGAGGAGACGGTGATCGGCTCGCCCAGGCCCAGCGAGTAGAACTCGACCGCCTCCTGGCGCCGTGCTGCGTTGTCGGCCTTGTTGGCGGCCAGAATGACCGGCTTCTTCGCCTGCCGCAGCATCGCGGCCACTTCCTCGTCGGCGGCGGTGACACCCGAAACGACATCTACCATGAAGACGATCACGTCGGCTTCTTCGATGGCGAGCTGAATCTGAGCGTTGATCTCCTGGCTGAAGTTGCCCGTGCCGGTAATCTCCAGACCCCCGGTGTCGATCAGCGAGAAGACGCGCCCGTTCCACTCGGCGTCGGCGTAGATGCGGTCGCGGGTGGTGCCGGGCAGGTCCTCGACGATTGCCAGGCGCTGGCCGATGAGCTTGTTGAAAAGCGTGGATTTGCCGACGTTGGGCCGGCCGACGATGGCGACGAGCGGTTTCATGGAGCGACTCTCAAATCACGAGCACGGGCGATCAGGTCCGTGTATGCGCGGCGCAATATGCGTACCGGCGGCATGGGTGATGGCGGCTGCCGGCACAGCACTGGATTGTACCACGCAGAGCGCCTAGCCGGCGGTTGAAACCGAGCCTGGGTGGCGCTCCGCCGCCCGCGTCCGCCTGCACGGACCGGGATCGGAGCGAGCTTCCATATCGCCCCACGCAACACTCCCACCTTCATTGCGCCGCCCGCCTCTCGCGACCGATAATGACCTGTCGGCATGGCGGATGCAGACAAGCGAGAGCCGGATACGCTCTGGTTATCTCTGCGTCCTCCGCGTCCTCCGCGTCCTCCGCGGTTTCAATCTCCCTCTCCAACGGTGAAAGGCACGGCACACGATGCGGGCCGAGGTGCTGGTGCTACGCGGCGGGCGCCCGCGTCCGCTCGGGGGCAGTGAGAGTGGCCTCTACACCTATGCCGTGCCGGAGCCGCTGGGCGACCGCATCCGGGCGGGGCAGCTCGTCTCGGTGCCCTATCGCGAGAGGCTGTTGCCGGGCATCGTCTGGGCGCTGGATGCCAGCGACGAGTTGGCCGCGCTGCCGGATGGGCACCCACCGCGACCGCTGGCAAGCGTACTGATCGAGGAGCCGCTGCTGGCGGAGGATCAGCGCGCGCTGGCTGAATGGCTCGCCAACACCTACGCCGCGCCACTCAACGACGCTGCGCGCCCGTTGCTGCCTCCGGGCCTCGCCGCTGGCCTGCGCACGATCCTGCTGCCGAGCGATACGCTGGATCGCGGCAGTAAACTGCCAGCGTACGCACACGATCAGAGCCACAGCACTCAAGTGCCGGCGCACGGCGATGGGACTGAAGTCCGTGGCGGTGGTGGGCCTAATGACTTGAGTCTCTCGGAACGTGCTCCGGCTCTTCAGAGCCGAGGCAGCGCGGTGCCCAAGCCGGGCACACCCGACGAGGCCGCCGTGCTGGGTCTGCTGCGGGAGCGGGGACGGCTCGAACTGCGCGAGGTGGAGCGCGCGCTGGGCGAGGCGCGGTCGCGTGCCGCGGTCGCCGCGCTGCTCGCCGCCAGGCGCATCTGCCGCGAGCTGGAGGCGCCGCCCAACTTTCTGCGGGTGCGGCGCGAGCGGCTGGTGCGGACGGCCGCCGACGAGGAGCGGCTCGACGCCTGGCGCGCCGCGGCGCGTACACGGCTGGATGCGCTGCCGCCGTTGCCCGCCCACCGTCCCCGCTGGCGCAAGCCGGCCCCAGAGGAGCGCGAGGCCGAGCGGCTGCTGCGCCAGCTCGCGGCGCTGGATGCGCTGGCGCGCTCGGAGCGGGACCAGCCGGAGGATGCCGAGCTGATCTCGATCTGGCGCGTCGAGGAGCTGCGGCGGCTGACGCGCATCACCGAGGCGGCGCTGGCCGAGCTAGTCGCGGCGGGGCTGGTCGAGATTGTCGCCGTCGAGCACCGTGCGGACCCGCTGGCCGGGCGCCGCATCCTGCCCACCACGCCACTGCCGCTCACCGCCGCGCAATCCGCCGCGCTAGAGGCGATCGTCGCCGCGCTGCCAGTGCCACATGCCCACCAAACGGCGACAGACCGCAAGCCGATCCTGCTGCACGGCATCACGGGCAGCGGCAAGACGGAGATCTACCTGCAAGCGCTGGCGGCGGCGCTGAAGCGAGGGCTGCGCGGCATCGTGCTGGTGCCCGAAATCGCGCTGACACCCCAGGCCGTCACGCGCTTCGCGGGGCGCTTCCCCGGCCGCGTGGCGCTGCTGCACAGTGGCCTCACCGCCTCCGAGCGGCTGAGCGCCTGGCGCAGTATCCGCGGGGGCGAGGTGGACGTGGTGATCGGCTCGCGCTCGGCGCTCTTCGCCCCTGTCCCCAACCTCGGCCTGATCGTGGTGGACGAGGAGCACGAGGTCGCCTACAAGCAGGAGCATCCGCGCCCGACCTACCACGCGCGCGACGTGGCGGTGCGGCTCGGCGCGCTCAGCGGTGCGGCGGTAGTGCTCGGCAGCGCCACGCCCTCGGTCGAGAGCTACGCCCGCGCCCTGGCCGGCGATTTCACGCTGCTGGAGCTTACCGAGCGCGCCCCTGTCGCCGCGATGGGAGTCTCCGCTGATGTCGTGCTCATCCCGATGGCTCCGTCCGCATCGCCGCCCGTTCCCCAGTCCGCGCAGGCGGAGTCCTCACCCCCCAACCCCCTCTCCCTGCGGGGCGAGGGGGAGCCAGAGGAAACCGCACGGGGCGAGGGGGAGCCAGTGACGCGCGTCGCATCAGATCTATCTCCAGCCCGCGCAGGCGGGCTTGGTGGCGGAACGCCCCTAGGCGCGGATTCATCCGCCGGCCCCTCTCGTGGCGCTCGCGACGCCGATGCATCCGCCGGCCGCCCCGCCGCAGACGCGGACACACCCGCCGATCCCCTGAATGCCTCGGATCAGCTCGCCGGCCCTCTCACGGCGCCCGCGCTGCCTCCGGTGACGCTGATCGACCTGCGCGCCGAGCTGCGCGCCGGCAACACTAGCATCCTCTCGGCGCCATTGCGCACCGCGCTGGAGCAGACCTTAGCGCGCGGCGAGCAGGCGATCCTCTTCCTCAACCGCCGCGGCACCGCCAGCGCCGTCGTCTGCCGCGAGTGCGGCTACGCCGCGCGCTGCACGCACTGCGACGTCTCGCTGACCTACCACGCCACCGAGCGCATCCTGCTCTGCCACTACTGCGGCCGCCGCGAGCCGGAGCCGCGTGAGTGCCCCATCTGCCACAGCGCCAGCATCCGCTACTTTGGGCTGGGCACCGAGCGCGTGGAGTCGGCGGTGAAGAAGATGTTTCCGGCGGCGCGCGTGCTGCGCTGGGACCGCGACACCGCCCGCACGCGGCACGTCCACGAGGAGCTGCTGCGCGCATTTGCCGAGCGGCGCGCCGACGTGCTGGTGGGCACGCAGATGATCGCCAAGGGACTCGATCTGCCGGCGGTGACGCTGGTGGGCGTGGTCTCGGCGGATGTGGCGCTCTTCATGCCCGACTTCCGCGCCAACGAGCGCGCGTTCCAATTGCTGACGCAGGTGGCGGGGCGCGCGGGACGCGGCGCGGCGCCGGGACGTGTGCTGGTGCAGACCTTCAACCCGGAGCACTTCTGCATCCAGGCGGCGGCGCGGCACGACTACGCCGCGTTCTTCGCCGCCGAGGCCGCCGCTCGCCAGCGGTTCGGCTATCCCCCCTACCGCCGCTTCGTCAAGCTGACCTACGAGCATGCCGACCGCTACTCGGCACAGATCGAGGCGACGGCGCTGGCCGAGCGGCTGGAGCGCGCGATCCGCACGCTGGCGCTGCCCGATAGCGACCTCGTCGGCCCGGCGCCGGCGTTCATCGAGCGGCTGCGCGGCCGCTACCGCTGGCAGCTCATCCTGCGTGCGCCTGATCCGGTCCCGCTGCTGCGCGCCCTCGCCCCCGACGACCTGCCCTTCGGCTGGTCGGTGGATGTGGACCCCGCCTCGACGCTCTAGGGTTCGTTGAGGCGCAGCGACAGATCGGCTATACTTGAAGCGTCGCATTGTGAAGATTTGCATGATCAGGGGATGGGGCGATGGCGCAACCGGGTGAGACGCACGCAGCACCGGCGAGCGCGCGGGTAGGGACTATCCAGAAGTGGCTAGTCGGCGTTGCCATCGGATGCATGACAATCGGGTTCATCGCACTCCTTGTTGCCGCATACCAATGGCACGAGTTGCAGCATTCAGGCGCCTGGGTTTTCATTGGCCTAGGTTCCCTGTTCATGGGATTCGGATGGGTGACACTGTATGTGGGACGTGGCCTGCTGATGTACCTGCGACCGCGTGACGTGCAGGGCCAACTGCGGTCTGCCACTGAGCGCACAGGACACCCCCGTCTCTATGGCCTCGCGATGATGTGGAGCGGGATTTGTTTTGTGCTCGGCTTGTGGATCTTGGACATCCACAACTACCAAGTGTTCCAGAATCCCGCCCTCAATATGCAGGATGACTCCGCCGTGTACAACGCCTTCTTCGGGCTTTTGGTAGCGAGCGCGCTTCCATTGCTGCTGCTCGAAGCGTATGGCTGGTGGCGACACATCCAGCACCGGATGGCGGAATAACCGCGATTACGGCGATCGCAGACCGTCCAGGCGCCGCTCACCCAAGCCACGACGGAGCTTGGTGCGTTCGCTTCAATCACCTACGATCGCCACGTCGAGCTGGCGCAGGCGTTCGGGATCGGCGATCAGCTCGATGGCGGTGATCGTGCCGTTTGCGATCGTGAAGGCGAAGACAACGCGGGGCTGGCCACCCGGCGCCCACACGGCACCCGCGGCGCCATTGATCACCGCGGGCTGTGCGCCGCGCGCCTGCCCCACGAAGCGCCGTGCCACCGCGTCCGCGCCGCGGACCTCGCCCGCCGAACCCATCGCCACGGCAATCTGATCGGCACGGTACATGACCTCGGGATCGAGCAGCGCCAGCAGCGCATCGAAGTCGCCGCCGCGCGCGGCCGCCAGAAAGGCGTCCACCACGGCGCGCTGGCGGGCGAGATCGGCGTCGGGCGTGGGAGCCGCGCCTTCCTCTAGCTCCTGCCCCTGCCCGCGCACACGCCGCCGGGCGCGGCTGGCGAGCTGGCGCGCAGCGCTCGGGGTGCGCCCGACGATGGGCGCGATCTCCTCGAAGGGCACATCAAACAGGTCGTGCAACACGAACGCCAGCCGCTCGGCCGGATTCAGGGTATCGAGCACCACTTGCAGCGCGAGGCCCATCGCGTCGGCCATCAGCGCTTCGTCCTCGGGGTCGCCCCCGTCCTCGCGGCGCACCGTCGGCTCAGCTATGGAGGCTTCCAGGACGTCCTCGCGCCGTGACTTGCGCGTGCGCAGCACGTCCAGGCAGACCCGCGCAACCACCGTCGTCAGCCAGCCGCCCAGGTTCTCGACGCCGCTCGTATCCGC
Organism: Ktedonobacterales bacterium; assembly: GCA_036376595.1. GTDB lineage: Bacteria > Chloroflexota > Ktedonobacteria > Ktedonobacterales > JADMIN01 > SMAG-U1939. The sequence continues at coordinate 11,781 of DASVAA010000034.1, read as the reverse complement.
GCGGCTGAGACGCAGCCAGGACTCCTGCACGGCGTCGTCCGCCTCGCTCGGCGAGCCGAGCATCCGGTAGGCCACCGCGCGCAGGTGCGGGCGCTCGGCCTCAAATTGCTCCGCCAGCCAGTCGCGTTTGTCCATCGGTCACGCCCCCTCGGTCACATTCTTCCGTCGGATTGGGTCATCCTCGTGACGAGCGAAACCCACCCGATGTGACCGCACGACCGGCTCCGGCGGAACACCGGCAGCGGGGGCAGCCTCGTCACGATGCAGATCGGGATGCGTGGCATCCCGATGTGACAACCACACCATGAATGCTCTCAAGGAGCGTAGCACGATGCAAGCACGAATGCAGAATCCGGCTGTGATCCTTCCCGAGGCCAACGATGGCATACAGGTGCTGATCAAGGCCGTGTACAAGGGAGGCGTGCCGCGAGCAACGCTTGAGCTTGTCCACCTGCGTGCGAGCCAGATCAATGGCTGTAGCTTCTGCGTGGTCGCCGGCGTGCGCGGCGGCAAGAAGGCTGGTGAGACCGACGAGCGCCTCTTCGCCGTGGCGGCCTGGCGCGAGGCGCCGTACTTCACCGACGCCGAGCGCGCCGCGCTGGCGCTGACCGAGGCCGTCACCCGGCTCGCCGACCAATCCGACCCGGTGCCCGACGCGATCTGGGACGAGGCCGCGAAATTCTACGACGAGAAGGGACTGGCGGCCCTGATCCTGTGGATCGGCACGACCAACCTCTTCAATCGCGTCAACCGCAGCATCAAGCAGCCGGCTGGCTCCCAGAGTTGGTAAGCCGCACCGGGCGGCGGATGCATCGCGGCGCTGCGCTATGCAGCATTCTACCGCCCGGCATGTCCTCCTGTCGCCGGTGGCGTATACTCACAACGGAGACCACGCGCGACGCATGCTGGCCGCCGCGCACTGTTTCGCCCACATCACCGACGATGGAGGCATTTCCCGATGTCCGCCCAGACCACGACCCCTGCTCCCAACAAGCACGGCACGACCGTCTACGAGACGTATCTCCGCACCGATGAGCTGCTGGCGCTCCAGACCCCGCCCAACGAGCGGCTGACCGCCGACGAGCTGACGTTCCAAGTCGTCCACCAGACCTTCGAGCTCTGGTGGAAGCAAACCACGCAGCAGCTTGAAACGGCCACACAGCGGCTCGCGGCCGGCGACTACGAGGAGGCCGCGCGTGCCATCCGGCGAGCGGTCGCGGCGCAGGCGGTGGTGATGGCAGCGTTGCGCCAGCTCGAATTTGTGGCACCCGCCGACTTCCTCATCATCCGGCGGGGCCTGGGCAACGGCAGCGGCGCCGAGTCACCCGGCTTCCGTGCCATCCTGCGTGCCGCGCCGGACCTGTGGGATGCCTTCGAGGGCGCGCTGGGACGCGAGGGCGTCTCGCTGGTGGACCTCTATGCTGAGCCGGCCGCGCACCACACGCTCTATGACTGCGCCGAGGCGCTGACCGACTTTGACGAGCAGTTCCACATCTTCCGCGCGCAGCACCTCAAGCTGGCGCAGCGCAACCTGGGCCTGCGTGCCATCGGCACCGGCGGCACACCGATACCCGCGCTGGAGAAGACGCTGCGCGACCTGCTCTTCCCCCAGCTCTGGGAAGCACGCGACGATCTGCTGGAGAAGGTGCAGCGCGAGAGCGGCATCACCTATCCCGTCACTGGCCCGATCTCCGGCCACGGCAACGGGTAGCGGAGGATACAAAGAACGCGGAGCTCGCGGAGGCCGCGGAGAAGGAGAGGAGGAAGGAACCGCAGAGGGCGCAGAGGACGCAAAGGAGGAGAAGAAACCAGTTGGGCGAGTGCCCTGCAAGGCGACGCGGCTATCGCGCACTTGATCTCTTACGTGTTGGCGATGAGACGGCCCTATTCCTCCGCGTCCTCCGCGCAACTTCTGCGGCCTCTGCGTCAACTCTGAGTTGGGTGGCGGGCGAAGAAGTCACGCACGGCGGCGAAGTACATCCCCGGCTGCTCGACAAAGCCCATGTGGCCGGAATCGGGCAGGATCACCAGCTCGGAGCCGGGGACGCCCGCGACGATGTCGCGGGCGGCGCGCGGGGTGCAGGTGCGGTCGTGCGCGCCGGTGATCACCAGCGTCGGGCGGCTCACGCGGCCAAGCTGGTCCTCGTACTCCATCGCGTACTCGTTCTCGGCGAAATAGGCCAGCACCTCGGGCGCGTAGATCGCCCCCGACTGCTCGGCCATGAAGCGCCGCAGGGGCTCGCCCTGCGGATCGGCGAAGTGGAAGGGCATCTGCATCGCGAGGAGGTGCGCCACATCGGCCTGCGTCTTCGCGTCCGGCTCCAACGCCCACGACTCGCGCACCTGCTCGCGCAGCGCCTCCGGCTGCATCGCCTCGATGTTGGCGTTGATCTCCGGGATCGACTTGCTGAAGCTCGCCGTGCCGTCGGAGATCACGTAGTGCGAGGCGGTGCCCTGCTCGGCGGCATGCACCACCGAGACCATCGCGCCGAAGGAGTGGCCCAGCAGCGCGTAGCGCGGCAGACCCAGCTCCTGGGCCAGCAGCGTCACGTCGCGCGCGAAGCGGCTCAGCGTTAGCGTGGTGGGGTCCACGCGCTCCGAGCGCCCTTGGCCGCGCTGGTCCACGTAGATCAGGTAGAACTGATCGGCGAGCGCATCCAGCCAGGGATGCAGCGACGTGTGGTCCAGTCCTGGCCCGCCGTGCAGCGCGAACAGTGGGTAGTTGCGCTCGGAGCCGACCGGCTGGCAGAAGATGCGCGCACCCTCAATCGTGACCTCCATCGCCCATCCCTCCTCCGACCATCACACACATGCATGTCACGCCAGCGGGCGTCCACCGGACGCCCCTACGAACAATCATGCGCAGCGACGGCGCACGCCGGGTGCCCCCTACACATTCTCCCTTCGCGATCTTCGCGCTCGCTTCGCGTTCTCCGCGTTCTTCGTCTCCTCCCCCTCTGCGTCCTCCGCGTCCTCCGCGTTCACCGTCCCTACCGCGTGCGCTCGATCAGCGCCACGCACTCGATATGTGACGTGAACGGGAACATATCCACCGGCTGCACGTGGACCAGCCGGTAGCTTTCGCCGCAGAAGAGGTTGAGGTCGCGGGCAAGCGTCGAGGGGTCACATGAGACGTAGACCACACAGCGCGGCCCCAGCGCCTTGATCTCGGTGATCGCGCGCGGGTGGCAGCCGGCGCGCGGCGGGTCCACCAGCACCAGGTCGTAGCGCTCGTTCTGGCGCGCCAGCACGCCCAGCACACGCTCCAGCACGCCCTCAGTCACCGTCAGGTTGGTCGTGTTGTTGATGGCGGCACTGGCGCGCGCGTCGGCCACCGCGCTGGGCTGCGACTCGATGGCGTGGACATGGCGCACGCGGTCCGCCAGGAAGAGCGAGAAGAGGCCGACGCCGCTGTAGCCATCCAGCGCGAGGTCGTTGGGATGCGGGCCGAGCGCCTCGATGGCTTGCTCGATCAGCACCGGCGTCTGTTCGGCGTTGACCTGGAAGAACGAGCCGGCGGAGATGCGAAACTCCTTGTCGAGCACGCGGTCGTAGACGAAATCCTGACCCACCACCACCCGCCCGCGGCCGCCCGGAAGACCCAGGATCACCACGCCGACGAGGTCCGGCGCCGCCGCCATCAGGGCATCGCCTAGCGCGTGCGGCCCGCCCTCATCGTCGATCGCGCTGCCGGGGCGCGTCTCGATCGCCAGCAGCGCCGGCCCGCGCTCGTGCTCGAATGCCTGCGGGCTGGCCCCTGGCGACGGCACGGCCACGCGCAGCGTAAAGCGCTCGGTGTAGCGCGCTGCGTCAGCGCCCCAGGTCGCGCGCATCCACTCGCGCACCTGCTGGTAGACGGCGTTCAGCGCCGGGTGGACAATGGGGCACGATGGCATGTCGATCACGTCGTGCGAGCCGCCGCGACGGAAACCGATCGCGCCATCCGGCCCGACGGCGAACTGCGCCACCGTGCGGTAGCGCCACGGATCGGAGCCTTCAGGCATGCCGATCGTCGGCGCGACGGGGGGATTGGTGAAGTGGCCGATGCGCATCAGCAACTGGCGCACGATGCGCGTCTTCCAATGGAGCTGCGCCTCATAGCTCAGGTGCTGCCACTGGAACCCGCCGGACTCAGCCAGCTCGGGGTAACGCTCCGCGACACGCTCCGGCGAGGGCCGCAGCACCTCCACCAGATGGGCCCGCGCGTAGTTGCTACGCTCGCGCACCAACTCGGCGCGCACCAGCTCGCCCGGTAGGCCGCCCGGCACGAAGACCGCGCGCCCCTGGTAGCGCCCGACCGCATCACCGCCGTATGCCAGGTCGTTCAGCTCCAGCTCGATCAGCGCATCGTCGCCGGACTCAACGCGCTCAGGCGGCATCGGTTCGGCCACGTCACGCGCCACATCCCTGTTTTCGCCGGCCCCATCTTGATCCGTCATAGTGTGATCCCGCTGCCGCGCAGCCAACCCGCATCCGCGAGGCGCCTCCGCCGGGACGATTTCCCGCTGGTAGCCTTGTGGGCATTGTAGCACATTGCCTGCGGCGGCTACGCCGCACCCCCCCACCCCCAACCCGCGACGGCGGGTTTTGCGGCCGCTGGGCCGCTCCAGGCGCGGTTTCAACCGCCTGACTTCAACCGCCTGGCGTGTCACCCCTGCCACCCGGTATGCCGGCTCTCGCGCCAGGCAAGCAGCGCCGCGCCCAGCCCGGCGCAGGCGACGATCACGGTCAGCGCCGCCCCTACGCACGGGATCGCCTTGGCGAGCGCGATCAGGCTCACGCCCAGCACTGTCGGCGCCAGTGGCGAGCTGCGCTCGCGGCCGCCCGCGCCGAGCAGACGATCGCCGACCCAGTTGCCCAGCGCCACCGTGCCGACCACCGACGCCACCCACAGCCCGATGCCCAGCACCAGCGCCAGCGGGATGCCCAGGCAGGTGATGACGAGCAGCACTGCAAGCACCGCGCCCGCCACCCAGGCGAGCGCCCCGACGACGATGCTGCCAGGCAGCTCGCGCACCGCGACACGCCGCACGCGCATGAGCTGGCTGGGATAGAAGAGCGCCAGCGCGGCCCCCGCCAGCGCCCAGAAGATGATGTGGGCCCACGGGAAGGCGTAGGCCCCACCGGGTGCGATCGCCTCCAGCGGCGCCAGATCGCTTAGGCCCAGCCCCTCTTGCACGCCGCCGCCCACGCGGCTCGCCGGATCGCGCCGGATCGCGCCGCCCGCATCGGTCACGTCGCCGCCGACGTCGGCGCCTGCCAGCAAGGTCACGTCGCCGCCCACCACCGTCACCGAGCCGGCCACGCGCCCTGCGATGGTCGCGCTGCCGCCGGCTACCGTCACCGAGCCGGCCACGCTGCCCTCAATCGAGACGTCGGCCCCCACAACCGTCACGCTGCCGCAGAGACTCTGGTCCGCCCCAACGTCTACCGGCCGCCGCAGTCCCGTCGCGTTCTGTCCCGTGCAGCCGGAGGGCGCTCCTGGCGCGAGCGGCGGGCCAATCCGCGCGGAGGGAGCCGTGGCCAAGGGCGCGGGGGAGGGAGCCGAGGGAGCCGGCGCCGCGAAGACCGCCTGGGTGGCATGCAGCGCCCAATCCAGCGGCGCGGAGAGAATGCCCGTGACGGCGGCGAGCGCAAGCAGCAGTGCTGGCAGGCCCAGCGCTAGGCGCCACCACGAGCGGTGCCTGGGAAGCCGCGATCGCGACGCTGGCGGCGATGCTTGTGATCGTCGCGGCGGGCGCGAGTCGGCGCCCGTGGATGGCGTTTCGGGAGCGGTGGCCGCGGACATCGGAGGTCTCATGCCTCGCGGGTCAGCGAGGCGGTGTCGCGCATGGTACGGTACCAGGCGAGCAGCGCGGCGGCGGGCACCGCGGCACAGGCGAGAATCACGACATCGCTGCTAAAGGCTGTCGCCAGCAGCACCAGCGCCTGGCGCAGCAGATCGACAACGCTGGCGGCAAAGGTCAGTATCGCGCCTAGAGCCAGCAGCGCATCGGCGGGCGCTACCACGACGAAGCCGATAAACGTAGCGGCGATCAGCAGCAGCGAGACGGCCAGCGTGCCCGCGGCGGCGGTGAGTCCTTCGCGGCGCAGGCCGGCCGGCGCTCGGTGTGCGACGAGTGTAGCCGCTGGGTCGGCGGTGATGCGCGCCATCACCAGCGCTGTGAGATCGGCCGGCGCTTTCACCGACACCAGGTACTCGCGGGTCATTCCACACTCCGCGAGCCATCGCTCCTCTTCGCGCCGCTCCGCCAACGCAGGGTACACCAGGCGGCGGCGAGGGAGCTTACTGTCGAGCTTCTCCATCCTGCCCCCTGTCTGCCATTCGCTGCTGCTGCGCCGCGGCGCGGGCCTCGAAGCGCTCGGGATCCATGCCATTGGCTTTCATGGTGCGCGCCACCAGCTCGCGGGCGCGATGCAGCCGGGCCTTGACGAGCGGTGGGGTGAGGTGGAGCACCTCGGCGATCTCCTCGTATGAGAGATCATGCCAGTAGCGCAGCACCAGCACGGCGCGATATTTGGGCGGCAGCACCGCCAAGATGCGCTGCATCTCGTCGGAGGCCTCGACCGCCAGCGCCGAGTCTTCCGGCCCCAGGCTCAGATCGGCGATCCATTCGAGAAAGGGGACGTTTTCGAGCGGCAGCGCGAGGAAACGCCTGCGCCGCAGCTGGTCGATCGCCAGGTGCGAGGCGATGGAGAGCAGCCATGTGCTGAAGCGATGCGTATCTTTGTAGGTATGGAGCTGGGTATAGGCGCGGACGAATGCCTCCTGCGCCACATCTTCGGCCTCGGTCGGATTGCCGAGCATACGATAGGCGACGTTGAAGACCGAATCTTTGTACTTCTCGACGAGGCTCGTATAGGCCTGCTGATCGCCGCCCAGCGTGCGGCGCACGAGGTTGACGTCCTCGCGCACCTCAGCCGAGGCGATCGCGCCCGAGCCTGCGGCCACGTGCGGCGCGCTGGCGCGCGCGCCGGTATCCGCGGCGTTCCCGACGGTCAGAGCGGCCCCACCCGTTCCCACTCTGTGCCTCCTTCTGGCGTCGCCGGCCGCGGATCGGCGTCGTCGGCCACGTCTGGGGGCCTGGAGCATACCGCGGTCTCCGGTTTCGGCGCTGGGGAGCCAGCCGCCAGCTCGTACGAGCCTGAACGACGCGCTCCCTCGCGATATACGTGGCACCCACCTCGACGGTTGCAAACCCAGCGGTGGATTTGCTCCCCATGCCGCCGCGGATGGCGCCATCGGCCAGAGTGTACGACGCCTGGGGCCGCACGGCCAGTGCCGAAGGTCGCGGCCTGGCCTGTGTCCCAAGTCACGGGTGCCGATCAGCGCTTACCATGCAGACCCCGGCAGGCCTGACAGCGGACAGAAAGTACCCGGCCGCCGGGGGTCCTTCCCAGTGGCCGGGTGCTGTGCGAATGGGCGAGCGCGTATTAGACGGTCGCCCGGCTGCCGGTGAAGAGCCGCACAATCAGCAGCAGGATCACCGCGCCCACGAACGCGACGATGACACTCCAGATGTTGAAGCCCGTCACGCCCGGGCCGCCGATCAGCGACAGGATGATGCCGCCGATGACGCCGCCGATGATGCCGACGATGATGTCACCGACGATTCCCAGCCCCGAGCCGCGCACAACCAGGCTCGCAAGCCAGCCGGCGATCAGGCCGACGACGATCCAGGTGATGATGGCTCCCAGCATTCGCTCTCCTCCTTCGCCAGCGGAGGTCCCTGACCCCGCCGTTCAGCTTGGAACTGCCTCGATGACTGGGGAGGGTCCTATCACCTCTCCCGACCCCGCCAACCTTGCGGGCCGAAGCAGGGCTACTACACAAAGGCGCATGTTCCGTGCCATGCGGGCAAACGCTGGGTATTACGGGGCCGGTATGGCGTCGCGCGGAGACGTACGGTTGTCCTCTTCGGGTAGCGTCGCTATACTGGCGCCAGCGACTGGCCGCCGGACAGCGCGACACAGGACAGGGTGGGACGGCAAGATGGTGACTCTCGCACACAAGCTAGGCCTATGGCCCGCGCAGCACATCTGCCTGCTCGATGCCACGCCGCCATCCGACACGCTGATCCGTGAAGCGGCACCGGCGGGCTGCGTGTTCGCGTCCGCACTGGGCGATGCGCGCTACGATCTCATCTTCTGCTGGCCGACCGCGCTGGCAGGGCTTGCCGAGCGGTTCGCCATGCTCCAGCGGCACATCGTCCCCGACGGCGCGATCTGGTCCGTGCTGCCCAAGAAGCCCATCGCCCGCAGCCGCGGTATCGCACTCACCTGGGAGCAGATGCAGGCTGCCGCGCTGACCACCGACCTGGTGGACAACAAGATCGCCTCACTGAGCGACGAGGAATACGCGACCCGCTTCGTGATTCGGCGGGAGCGGCGCCCTGGTGCCGGCAAGGTGTGATGTGCCCCACAGCATGCAGACGCCGGATCATGTATGCTGGGCGTGGTGGGAGGGGATTCAGGGTCGTCAGCGCGGGCACGAACTGGAGAGACAATGCCATGCGGTGGACAAGACGCCGGATCGCGACGGCCGCTGCAGCGGCTGCGATGCTCCTGATCCTGCTCGGCCTCGCCCTCTGGTCACCCGCGCTGCCGTGGGCAGCGAACCACTATAACTTTGCGCTGCCGGGCAAGGATGGGCTGCCCTACTACCTGCACTACAACGGGCGCCGCTACGCGACCCAGGGGATGTGCGCGCGGGCCGGATGGTGTGCCGGGCAACAGCGCACGTGCGAGTCGCAGGCGCAGTTAGCCGGCGAGGAGCTCTGGCCGCTACGCGAGGTGGAGCGGGTCAACACGCTACTCGGGCCGTCGTACTCAATCCAGATGCCGACTATCGTGCCGCCAGGCATGACGACCACGCTGCTCTTCGTGCCCTATCAAGGCTGCTACCAGGTGTACGCGCTGGAGGGTGGCCCGTAGCACCCATGAATCGCGGAACTACACGTGCCGGCGCACGGCAGCAACAGGCTGAAGCTCAATTCAGCCAGCGACTCAGGACTTCAGTCCCCACTCCGCGTGCCCCGGCTCTTGAGAGCCGAGGCGCATGACCTGCTTACAGAAATGGGCCATTCATCCCCCGGTCTTCAGTCGGGGGATGAATGGCCCTCTGCCCTTGCCGCTTTCGTGCCGATCAGGCAGAATAGAGACGTATGGACGAGCAGACGGCGGCGACGGTACGCAAGACCTTCAAGTACAAACTCCAACCTTCTGCTGAGTAGCAAGGGGCGATGGAGTTTGTGCTGCGCCGCTGCCGCGAACTCTACAATGCCGGCTTGCAAGAGCGCCGCGACGCCTGGCAGAAACGCGAGGTGAGCATCACCGCCGCCAGCCAGAGCGCGCAACTGCCGGAGATCAAGGACGTGCGCCCGGAGTACCGCGACGTGCATTCCCAGGTGTTGCAAGACGTGCTGACGCGCCTGGACAGAGCCTTCCAAGCATTCTTTCGCCGCGTGACTGCGGGCGAGAAGCCCGGCTATCCGCGCTTCCACGGGGCCAACCGCTACAACAGCTTCACCTACAAGCAGTTTGGCAACGGCGCCACAGTGGATAATGGCTTCCTGGTCCTGTCCAAGATCGGGCGCCTCGCGGCGCGCTGGTCCCGGCCCATCGAGGGCACGCCCAAGACGGTGACGATCAGCCGGGAGGCGGATGGCTGGTACGCCTGTTTCTCCTGTGAGGGCGTGCCCGTGCAGCCGCTTCCTCTGACGGGCCAGGAGACGGGCATTGATCTTGGCCTGGAATCGTTCGCCACGCTGGCCAATGGCAGCCAGATCGCCAACCTGCGCCACTACCGTACAGCGGAACGGGCGCTGAAGCGGGCACAGCGGCGGGTGTCACGGCGCGTGACGGGCAGCCACCGGCGGCGCAAAGCGGTGCGGCTGCTGGCGAAGGCGCATCAGCGGGTGCGGCGGGCGCGGCACGACTTCCATCATAAGGTGGCCCTTGCGCTGGTTCGGCACTACGACACCATCTACTATGAGAACTTGCAGACGGCAAACATGCTGAGGAACCATCATCTGGCGAAGTCCATTGCAGACGCGGGATGGAGCGCGTTCCTGAGCATCCTCGCTTTCAAGGCAGTGTGTGCCGGGAAGCGGGCGGTAGGTGTGTCGCCTGCCTACACGAGCCAGCGGTGCTCTGGCCCGAACTGCGGCGTCATGGTCTCTAAGGGCTTGTCCGTCCGGTGGCATCAGTGCCCCGCATGTGGCACCAGCCTGCATCGGGACCACAACGCCGCGAAGAACATCGAACGGCTTGGGCAAAGCCTTCGGGGAGCCGTGGCGTAGGCTGCGGCGCGGAACCGAGAATCTCCCGGATTTATCCGGGGGAGTGTCAAGCGAAGGCGCTCAGTCCCGTCACCGCTTGCCCGATCACCAGCGTATGAATCTCGTCGGTGCCCTCGTAGGTGTAGACCGATTCGAGATTGTTCATGTGGCGGCTGACCGGGTACTCCAGCGTGATGCCGTTGGCCCCCAGGATGCCGCGCGCCTCGCGCGCCGTGTTGAGCGCCTGGCGCACGTTGTTGCGCTTGGCGAGTGAGACTTGCACGGGATGAGCCTGGCCCTGGTCCTTGAGCCGCCCCAGTTGCAGGGCCAGCAGCTCGGCTTTGACTAGCTCCGTCGCCATGTCGGCCAGCTTGCGCTGCGTGAGCTGGAAGCCGCCGATCGGCCGATCGAACTGCACGCGCGTCTTGGCATAGTCGAGCGCCGCCTCGTAGCACGCCCGCGCCGCGCCGTTGGTGCCCCAGGCGATGCCGTATCGCGCCTCGTCCAGGCACGAGAGCGGCCCGCGCAGCCCGCGCACATCCGGCAGTACGTTCTCGGCAGGGATGCGGCAGTCCTCGAAGTGCAGCTCACTGGTGACGGAGGCGCGCAGCGAGAGCTTATGCGTCACATCGCTGGTGGTAAAGCCGGGCGTGCCGCGCTCGACGATGAAGCCGCGGATGTCGCCGTCCAGCTTGGCCCAGACGACGGCCAGATCGGCGATGCCGCCGTTGGTGATCCACATCTTGGTGCCGTTCAAGATGTAGCGCTCGCCGTCTTTGCGCGCGGTGGTCGCCATGCCGGAGGGGTTGCTGCCAAAATCCGGCTCCGTCAGCCCGAAACTGCCGATCATCTCGCCATGCGCCATCTTGGGCAGGTACTTCTGCTTCTGCTCCTCGCTGCCATAGGCCCAGATCGGGAACATCGCCAGCGACCCCTGCACCGAGACGAACGAGCGCAGGCCGCTATCTCCGAATTCGAGCTCCTGGCAGGCGAGACCGTATTGCACGGCGCTCATGCCGGCGCACTCATAGCCTTCGAGATGCATGCCCAGCAGGCCAAGCTGCGCGATCTCGGGGATCAACTCGCGCGGGAAGGTGCCGGCCTCGAAGTGCTCGCCGATGATCGGCAGCACGCGCTCGCGCACGAATTCGCGCACGGTATCGCGCACCATGCGCTCGTCCTCGCTCAGCAGCGACGAGATGTTGTAGAGATCGGTGGCCGGCGGCAGAGCGACGTGCTGGTGCGCGGCGTGGCGGCCCTTGCGCTCGGAGACGGTGTCAACCATGGGGTTTCTATCCTCCCGCAGTAGTACAACTTCGTACGCCGGCGCGGGATGCATCCGGTCTCGCCCACCCGCGGCCTAACCTGATGAAGTGTACCCGATGGCGCGCGTTGGCCGCCAGAACCTATGGGTATGCCTGCCCCGTCGGGCGCACGACGAGCTCGTTGATGCCCACGTTGGCCGGCTGGCGCACGGCGAAGACCACGGCGCGCGCGATGT
>DASVAA010000033.1:0-14921 GCA_036376595.1 Ktedonobacterales bacterium | reverse complement strand
TTTGCGGTTATGCTGCGACGCCGGACCCAACCGCCTCGACGCCCGGCACGACCCCATCCGGGGAGGGGTGGTACACATATGCTTGGCCTGCTCATCGTGGTACTTGGTCTGCCCGTGGCGCTCGCTATCCTGGACGTGCTCGCACTGAAGTGGGGCGTCGAGAGTGCGGCCTGGGATCGCCAGAGCAACCGGCGCCTGCTCTGGTGGTAGCTCTTCACCCTTCCCGTCCAAAGTTGGCGGCTCACCCACTATGGGCGTTGCTCCCCTCAGGCGTGATCGTCAGGCGGATCGCGCGCCGCGTCGCGGGTATGATACGCGCGCGATGGTCGGGCCGATGGCCCGCTACCCAGAGCAGGAGGTCACGCCCAAAGACCAGCGGGATGCGTGTCCGCTCCTCGCGCGGCACGTGCGCGTCGGTGAAGTAGTCTTGCAGCTTCTTCTCGTGCGCCATGCCGAGCGGCTGAAACCGATCCCCCGCGCGCCACGTCCGCACGGTGAGCGCCTCACCGGCGGTGTCCGCGTCAACATAGGCCACGTCCGTGGAGCCTGGTGCTTCCATCGTCGCCCGCGCCTCCGCCACGTCCACCAGCTCCGCGCGCAGGCGCATGCCAAGCGCCGGCAGCGTGACCTCGCCCGGCACGGGCAGCACCACCGGCTCGATAGCGCCACTGACTTCGGAAGGTGCGGCGCCGCCTGCCGTCCCTGGTGTACGTTCGACGGTCAGCGTGCTGCGGCCGCGCATCAGCCGCAGACCGCCCGGCAGTTGCCGCACAGTGCTATCTACACCATGCTGGACGTAGTCGTCCGCCGCCGCGACGTGGCGCGCCGCCAGCTCCTCGCCATCCTCACCCGCCAGCCGCCGATACGCCTCACGCAGCAGCCGCGCGCGCAGGGCGGACGGGAGCGCGCGCAGCGTTTTGAAATCGAACGTGATCGCGCGATCGTCGGACGACGCGACAGCGCGCTCCCAGGCATCGCGGGCGAGGTCGTCCAGATAGGCAGCATCAGCGGCGATCAGCGTCGCGTTGCGTGCCAGCGTCTCACGCAGGCTGGGATTCTCGCGCTCCAGCATGGGCAGCAAGGTGTGGCGCACGCGGTTGCGCAGGAAGGCGAGGTCGTCGTTGCTGGTATCGTGGCGCGGGGTCCAGCCACGAGCAGCGCAGTAGGCTTCGGTCTCGGCGCGCGTCAGGTCGAGCAGCGGGCGCGCGATAGCGCCGGTGAGCGGCGTCATTCCCGCGAGCCCCGAAAGCCCCGCGCCGCGTAGCAGGTGCATCAGCACGGTCTCGGCTTGGTCGTCGCGTGTATGCCCGGTGACGATGCGCTCGGCGCCCACCTCGGCCGCCACGCGCCGCAGGAAGGCGTAGCGTGCCCGGCGGGCGGCGTCTTCGAGCGAGCGCTTCTGGCGTCGGGCAAGGGCACCTACATCCTCGCGCCCAACGACGCAGTCCAGCCCCAACGTGTGGGCCAGATCGGCGACGAACGCGGCGTCAGTCTCGCCGGCAGCCCCACGCAGCGCGTGGTCGAGGTGCGCGACGACGACCCGGCCTGGAGCTGGCGGGGCGCCGCGTAACCGCAGGGCATCGAGCGCACCCAGCATGCAGAGGGAATCGGCGCCGCCGGAGACCGCCGCGACGATGGTCGCGCCAGGCCCCCAGAGCGCGTATCGCTCCACCGCGCGCCGCACTTTGCCTTCAATGCGCCCGATCAGCCGCTTCTGTGGCTTGTCCATAGTAATGTAAGAGGTGTGCTACGGCATGCTTCCCATGGGTCCCAATGGTCGGCCACTACGAGCGGCCCCTCCATATTGAGCAGGTGAGCACGCCGAATAGACGGATGCCCCAAACGCCGCACAGTTGGGCATCCGGGGCATCTCTCGACATGACGACTATTGGGGGTGACCGACGGGGCTTGAACCCGCGACCTCCAGAGCCACAATCTGGCGCTCTGCCAATTGAGCTACGGCCACCGCGATTCCGCATGCAGTATAGCCCGCCGGCTCTCGCGATGTCAATGTTTGAGGGCGATTTTTCCGGCCACTCGACCGAGCGCCGTATGTACACCGCGAGCGCGAGGGCGCCTCGTGTGATTCGCCGCCCCGCACCCACACCCTGCCGTGAACACACGGCGACTGCGAGCACCGATGCCCAGCCTGCTGTTGACCGCCACGCCCGCCGCGCCTATACTGCCAGCAGACCACGTCGCACGGCCTGCCCTTCCGTCGTGGGCACGCCCGCGAGCCGGGGGCGAAGCTGGCACGAAGGAGCTTGCGGTGGGTGACGAACAGGACGCTCGATACGCCGTCCGGCAGGCGGAGATCGAGCGCGCGTACGAGGACCTGCCGGCACCCAGCACGCCCGCCTACTGGCAGGCGCTCGACGGCTCGCGGGGCGCGGCGCTCCCGCTGGAGACGCTGGTGCGCTGCTTCCGCGAGCGCGACGCAGCACATGAGCGTGAGCAGGCCGATCGCATCTGTGCACTGGTGCTGGGCCGCTCACTGACTCCAACGCAGTTCTGGGCGCGCAGGATTGCCCGGCACGCGCCCGCCCACGCGCGGCATGACCTCGAAGAGCGGCTCGAACAGGAATGCTACACCGAGTTGTGGCGCGTGATGAGCGACCCCGATCAGGCGTTCATCCTGGTCAACTTCGACCATATGCTCCAGCGCATCCAGGACCACGTGGCACACGCCGTGATGCAGCAGGAAGGTTACTGGAAGCGCCGTGGCGTGGAGACGCCCACGCGCGTGCCGCGCAGGCTGACCGAGCGACTGGATCGCCCAGCGCGCGACGCCGACGATCCGGATACCGTGGCAATCCCGGTGGCCGATCTGGGTGCCCAGGAGGCGTTCGACTGGATCGATCTGGCCGCGGACGTGGATGCGCTGCTCGAAGCGCTCTCGCCCGAGGATCGCGCCCTGGTACATGATCTGTATTGGCGCGGTCTCTCGCAGGATGAGATCGCGGACGCGCTGGGCGTAACCGACCGGACGATTCGCAACCGCCGCGACCGCATTCTGGCGCTGCTGCGCCGGCTGCTGGACGGCGAGGAGGGGTACCCACATGGCGACTGACGACCGGCGGCGCCGGGGCGAGTCGCCCCGCCACGACTATGACGAGGAGCTGCTGCGCATCACCGCCGAATACGCCGACGCGGCGCGCTCCGGCGCGACCCCGCGCATCAGCGATTACGTGCGCCGCTACCCCCAGTACGCGCGCGAGCTGGTAGCCTATGCGCTCTCATTCAGCGCCGTCTACGCCGACCAGCCGGCGCCCGACGAGCGCCCGGCCACTTCACTCTCGCCCGCGGCGCAGAAAGCCCTCGCCTACATCCGCGAGCGAGCCGCTGCCTACGAGACCGCTTCGGCCGTTTCGCCCGCCGACGCGCAGGGCCAGGCGCAGTCCGAGGAGATCGAGAGCTTCTTCAGGCGCGGCGTTGCTCTTGGCTATCCGCCGGCACGACTCTTCACTGAGCTGGGGGTGAGCGCGGACCTGGGCGCCAAACTTGAAGCACGTATGATCGCCGCCGCGACCATCCCGCGCACACTCGTCGAGCGGCTGGCGCGGGTGCTGCAGACCAGCGCCGAGGCGGTGCAGGCGTACCTGGCGAGCACTCGACCGCGGGCACAGGGCGCGCAGCTCTACCTTGCCGAGCGCCCGCCCGAATACTCCCAGCAGTCGTTTCTCGATGCCGTCGAGCACAGCATGCTCCCAGAGGATGAGAAGCGCGTGTGGGTCGAGATTGCCCAGCGTGACGGCGTAGGCTAGCGGCCGAAGGGGCCAGCGCTTGAAGTCACGCCGCGTGGCATGCTTCGCGATCACCAAAGCCACGATAGGCTGGCTGGATGCCGCGCGCCCGCGACGCGACCGCTTGAAAACGTACGCGTGAAAGGCCTTCCGAGAAGAACCTATGGATCGTCTTGAGGTCATTTGCCGTGCCGCGGATTCACTTCGCGATCAGGCATCGGCTGGGGCGCGCGGCCTCGACCTGCTGCGGCCGCTGCTCGCCGCGCAGAATCTGCATCTGGTGGTCGTGCCGGAATCGGAGCCGATGCTGGGCGGCGCCGTCGCGCGGCTGTGGCTGCATGTGTGGGAGCAGCCGCCGCTGGGCGGGATTGTCTGGCTGCGCGCCGGCCTCGCTCCGGAGCGCGAGGCGTTCGCCGTCGCGCACGAGCTAGGGCATCTGCTGTTGCACCGCGGCGAGGGCATCCCGCTACGCCCGGCCTGCGACGAGCGCGAGGTGGACGAGAGCGCCGGCCTGAGCGATCTGCGCGTGGCGAGCGGCCGGGTCGAGGAATACACGCCCCGCGCGCGGCGCGAACAAGAGGCGAGCGCCTTCGCGGCCGAGCTACTAGCCCCACGCGCGCTGGTGCGCCGGCGCTTTCTGGCTTCGACCGCCGTGGATGCGGAGACGCTTGCCGCCGCCTATGGCATCTCGGTCGCGCTCGCCCGGCAGCGTCTGGCCGATGCCGTGCTGGTCGCACGGGCGGACACGGAGGTGGATCCCGCGCGTGACGGCAGCCAGACGCCGCGCGCGCCGCGCGTGAGCCTGGCGGAGCTTGACGCTTCGCAGGCAATGGCGGCGCGGGCGCAGGGGCCGGCGCTGGTGGTCGCGGGGCCGGGCAGCGGCAAGACCAAGACGCTCGTGGGCCGTGTGGCGCACCTGATCGCCGAGCGCGGCGTGCCGCCGGAGCACATCCTGGCGCTGACCTTCTCGAACAGAGCGGCGGGTGAGATGCGCGAGCGGCTGATGGATACGGGACTGCCCGGCGAGCGCATCCCGGTGATGACGATCCATGCGTTCGCCGCCTCGCTGCTGCGCGAGTACGCACCCTACGTGCCTCACGCGCCCGGTGAGCAGGCGCTGCAATCCGATTTCCGCATCATCGGGCCGGCGGATAGTTTTCTGCTGCTGGAGGACCTGCTCGCCGAGCTGTCGCTGCGCCACTATCGCTCGCTGGGCAATCCCACGCGCCACCTCGGCACGCTGCTGGCCGACTTCTCGCGTGCTCGCGACGCGCTGCTCACGCCTGCGGGGTACCTCGCGCTGGTCGAGGCGATGCCGCTCGCACCCGACATGGCGCCAGATGCCCAGGACGGCGGCCGCAAGGGGAAGAAGGCCGCGCTCAGGCCGCCGGAGGGCACCTTCACGCGTGAGGCGATCGCCAAGGCGCGCGAGCGCGCCCGCGCCTACGGCGTGTGGGACCGCGCGCTGCGGCGCCGCGGGCTGGTGGACTTCGGCGGGCTGATCCTGCGCGCGGTGGAGCTGCTGCGCGCACGCCCCGGCGTGCTGGCCGAGCTGCGCGGGCGCTATCCGCAGGTGCTGGTGGACGAGTTCCAGGACACCAACCACGCCGCGGCGGAGCTGCTGATGCTGCTGGCCGGCGATCAGGGGACCGGACTGTGGGTGGTCGGCGACCGCCAGCAATCGATCTATCGCTGGCGTGGTGCCTCGCCGGCCAACCTGCCGCGGCTGGCAGCGCGCTATCCGGCGTTGGACATTTACACCCTGCGCGTCTGCTACCGCTCAGTGCCGGCGATCGTGCGGCTCGGCTCGGCGCTGGCGGCGCGTATGTCAGCCGCTCAGCCGGCGATCGCCGGCGCATCTGCCACAGCCGCGGATGCGCTGGCGGCGCCAGTCGTGCTCTCTGCGCACCGCGCGGCGCTGTCCACCACGCCGCCCGTGCTGCGCTGCGATGCCTTCGCTACGCGCGGGCAGGAGCGCGCGGGGCTTGCCGTGGTCATTCGCCGCCGGCATGCGGAGCAGAGCGTCGCCTACCGCGACCAGGCGGTGCTCTGCCGCACGCGCGCCCAGGCCGCTGGCGTCGCGCGCATGCTCGCGCAGGCCAGCATCCCCGCCAGCCAGCAGGGCAACTTCTTCGACCGCGAGGAGGTGAAAGACGCCCTGGCACTGCTCGCGCTTGCCGCCGGTCCCGATCCCCGCGGGCTGCTGCGGGCTCCCGCGCTGCTCGCGGCACTTGGCTGCCCGGCGCTTTCGTCTGAGGGGATGCATGCGCTCGTGCGAGCCGCAGCGGGGCTAGGGCAACCACTGCCCGGAGCGTTCCCGGCGCTGGTTGTGGCGCGGGGTGTGGAGGCCGCGCTCAGTGCGGCGCAGCGAGCGGGTGTGAAGCGCCTGGGCGGTGCGGCGCAGGCGCTGCGCTACGCGCCGTCTCTCGGCGAGGGACTGGGCCGCTTTCTGTTGCTGCCGGGCGGCTACGCCTGGCGTCTGGCGCGTGTAGCTGACGGCCTCGAAGCTCCAGTGCCGGACGTCCCCATCGCGGCGCTGGCGAGTCAGTCTGCCGCGCGCTCCGCGCTAGAGGCGCTGGGTGAGCTGCTGCGGCTGGCGCGGCACTTCGATCAGCGCTGGCACGGCGAGCAGGGCTTCCGCGAGCGCCTGGTGCGCGCGGTACGGCGACCGGTCCCGCACGGCACACCTCAGCTCGCGGCCGCCGATGCGACCGAGCCGGCTCCAGGTGCCGACGTCGCCGCGAATGCCGGTGTGGTGCCCGCGCCTGATCTCGTGCCGCGTGATGCGGACGGTGCGCAGGGTCCGCTCCAGGTGCTGCACGCGGGCGATACGCTGGCCGTCGCGTGCTTCCTGCGTTATCTGAGTGCAGTGCGCAGCGTGGACGAAGAGGTAGTGCTGCCGGCACCGGACGAGGACGCCGTGCAGGTGCTGACGATCCACGCCAGCAAGGGGCTGGAATTCCCCGTCGTCTACCTGCCGGCCCTCGCCAGCGGCCAGTTCCCGGCGCAGGGCCGGCCGGATGACCCGCAGCCACCGGGGTTCCGCAGCGACGGCGAGGCGGAGGAGCACGAGGCGGAGGAGCGCTGCCTGTTCTACGTCGCCCTCACCCGCGCGCGCGATAGCGTCGTCCTCACCCGCGCCGCGGCATATGGCGGTCGTAGCGCGCGTCCCTCACCGCTGCTGGCGCTGCTCGACGAATCGGCCGACTATGCCGCCGCCGTGCCGCTGCACACCGAGGCTGAGCTGGCGGCGCTGCCGGTGGATGACAGCGACGAGCCAGAGGAGGACGACGACGAGGAGGGCGAGGGGGATCGGCCGCCGCGCGATCTGGAGCCGCGATACCCGCCACAGGTGCCCGAATTTACGCTGCACGAGCTGGAGCAGTATCTCAACTGCCCGCGACAATACAAGTACGCGCGGCGCTATCAGCTCCTTGACCCGGCCGAGAACGCGGTCTATCGCTTCCATCGCTTCGTGCGCCGCGGCCTGCGCGAGCTGCGCGACCTGCACCATGAGGCGCCCGGCGCGGCTGGATGGGACGAGGCCGAGCGGCGGCTGCGCGCGGCATGGACCGAGGAGGGTCCTGCCGGCCATGCCTATGACGCCTACTACTGGTCACACGCCGAGGAGATCCTGCGCGACGAATGGGCGCGGGTGACGCAAGCGACGACGGACGAATTCGCCGCGCGGGTACGACTGGCCGAGAGCAACGTCGCGATGCTGCCCGGCTGCCGCGTGCGTGTCACCGCCGACCGCGTGGTGCGCCCCGCGTCCGACATGCCCAATGTGCCGGACGTGCTGGTCCGCCTGCACACCGGCCGGCCGCGACCGGACGACGTGAAGGACCTCGCCCTGCCACTGCTCTACCTGGCCTATACGCAGCGCCACGCGGGACGCGAGCCGCGCATCCAGCTTGTCTACCTCGGTCGCCCGCTGGACGGCGAGCCGCCGGAGGCGCTCGGCGCCGATGGTGGCACTGGAGCCGGTGCTCCAGCCGAGCAGGTGGTGGACGTGACCGACGAGGCGCGGTCGTGCGTCGAAAAGTTCTTCCGCCCCGGCCGGAAGCAGATCAGTCGCCTCGATAAGCTGCTGCGCGCGGCGGCAGGCATCGCGGCATCGCGTTTTGAGCCGCGGCCCCAGAGTGCGCGCTGCGCAGCCTGCGCCTTCTGCGCCGTCTGTCCCGCCGACCCCGACGAGAGCGCTGATTCCACCACCCTCGCGCTGCCTGCGCACGGTGCCCATCCTACCGAGATCGCCGCCGGGTAGGCGCAGCTGGGTGTACCATTGCTCCCTGCGGCACATGGTCTGGCATAGACGGCTGGCTAGGCAGGCAGGACAAAGGATGACAGGCTGGCCGCACCGATGACGCCGACGAGGAAGAGGATCACGAGCAAGATGATGATCGGCACGATTGCCAGGTGAATGTAGCCAATCACCAGCCCCGAGACCGCCATTCCATGGCCGTCCTGCGTGCCGTTGGACTGCCGAATCTGGCTCAGCGCGACATGCCCCAGGACGACACCGGCGATTGCGCCGACGACTGGCAGGATGAACCAACTGCCGATCGAGCAGACCAGGCTGGCGATCGCCAGCGGATTCGTCGGTACGGGCATTGGGCCGCCGTAGTAGGGCATTCCTGGCCGAGAGAGCGTCGTCTCGGCGACAGGGGACGGCCTCTCCGGCATGGGCTGTGGCGATTCGCTCCACATGTCTGACTCCTCCTCACTCGCGGGCTGGCGCCGCGCTACCAGGCAGCCGCCATGACCCGTGCTGGCCCGCACGGGACGCGCACAGGGGGCGCTCACAGGGGGCGCTCACAGGGAGACCCTTCTCGTCAAATACGAACGATCGAGGCTCCAGGTGGCGTGCCGCTGCTCCACCACCCAATACGTCCGGACTCCGGCGGACATTTCCGCCCGTCGCCTCCACAGGAGTATGGAGAGATCGATGCTAGTAGCGCCGTCTCTCACCCAGAGGAGCCCCACATGAGCTGTACCAGCCGCATCCGTGGCATCGGACCCTCATCCACATTCGACGTGATGCCCGCTCCTGTCGCCTTCTCATTGCATGCCGCCCGCCGCGCTGCGCGCCGCAACATCCGGCGCGACGGCGCGGCGTACGTCGTCGCCTACGGGCGCCTCTACCATCGCACCGGCGCGCGCTTCTTCTTCCTCGGCGCGCGCGATCTGCCGTTCGAGGATCGCCGCGACGCCTGGGCAGCGCGGCTGGTGGGCACCGTCGTCGTGATGGCGCCCGATGGCGAGGTCATCACGACCTATCGCAACTGCCGCGCTCCCCGCCGCATCGCGCGCAAAATGAAGTATCGCCTGTTCGATGAGCCGTTCCGCCGGGACGTGCTGTGTGATGACGCGCGAGTCGGCCTCGATGCGATTGCCTGAATCTCCACAGGCTACGGCTCGCTTCATGCGGCTGGCCCGCCGGCGCCGCGCGCTGCTACGCTCTGCCTGGGATCACGGCACGCGCCATGCACGCCTGGCCCAGGGCAGGAGGCAACCGCATGAGTAGCCAGCAGCACACCTCGGATACACCAGACACCACGCAGCATATCAACCGGCTGATCCACGAGACCAGTCCCTACCTGCTCCAGCACGCGCATAATCCCGTGGACTGGTACCCCTGGGGGCCGGAAGCCTTCGCTCGCGCCAAGGCTGAAGATAAGCCCATCCTACTCAGCATAGGTTATGCGGCATGTCATTGGTGCCACAGGCTGAGGGAGGAGTCCTTCGAGAATCCCACCATCGCGCGGCAGATCAATGAGCACTTCGTGCCGGTGAAGGTGGACCGCGAGGAGCGGCCCGATGTGGACGCGCTCTACATGGAGGCGGTCCAGCGCATGAACAACGGCAGTGGTGGCTGGCCGATGACGGTCTTCCTCATGCCCGATGGCGCGCCGTTCTGGGGTGGCACGTACTTCCCGCCGGTGGCACGCTACAACATGCCCGGCTTCCCCGACGTGCTGGCGGCGATCAGCGACGCCTGGGAGCACCGCCGCGACGAGGTCGAGCAGACCGCGGCCCAGATGCGCGATCTCTACGACCGCGAAAGCAAGGCAAGCCTCGCGCTGCCGGCGGAGATCGTCCCTGCCACGGTACAGGTGAATCCGAGCGTGCTGGCTGAGGCAACCGATCGCCTGCTGGCGCGGATCGATCCCATCGAGGGAGGCTTTCGCCCCGCGCCAAAGTTCCCCAACGCCATGAGCCTGGAGCTCCTGCTACGGATGGTCAAGCGCGGGCGTGAGGAGGACACAGGGAACGCGGAGGACACGGAGGTGCGCGGAGGAGGAGACCGAGCACGCGAAGGACGCCAAGTGAACGCGAAGGACGCGAAGGGGGAAGAACGGGAGCGAGCGGGCGCGGCGGGTGTTGAGGAAGATGAGGAGCGGAAGCGGCTGGTGGCGCTGCTCCGGCTGACACTCGATAAGATGGCGGCGGGCGGCATCTACGACCAGTTGGGTGGCGGCTTCCACCGCTACTCGACCGATGCGCGCTGGCTCGTGCCGCACTTCGAGAAGATGCTCTATGATAACGCCCTGCTCGCCCCCGTCTACCTGCACGCCTGGCAGCTCTTCGGCGATCCCGCGTACCGGCGTGTCTGCGAAGAGACACTCGACTTCACGCTGCGCGATATGCGCGATCCCACCGGCGGCTTCTATTCGACGCTCGACGCCGATAGTGAGGGTGAGGAGGGCACGTTCTACATCTGGACGCCGGATGAGCTGCGCGCGGTGCTGGGGCCGGAGGACGCGCACATCGCCGAGGCGTACTGGGGCGTGACGGCGCGCGGCAACTTCGAGGGCGCCAACATCCTGCACGCCGCGCGGCCGGTGGATGAGGTCGCCGAAGAGCTGGGGATGCCGTCCGAGCAGGTGCGAGAGGCTGTGGCGCGGGCACGCGAGCGGCTGGCGGCGGCGCGAGCGAAGCGGGTGTGGCCGGCGCGCGACGAGAAGGTGCTCGCCGCCTGGAACGGCTTGCTGCTGCGCGCGCTGGCCGAGGCCGGGCGCATCCTGGGCCGCGACGACTACCTCCAGGCGGCGCTCGCCAACGCTTCGTTCCTGATCGACCGCATGGCCAAGGGCGGCCGGCTGCACCGCTCGTGGAAGGACGGCGCGGTGCGCATTGACGCCTTCCTCGAAGACTACGCGGCGGCGATCAACGGGCTACTTTCGGTGTATGAGGCCTCCGGCGAGCCGCGCTTCTTCGCCACCGCCCGCGCCTGGGCCGACGATATGCTGGATCGTTTCTGGGACGAGGCAGCCAGCTCGTTCTACGATGTGCCGCGCGACGCCACGCCGCTAATCGGCCGCCCGCGCGACCTGAGCGACAACGCCACGCCCGCCGGATCGAGCCTTGCCGCAGAGGCGCTGCTGCGGCTGGCGGCATACACCGGTGGGCTGCGCTACCGCGAGTACGCCGCGCGCGTGCTGGTGCCCTTGGCGGCGGCGATGGCCGACCAGCCGCTGGGCTTCGGCTACTTCCTCTGCGCGCTCGACGACCTGATCGGCCCCTTCCACGAGATCGCGATCGTCGGCGCGCCCGACGACGGGCGTACGCAAGCGCTGCTGGCTGTGGTCAACGGCGATTATCTGCCGCGGGCGGTGCTGGCCGCCGCCACGCCCGACAACACCTCCGTGGCCGCCGCCGTTCCGCTGCTGGAGGGGCGCACGATGGTAGATGGCCAGCCCGCCGCCTACGTCTGCCAGCAGTTCGTCTGCCAGCGCCCAGTCACGACGCCGGACGAGCTGCGCACCCTGTTGCCGTAGCCGCGCGCTGCCTGCACGAGTTGTGCAGCACGTACGCAAACTACCCAATCTGCATCTCGGTGAGCGCCATCAGCTCGCGGTCGGAGAGTGCCCAGCCGAGCGCGCCGGCGTTGGCGGTCGCCTGGGCGGCGTTCTTGGCGCCGGGGATCGGCACCGCCCCCTGCTGGATCAGCCAGCGCAGCGCCACCTGCCCCGGCGTCTTGTCGTGCGCCGCACCGATGCGCTCCAGCAGGGCGATCAGCGGGCGGCTCGCCTCCAGGTGTCGAAGTGGCCGGCCGGCATAGAGGCGTCGCGCGGCGCTCGCGTGCCCCTCGCCGCGGTGGTACTTGCCCGTCAGGACACCCTGCTCCAGCGGACTGTACGCCACCAAGCGCACGTCCAGCTCGCGGCAGGCGGCGAGCACGCCGTTGCGCTCTGGCGCGCGGTGCAGCAGACTGTAGTGGACCTGGTTGGCGGCCAGCGGCAGCCCGCGCCGCGCCAGCAGCGCATGCGTCCGGCGCAGCTTGCGCTCGCCGTAATTGCTCACCCCGATCGCGCGCACCTTGCCCGCCTCCACCGCGTCCGCCAGCGCGTTCATCAGCGTGTCGAGGGCGATCAGGCCGACGTGCCAGTGGACGTAGTAGAGGTCGATGTGCGGCAGACCCAGCCGCGCCAGGCTGGCATCGAGCGCCATCGTGACGCTGCGAGCGCTCAGGCGTTGGGGCAGCGGCGCGAACTTGCTGGCCACTACCACCGGCGTCGGGTCGGCGTCGTCGCGTACGAGCCGGCCCAGGATGCGCTCCGAGGTGCCGCGGCCGTAGATCTCGGCGGTGTCGAAGAAGGTGATGCCCGCCGCGCGGCTCGCCGCGTAGGCCGCCTCGACCTCCTCCCGACCGTAGCCACGCCCGTAGCCCCAGAGCGCCTGGTCGCCCCACTGCCACGTCCCGGTGCCCAATGCGCTGACCTGTATCCCGCTCTTCCCCAGCGCCACCATCTCACCTTCGCCGGCCATCAACTGTCCCTCACCCTCAGACGCCGCCTGCGCCATCGTCCCGCTCTCACTTCCTCTGTGCCGCCCAGTGCTTGCTCCGGCGGCGTCTGTGACTCGCAGTCACCATACTCAGATACATAGCGCACGCCGCGGTCCCGCGCCACGTAGGGTCATACGTCGTGTGGTACACTATTGCGAGCTATCTCCCCCGCTTGTGTATCGTGATGTGTTGCATACCTGCGCGACCTGTGCTCCTTCGCCTCTGTTCTTCGCTCGTAGCGCCACCTCGTAGGTCGTCGCGTACTGCGTGACACTTCATGTGCGGACGTTCACTGGGCCGACCTCGTTACGTCTGATTTAGGGAGGATGCTCATATGCCTACGCTGCTCGTCGCCCTGCCCATCAAGCCGGGAATGAGCGACGCCGCCCGTGCCTTCGCTCAGGAGTGCATTGGCCCCCGCATGGCCGACTTCGATGCCTCCGAGCAACGCATCAACATTCCCGTGGAGAACTGGTATCTCCAGCACACGCCCTCCGGCGACCTCTTTGCCATTCAGATCGACGGCCCCGACCTCAACGCCTCGCTTGGCGCCTTCATCGCCTCGCAAGATACGTTCGACCTGTGGTTCAAGCAGCAGCTTGCGGGTTTTACGGGCATTGACCTGAATGCCGGGCCACCGCCCGCCGACATGCTGGCCGAGACTCTCGCCGAGTACAAGGCTGCCGCTACCGTCAAGCAACCGTAACATCCAACCTTGCGCGCTGCGCGAACCAGGTTTAGAGGTGCCTCCTCTGGACGATCTCATCAGCGACACCGCGCGGCGCGCACAGGGTTACCTCGCCACGGACCATGTGGGCTGGGCATAGAACAGGTGGGCCGGCGTATCGCCGGGCGACAGAACCCCGCGGGCGGAGTCGGCCGCCGGTGCTCTGGTTGCTGAGGCAGAGGCAGGGGCAGTCGGAAGAGGAGGTCCCGGCGATGCACCAGATTGAACTGCCTGCCTTGGAGGCAGTAGTGACCCTGAACCCGTGTCCGACTCCGCCGCCGGTGCCTGTCGTGACGACGGCTGCTCCGGTGCGTGCGCACCAGTCCCTCTACATTGACGCGGGGGATTGCCTGTACGCCGTCAGTGCCGCAGATGGGACGGCGCGCTGGTGCCAGCAGGCGAAGCTCATCAGGACCAGGGAGGTGATCTATCCCCCTGAGGTGAGTGTTCCGCCGCCGCCACGGGTGCATTTCGCGACGCCGCGGGTGGTGGGTGACGTCAATGGTGTGGTCTATGTCTGTATTGACGGCTTTGGCTCGTATACCTGCGCGTTCAATGCCGGCAATGGATCGCTGCGCTGGTGGACCCCGACCGACGCCGGGGTCATGTCCATGCCTTTCATGGATTGGGCTGTTCCGCTGGTCAACGATGGCATCGTGTATAGCGGCACCTATGCCCTGAGCGCGCAGGATGGGACCGTCCTCTGGCGGATCGCCATCGATACGCATGAGGAGGGAACGGTTGCGCTCCCTGCCCTCGCCGACGAGACGATCTATGCCGCGACCCACCGGGGGATCTACGCCATCAGCGCCCAGGATGGTCGGATCCGCTGGCTCTATCAACCCGAGAACCTGAACTTGTTGAGCGGGCCGCCAGTCGTCGCCGGCCGCCTGCTATATGCGGGCACACGCACCGGTTTCGCGGAGCCAATGAGGAGCCATCGGGCGGTGCAGCGGATTCACGACGCGCGGAGCGGCACAGGTGATTCAGTCGCCTACCAAGAGACGGGCTATTTCTGTGCTTTGGATGTCGAGACCGGCGCGGAGGTCTGGCGCTATCCCATCGGCGGCTATATTGGAGCGGTGGTCCAGGACGAGACGATCTATGTCAGCTCAGGCGATCGGACCCTCTCCGCACGGGATACGAAGAGTGGCGTGCTGCGCTGGCAACACCAGTTTGCCGCCCCGGGACACTACCCAGCCACCATCGCCCAGAACGGCCTCTACCTCACAACCGATGGAGCCTATGCGCTCAGCAGCGAGGATGGTGCGGTCCTCTGGCACCAGTCCATGGGGAGCAATCCCGGCGTCTCTTTTCGTCAACCGGTCGTCCTCGATGGCGCGGTTTATCTGGTGCGCTTCGATAAACGTGCACGGGGTGTGCTCTATGCGCTCGATAGGCGCGATGGAGTGGAGTGCTGGCACATCCCCGCCGTTTTCGCCGTCGCCGTCGCTCAGTAGCGTTCTGGGTATTACTCGTCCGGCGGCGACGCTCTGCGCAGGCGCTTGACGGCCGAGGCGCGGCGCTTCGCCTCCAGGCGGCGTGCGCGGCTGGCGGCGGTCGGCTTCGTCGCCACGCGCGGGACCTCCGGCCGCTGCAGCTCCTCCAGCCTGGCGGCCATGCGCGCGTAGGCCGCCTCGCGGTTCTGCGCCTGCGAGCG
>DASVAA010000032.1:0-10645 GCA_036376595.1 Ktedonobacterales bacterium | reverse complement strand
CGCTGCAGCGCGCTCGCCAGGTGCTCCGTCAGCGTCTCGACTTGGCCCTGCAAGGCCGCGTTCTCGACTTGCAGGGCGGCGTAGGCTTCCTCTGTGACCATGCCTCTACCCTCACCGCAGAGGTCAAGTCTGAACTCTTTCCATCGCTGTTAGAGCGCCCGCTCCTCGCGCTGCTCGCCGAAGACGCGGCGCAGGGTGTCGGCGATCTCGCCCAGCGTCGCCTCGCGCTCGACGGCGTCCAGAATCCGCGGCATCAGATTGTCGGTGCCGCGGGCGGCGGATTCCAGCGCGGCGAGCGATGCAGCGACGGCGGCGTTGTCGCGGCGCTCGCGCAGTTTGGCGAGCTTCGTGGCCTGGCGGCGGCCGATTTCGGGGTCCACACGCAGGATGGGGGGCTGTTTCTCGCCTGCGACCTGGAAGCGGTTGACGCCGACGACGATCTGGCGCCCGGCGTCGAGCTGCTGCTGGAAGCGGAAGGCGGCGTCTTCGATCTCGCGCTGGATGTAGCCCTGCTCGATGGCGCGCACGGCGCCGCCCAGCGCGTCGATCTTCTCAATGTAGTCCCAGGCGCGGCGCTCCAGATCGTCGGTGAGGCTTTCGACGTAGTAGGAGCCGGCGAGGGGATCGATGGTGTCGGCGATGCCGGTCTCGTGGGCCAGGATCTGCTGCGTACGCAGGGCGATGCGCACGGAGTCTTCGGTGGGCAGCGAGAGGGCTTCATCGCGTGAGTTGGTGTGCAGCGACTGCGTGCCGCCGAGCACTGCGGCCATCGCCTGGTAGGCGGTGCGGACGACGTTGTTGTCGGGCTGCTGAGCGGTGAGCGTCGAGCCGGCGGTCTGGGTGTGGAAGCGCAGCATCTCGGAGCGCGCGTCGTGAGCGCCGAAGCGCTCGTGCATGATGCGCGCCCACATGCGCCGCGCCGCGCGGAACTTGGCGACCTCTTCGAAGAAGTTGTTGTGGGCGTTGAAGAAGAAGGAGAGCTGGCCGGCGAAGCGGTCCACGTCAAGGCCCGCATCCAGGGCCGCCTGCACATAGGCGATGCCGTTGGCGAGGGTGAAGCCGATCTCCTGCGCGGCGGTGGACCCAGCCTCGCGGATGTGGTAGCCGCTGATGCTGATCGTGTTCCAGCGCGGGACTGCGTTAGCGCAGTACTGGAAGACGTCGGTGATGATGCGCATCGAGGGGCGAGGGGGATAGATGTAGGTGCCGCGGGCGATGTATTCCTTGAGGATGTCGTTCTGGACGGTGCCGGAGAGTTGTTTTACGTCGGCGCCCTGCTCGCGGGCGACGGCGATGTAGAGGGCGAGCAGGATGGCGGCGGTGGCGTTGATGGTCATCGAGGTGGTGATGCGCTCCAGCGGGATGCCTGCGAAGAGAGTGCGCATATCTTCGATGCTGGAGATCGAGACGCCGACCTTACCGACCTCGCCCTCGGCCAATGGGTGGTCGGCGTCGTAGCCCATCTGCGTGGGGAGATCGAAGGCGACGGAGAGGCCACTGGTGCCCTGATCGAGCAGGTAGCGGTAGCGGGCGTTCGACTCTTCGGCAGTGCCGAAGCCGGCGTATTGGCGCATGGTCCACAGGCGGCCTCGGTACATGGTGGGCTGGATGCCGCGGGTGTAGGGGTACTCGCCGGGGTAGCCAAGGGCGGTTTCGGACTGCCATTCGGCGAGGTCCTGGCCAGTGTAGAGCGGTTGCACAGGGATGGCGGAGCTGGTGGTGAAAGCGTCTTCGCGCTCGCCGGCTTTGTCTTTGGCGTGGCGGTAGGTGGTGTCGCGCCACTGCTGCGGGCTGGCGCTGGCGGTGGTCTGGTCCTTGGGTTTGGCCTGCCCGTCGTCCACCGGGCGTCCACCGGACGCCCCTACGGATGGCCTGTCAGGCTCCGGGCGTCCACCGGACGCCCCTACGCTCGCCTTGCTCATGTGGTCACCGACCTCCTGTTGTCGTGCGTCGCCATGACCTCACCTCCGGCCCCTCTCCCACCAGGAGAGGGGGAGACAGAAGCACTCGCAGGCGCATTGGACATTCGCGCACAGCGTAGCACCCGCGCCGGGCGAGTCGCAACGTGGACCAGGGGTTCAGTCCACTCGACTCCAAAGGCGCTGCCGACCTCACCACCGTCAACCCGG
This sequence comes from Ktedonobacterales bacterium, assembly GCA_036376595.1. Classification (GTDB taxonomy): domain Bacteria; phylum Chloroflexota; class Ktedonobacteria; order Ktedonobacterales; family JADMIN01; genus SMAG-U1939. Next base: position 8,516 of record DASVAA010000032.1, on the reverse strand, counting down.
CCGAAACTCCGCCTGCGCCCGTCCATCCCGGTGATCCTATCCCACCGGCCCTCCTTCCGCGCTTCCGCCGCCGTTCCGGTTCCTCTCTACTCCCAACCCTCCATCCCCTCATTCGAGGCGCACCATGATCGCCACTGTCCCGGCCCCCACCATCCCAAACAGCAGTACAACCTCATCCTCACGTCTGCCCATGCACAAGCCAAGGGTCATACCCGCGTTGTGTCGTCCGCCAGCCACAGGTATAATACGCGCGTTATCATCGTACTCAGGAACCGCTCGAACGCGGCTCACCCTCGGCCCAGCGCCCATGCGCGCCATCGGGGAGCTTTGCCGCCGGTGGGGCGAGCGGGACTATGGAGAACCCAAGCGGATGAAGTGCACGTTGGATGAGGCTATCGAGCAGTTCGTCGCCGCGCTCGCCTCGCAGCGCAAGTCAAGCCCCAACACGCTGGGAGCCTATCGCACCGATCTGCGGCAATTGAGCGACTTCCTCACCCACCGCGAGGTCTGCGCCTGGGCCGACGTCACCCCAGCGATCATCGCCGACTTCATCCTGCACCTGCGCGAGCGGCGCTATGCCACTACCTCCATCGCCCGCAAAGTCGCCGCCCTCAAATCCTTCTTCCACTACCTGCACGCCAACGGCGCGCTCGCCGTGGACCCTGCCGAGGCACTGCAAGCCCCGCGCGTCGAGAAAGAGCTGCCGCGTACCCTCAGCCCCGACGAGGTCAGCCGCCTCTTCGCCGCCGTCGAGTCCGATAGCGGCGCCGGCCAGCGCGACCTCGCCATGCTCCACACTATCTACTCCACCGGCATGCGCGTCACCGAGCTCGTCTCGCTCAACATCCGCGACGTAGATCTCGCCCGCGGGCATGTTCGCTGCGCGACCCAGCGCCGCGAGCGCCTGCTGCCGCTCTCGCTCGCCGCCCAGCACTCCCTGGCCAGCTACATCGAAGGCCACCGCCGCCTGCTGCTGCGCAGGCCCGGCGAGACCGCTCTGTTTCTCAATCACCACGGCCAGCGCCTCACCCGCCAGGGCTTCTGGCTGATCATCAAGGGCCATGCCCGCAAAGCCGGCATCCCCAGCATCACCCCCCACACTCTGCGCCACTCCTTCGCCCTCGACATGCTCGAGCGCGGCATGGAGCTGCGCTCGGTGCAGGAGCTGCTCGGCCACGCCAACATCTCCACCACCCACATCTATAAGCACCTGCAGCAGCGTGCCCAGGTGATCGCCGTCCCGTAGGGGCGTCCGGTGGACGCCCGCCCGTGTCATCCATGCCGTGGCGGCGTCCGGTGGACGCCCGCAGGTTCGCCTGATTGATCAAGTGTCCCCGCCGCGCTTCAGTCCGCGTCGGCGGACTTCGTGGCCGAAGGCCATCTCGGCGCGGATTCATCCGCCGGCCTCCGACCGCCAATATGTCACACGCTTACACGCCAGGAGGTCGCGCCGATGGATCCCGCCTCCCTGCTCGATAATGGTGTCGCAGCCGCGCGCGAAGCCGCCGACTCCCTGCGTGCCACGATATCCCAGCCGCCGCGCGTCGCCCTAATCCTCGGCACCGGCCTCGGCGGACTCGCCGACCGCATCACCGCGCCTACCGTCATCCCCTACGCCGACATCCCACGCTTCCCGCGCTCCACTGTCGCCGGCCACGCGGGCCGGCTCGTCGCCGGCGAGCTGCAGGGCGTGCCGGTCGCCGCCATGCAGGGCCGCTTCCACCTCTACGAGGGCTACACCCCGCAGCAGGTCGTCCTGCCGGTGCGCGCGCTGCGCCTGCTCGGCGCCGACACCCTGATCGTCACCAACGCCGCGGGCGGCCTCAATCCCGCCTACGCCGCCGGCGACCTGATGCTGCTCGCCGACCACATCGGCCTGCCCACCATGGCCGGCTTCAATCCCCTGCGCGGCCCCAACGACGAAAGCCTCGGCCCGCGCTTCCCCGCGATGACCGGTGCCTACGACGCCGAGCTGCGCACCCTCGCCCGCGGCTCCGCCACCGCACTCGGCATTGGGCTGCGCGAGGGCATCTACGCGATGGTCGCCGGCCCCAACTACGAGACACCCGCCGAGCTGCACTTCCTGCGCCAGCTCGGCGCCGATGCCGTCGGCATGTCCACCGTGCCCGAGGTGCTCGCCGCGCGCCACGCCGGTATGCGCGTGCTCGCCATCTCGTGCGTCACCAACATTGCCCTGCCGCCCGAAGGCATCGCCCCGCCGGAGCCGAGTCACGCCGAGGTCGTCGCCACCGCCGAGCGCGCCGGAGCGGACCTCGCGCGCCTGGTCGAGCGAATCCTTGCCGGCCTGCGTTGAGCCTCTACCGCAACGGCGTGCCGCACTGGGTGCAGAAGCGCTTGCCGGCGGGGTTGCGTGTGCCGCAGTGGCGGCAGGTGAACCCCGCGACCCCCACCAGCATGTTGACGCCGCAAGCGTTGCAATAGCGGTTGAGCGGCAGATTGGGCGCCCCACAGCTTGGGCAGCTCACCCAGGCCCCCGCCTGCTGTTGCGGCGCCGCGGGATAAGCCGCGCTGGCCGGCGGTTGCCCCGGAATCAGCGACTCGCCGCACATCGAGCAGTAGCGCTGCGTCGCCGGGTTCTGATGGTGGCAGCGGGGGCAGACGATCACCGGGTAGGCCGACTGCTGCGGCTGCGGCCCAGACTGCCGCCGCGGCGGGGCGGTCGGGCGCGGCATCGGCCGGTTGGAGAGCTTGACCGGCGTCTGCGACTCGACCGCCATCTCCAGCGCGCCCGCCAGCTCCGTCGCTTTCTGGAAGCGGTCTGCCGGGTCCTTCTCTAGCGCCTTGAGAATCACCGACTGCACCGCGGGCGAGATGCGCGGATTGAGCGCCGAGGGCAGCGGCGGCGCCTCGTAGATGTGCGAATGGGCCAGCGCGGTATAGTTGTCGGCGACGAACGGCGTGCGGCCGGTGAGCATCTCGAAGAGCATCACGCCCAGCGCGTAGATGTCGGCGCGCGCGTCCACCGCCGCCCCGCGACACTGCTCCGGCGACATGTACTCTGGCGTACCCACGCCCGCGCCGCTGTGAGTGAGCGCGGCCGAGGTGGCGAGCACCTTCGCGATGCCGAAGTCGCTCAGCACCGCGCGGCCAGTGCCGTCCAGCAGCACGTTGACCGGCTTGACGTCGCGATGCACGATGCCCTGCGCGTGCGCGTAGCTCAGCGCGCCCGCCACTTCATGCACGATCCGCGTGATGTCGCGCATCGTCAGCGGCGAGGCCATGCGGTCCTTCAGCGTGCCACCGCCGATGTACTCCATGACGATGAAGAGCCGGCCGTGCTCCTCGCCGGCGTCGTGCACGGTGACGATATTGGGATGCGACAGCTTCGCCATGGCGACCGCTTCGCGCTTGAACCGCTCGACAAAGTCGGGATCGGCCGCGTAGTACGGTGGCAGCACCTTGATCGCCACGATACGGTCGAGGTTTTCCTGGCGGCCACGGTAGACGCGCGCCATGCCGCCCTGCCCCAGGAACTCCTCGACGACACAATGGCCCAGGCTGGCGCCGATCAGGTCATCGTTCACGGCCGTCTCGCTTCACCTCGTTGCGCTGTCTCCCCATCACCGCTAGCGCCAGCCAAAGACCAGGATCGTCTGGCCGACCTGAATTACGTCGCCGTCTTCGAGCACCTGCTCGTTGACCCGCTGCTCGTTGACGTAGGTGCCGTTGGCGCTGCCCTCGTCGCGCAGGATGTAGCGGCCGCCACCGTCCTGCAAGATGGTGGTGTGCAAGCGCGACACCGCCAGGTCTTCGAGGAAGATATCGCTCTCGCGGCTGCGCCCAAGCGTCGTGCGGTCTTTGCGCAGCTCAAAGGTCTTGCCCTGCTCTTTGCCCTGGCGCACCACCAGCACGCCCACACGCTGCGCCACCGGAGCGCCGCCCCAGCCGCCGCCCGCGGCCGGCATACCGCCGTTCCATCCGCCACCCGGCTGGCTCGGCGAGGCGGGCGGTCCACCCCAGTTGCCGTTCATCTGCTGGCCACCCCAGCCACCGCTGGGCTGCTGCATTGGTCCGCCCGCGGGCATCGTCGGCTGTGCCGGACCCCAGGCGGGTCCGCCCTGCGCCGCGGCGCCTTGATCCCACGGCGAGCCGGCCTGCGCGTCGGGTGCGCCCCAATTCGGGCGCGATGGCGTCGGCATGGCCCCGCCAGCGGGTCCCTGCGCGCCCCACTCGCCCTGCGGACCCCAGTCTCCTTGTGCGCCGGGTACGGCCGGGCGCGATGGCGAGGCAACGCGCTGCTGAGCGTTCCAGCCGCCCTGATCGGCGCCCGCGCCAGCACCCATGCCCGCGCCAGCACCCCACGCGCCGCCCTGCGGCATCGCGCCGGCACCAGCGCCCTGCATGCCCTGCGACGCCGCACCGGCTCCGGGAGCGCCGCCCCACGCGCCGCCGCCCTGTTGGCCACCCCAGCCCGGCTGCGCGTCGTCGGCGAAATCCTGACCCCAGCCGCGGCCGCCGCTCTGGCCGCCCTGCTGGCCGCCCCAGCTCCCGTCGTCCATCGCGTTCTGCGGCTGGCCTAGCGGACCCATCTGTGCGTCGTAGCCCAGCCCGGCGCCCGACCGGCGGTTCGAGCCATTGCTGCGCAGCACCATCACGAAGACCAGCACGATCGTCAGCACGACCACCAGCGCCGCGGCGGCGACCGCGACGGAGCTGCTCAGGCCTCCATCGGCCAGCGCGACCGGCGCGGCTTGCGCTATCGTCATCATCGTCTCCTGCCTTCCTCAGCGGTCTTACCGCGGACGCATCTCGAAGCGAAGCTCGACATTGCCGAGCCGCAGCACGTCGCCCGCGCGTAGCTCGGCCTCTTCGTGGGGCACCAGCGCGGCGCCGTTCACCCGTGTGGGGTTGAAGGCGCCGAGATCTTCAATATAGAAACGCCCGGCGCGGCGCGTGATGCGTGCGTGCCGCCGCGACACCGTCTGTTGAGGATCGAGCGTCAGCAGGTCTACGTCAGGGTGGAGGCCGCGTGTGGGGTCACTGCGCCCCACCACCACGTCGGGCGCCAGCAGCAGCAAGGCCGCGCCGCCGGCCGGCGTAACCGGCACAAGCGCGGCGGCTGGTTCTTCGGTCCTGGTGGCCGCGGCGGAGCGGCTTGGCCCGCGCAGGCCGTCAAGCGCCTCGACGAAGGCCCGCGGTGTCTGGATGCGATCGGCCGGCGCTTTCGCCAGTGCGCGCTGGAAGAACGCGTCGTACTCCGGCGGCAGCTCGGGGCGCAGCGCGCGGGCTGAGGGGATGGGCGCGTTGAGGTGCTGCATGACCACGTCCCAGGCATGCTCGCCGTCGTAGGGCACGCGCCCGGTCAGCAGCTCAAAGAAGACACAGCCCAGCGAGTAGAGGTCGGCGCGTGTATCCGCCTTGCGGCTGTTCTCGACCTGCTCGGGCGCCACATAGAACGGCGTGCCGACGAAGAAGCCAGTGACGGTGATGTCGGCGGACTCGTGGCTGCGCGCCAGCCCGAAGTCGGTCAGCTTGACCGTGTTGTCCACCGCCAGCAGCAGGTTCTGGGGCTTGACGTCGCGGTGGACGATGCCCTGGGCGGCGGCGGCGGCGACGCCAGCAGTAGCCTGCTGCGCCAGATCGATGGCGTGCGGGATGGGGAGCGCGCCCTCGGTGAGCACGGCATGCTTGAGGTTGTGGCCGTCCACGTAATCCATGACGATGAACAGCGCGCCCTTATCCTCGCCGAAGTCTACCGGGCTGACGACGTGGGGGCCGGAGAGCCGGGAGAGTAGCTCGAACTCGCGCTTGAAGCGCTCGACCAGCTCGTGGTCGGCGGCGGCCTGGCGGCTGAGCACCTTGACGGCGTAGAGCCGATTAGATTCGAGGTCGCGGCCGATATACACGGTCGCCATGCTGCCGCTGCCGCGCTCGTCCACGAGCTTGTACCGATTCTTCAGCACTCGCCCCAGCATGCGATGCTCCCCCTGCCGTCCCGTCAGCCCTCCGGCTCACACTGGACTCGGCTCCTCGCTTGCCCCGCACGGATGCCCGTTCGCCTCGGGTGCAACACTCGTCGCGGCGCACGCACAGGATGTAACGCATAGCCCGCGCGCAGCCGCCCAACCGGCCGTTCTCCGCAAACTCGCGCCCATTATACCAACGTCCCGTAGCGACCCGCAACGCCTCCCGCCCATTCGCCCATTCGCCTCCTCCGCCGCATTGGTTGGTGCCGCGCGCTCTGGCATCTGGCACCAGCTACCTGCCGTGGTGTGCCGCCCGTCACCCGGTTCCGAATCTCTCTACGGCGACTCGGCGCGGCTTGGCACACGACATGCGAGCGTTCGCGGCTGTGAGACGCGGTACACGCCGGCGACTCGTCGGGGCGCCGGGCGGACTGATGGCGTCGCGCCGCGCGGAGACGGACAGGAGGAACTGCGCATGGGCATGTTGCGTGTGTTGTCGAGACGTGGCGACGACAAGGTCGCATGGGACATGGAGCACGTGGCGGTTGGCGATCTCGACGCGGTTGCCGCCGTCAAGGAGGCGGAGCGCATCTTCGCCGAGGAGCGCGCACGCGGCGCAACGGCTTTCCGCGTGGCGCCGGGCGAGGCGCCGGCACGCATCGAGCGTTTCGACCCCACTGCCGAGCAGATCGTGATGGTTCCGCGCGTCGTGGGAGGCTGAGAGCCGCATGCTCTGGGAAGCCTTCGTCGCGCTGGCGAGCGTGTGGGCGCTCTTCCTGGCGGTAACGCTGGTCTATATCAGTGTTACCGCTGATGGGTCGTGGACCCGCTGGGCGGGGGCGTTCCACCGCCGCCTGATGGCCGAGCGGCGCGCGCACAATCTGATGCGCGAGCTGCTCAGCCCTGAACAAATCCAGCAGCTCGCGCGGCACGGCTACGTCGAGGTCCCCAGTCCCTCGATCCCGCACCGGGTCTACCGCGTGCCGGGAGCGGGTGGGCTGGTGCGTGTCTACGAGCAGGGCCACGCGATCATGGACCTCTGCTTGCAGCCGCTCGATCCGCTGCCGGACGGCGACCTGGTGGTCATGCACAAGTTGATGATCGAGGGCAACGAGCACGAGTACCTCGCCAAAGCCAACCACTTCGCCCCCGGCATCATCACCCTGCGCTGCGGCTATCTGTGATTGCCCCACATTGCAGACCACGCGATCGCGCGCCACACGGCCGGATGCACCTGACTGATCGTGCGTCCGGCTGGTGTCGTGCCCGGCGCCTTGACGCGGAACGCGACGGTTCGCCACACCCGCGCGCCGCATGCTACAATGCGGTGGGCCGCTATGCCAAAGCTCGTAGCGCCGCAATGCGCTGTGCTAGAGGGTGACGGGGACGATGCCGGATTCGCCGCGCGTGCTGCTGGCGACGACCAATCCACACAAGATCGCGGAGCTGCGCGAGATCCTGGCCGGCGTGCCCTGCACCTTCGTCACACCGGACGACCTTAGCCTGGACCTCGCCGTCGCCGAGACCGGTGACACCTTTGAAGAGAACGCCGTGCTCAAGGCGCTGGCCTACGCCGAGGCGGCGCGGGTGCCGGCGCTGGCTGACGATTCGGGGCTGGAGGTGGACGCGCTGGGCGGCGAGCCGGGGGTCTATTCGGCGCGCTGGGCCGGTGAGGGGACGCCCTATCCGGTACGCTTCCGGCTGCTGGCCGAGCGGCTGGCGAAGGCGGGTGCGCCGCCGGAGCGGTGGACAGCGCGCTACCGCTGCGCGATCGCGCTGGCACAGCCAGCGCCGGGCGGGCTGTTCCAGGTGGTGGAGGGCCGGCTCGAAGGGCGGCTGGTGGCGGAGCCGCGCGGCGGTGGAGGGTTCGGCTACGACCCGATCTTCTTTGTGCCGTCGCTCGGCCGCACGGTCGCCCAGATGAGCGCGGAGGAGAAGCACCGCATCAGCCACCGCGGCGAGGCCGCGCGGGCGGCCCTCGTACCACTGACACGGATGGTCGCTGGTAGTGGCGGCTAATTGAGACGCCATCCGCTACGCGCGTGCCCGCTGGCAGCACCGCAATATGTCAGGCGTCCCAGTTGGCGATCCGCGAGCTGTCGAAGTCGTCCCGTATGCTTGCATGGTCATACGCCGCGTGCTATCCTGTGCGGGAACGGCATGACGGGGACACCGCCAGCGCGTAAATCATCGGTCCTCGCGGGTGGATACCGTTCTCTGATACCCGCGCCGAGAGGGGCATCCCCGCGAGGGTGCCAGGTCGCGCGAAGCCCCGGCCTTCGGGCCAGGGGAGTTGTCACGGTCTGTTGGCACGGGTGTGGGACGCTCACCGACGCTCAGCGACAACTGTCGCCATGATCGGAGCTTCGCGTTGCGCAGCCAGCCTGTGCGCGTCGCCATCGACCTCGAGACCACCGGCTTGCATCCCGAGCACGATGCGATCATCGAGATCGGTGCGGTGAAGTTCGCCGGCGGCCAACTCGTCGAGACCTTCGAGAGCTTCGTCGCCTGCGCCAATCCGATCCCCTACCGCGTGCGCCGGCTCACCGGCATCTCGGCTGCGCAGCTCCGTGGGGCGCCCCCGCTCGC
>DASVAA010000031.1:0-7454 GCA_036376595.1 Ktedonobacterales bacterium | reverse complement strand
CTAGGGCCTGTCTGACGAATGGAGAGCGATGTGTTACCCTCGTGCAGGAGGCACCTGGAATGAGGGTAGCAAAATGGTTGGACGCGGCGAATTGACCGAGGAGGCCTGGGCGCGCATCGCGCCGTTGTTGCCGGCGCGCGGGCAGCGTGGCGGCCAGTGGCGCGACCACCGCACGGTCATCAACGCCATCTTGTGGAAGCGGCGCACGGGGGCGCCGTGGCGCGACCTGCCGGAGCGCTACGGGCCGTGGCAGACCTGTGCCGACCGGCTCTACCGCTGGCGGCGCGACGGGACGTGGGACCGCATCTTGGCGCACGCCCAGACGCGCTCGGATGCGGTGGGCGAGGTCGTCTGGGAGGTGAGCATCGATAGCACGACGGCCCGCGCCCACCAGCATGCCAGTGGCGCGCGGCGGCGACCGAGTCGGGCCGACGAAAAAAGGGGGTCCAGCACCCGGCCGATGAGGGACTCGGACGCCGCCGCGGCGGACTGACGAGCAAGGTGCATGTCGCCTGCGACGGCAAGGGTCGGCCCCTCTCGGTGGCGATCACGGCAGGACAACGCCATGACAGTACGCAGTTGGTGCCCGTGTTGGACGGCATCCGCGTCCCACGACCAGGTGGACGCGGGCGACCACGCAAGCGCCCGGATCGGCTCATTGCCGACAAAGGCGACAGCTATCCCCGCTGTCGTCGGCTGCTGCGGCAGCGGGGCATCCCGCACACGATCCCCGAGCGGCGCGATGATCAGCGGGCGCGTCGTGCCACCCGCCCAGGTCGCCCGCTGGCCTTTGACACGGCGATCTATGCCCGCCGCAACGTGGTCGAGCGCTGCATCAACCGCCTCAAGCAGTGGCGGGGCCTCGCCACCCGCTACGAGAAGCGCGCGGCCAATTATCGGGCGATGGTGGTCATCGCTTCCATCGTCCTCTGGCTCGGCTCATGATTCGTCAGACAGACCCTAGACAAGGAGCATCGTTGTACCAGATAAGGAGTATCGTTATGAGAGGGTCGCGTCTGGCCCGCGCGTAGCGGGGGACTCCGCCCGCCAGATGTGGAGTCAGTGGAGTAGGCGGAGGGCTGGAGGTAGCACCCGTGGATACCCGTGAGACGTCCCAGCCGCTACGAGGTGGTCTGGCGAGTAGCGCGGCGCGTTTTGGCCCCTTGCTCCGAACTTACCGACTGGCGGCGGGTCTGACGCTGCAAGAGTTGGCCCAAGTCACGGGATTGAGCCGACGCGCCATCAGCGCGCTCGAGCTGGGATACCGGCAGGCCCCACGCACGCGCACTGTCGAGCGTCTCGCCACTGCCCTCCGCCTCGATCCCGAGACGCGTGCCGCGTTCGTCGCGGCGGCGCGCGGCGCGCTCATTCTGCTGCCACGAACACAGCCGGGTCCGGGTCTCGTGACGATAGACGCCCCGCTCCCGGCTGCGGCGTCGGCGCCGAACACTTCTGAGGAGCCGCCGCACAACCTCCCGCTGCCACCCACGCCGCTTCTGGGGCGTGCGCGCGAGGTGGCGGAGGTGACTGCGCTGCTGCGGGGGGAGGAGGAGGGAGAGGGAACACGGCTCATCACCCTCACCGGGCCAGGGGGCGTCGGCAAGACTCGCCTGGCGCTCGAGGTCGCCTGGGCGCTCCAGCACACCGGAGACGTCTTCCACGACGGCGTCTGGTTCGTGCGGCTTGCGCCGCTAACCGACCCGGCGTTGGTCAGCGCCACGGTCGCCCAGGCGCTAGGCCTGAGCGAACACGGCGGAGCGTCCCTCGCGGACCTGCTGCGCGGCTTTTTGCGCGACCACTCGCTGCTCCTGGTGCTGGACAACTTCGAGCATGTGGCCGCCGCCGCGCCCCAGATCGCCGAGCTGCTGGAGTCGAGCGCTGGCTTGAGGGTGCTGGTCACGAGCCGGGCGCCCCTGCGTTTGCGCGGCGAGCGCGCCTACCCGGTCGCGCTCCTGGCCGTGCCGCCCAGCACCAGGCGTAGCCGTCTGGGCGCGGAGCAGTTGGACCAGTATGCGGCAACGGCGCTGTTCGTCGAGCGGGCGTTGGCGGTCCAGCCCGGCTTCCCGGTAACCCACGCGACCGCACCTCTCATCGCCAACATCTGCGCCCGGCTGAATGGCTTGCCCCTGGGCATCGAGCTGGCGGCAATATGGGCGCGCCTGCTCTCCCCGGCGGCGTTGCTGGCGCAGCTAGAACGCCGCCTGCCCCTGCTGACGGCCGGGCCGGTGGATGTGCCCGCGCGGCACCAGACGATGCGCGCGGCCATCGCCTGGAGCTTTGACCTGCTGGACGTCGAGAGTCAGCGCCTCTTTGGGCGCCTGGCCGTGTTTGCGGATGGCTGGACCGTGGACGCGGCGCAGGTGGTGTGCCAAGCTCCCCCTGACGTGTCGCCGCTGCGCCGGGACACCCTGACCGGGTTGAGCATGTTGCTGGATTCGAGCCTGATCGCCCAGCGAATGCCCTCGGACGTGCGTGACGACGTGGCGGGGACGGGAGCGGGGACGGGAGCGGGGACGGGAGCGGAGGCGACAGCGGCAGAGCCGCCGCGCCTAGAGATGCTGCACGTCGTGCGGGAATTCGCGCTGGAGCAACTGGAGGCCAGCGACGAAGCGGAGGCCCTGCGCCGCGCCCATGCGCACTACGTGCTGGCGTTCGCTGAGGAGGCGGAGCCAGGGCTGCGTGGGCCAGACGACGTCGCCTGGATGCAGGTGGTGGCGCGTGAGCTGGGCAATGTGCGGGCGGCGCTCGAGTGGGCGCGTGCCGCCGGAGAGGCCGCGGTGGGCCTGCGCGTGGCGACGGCGCTCTGGCGCTTCTGGACCGAGGCGGGCTACCTGAGCGAGGGGCAGCAGTGGGTCGAGACGCTGCTGGCGCTGGCGCCGCCCGAGGCAACTGAGGAAGCGGAGGCAGCGAGTGAAGCGAGTGAATCGAGCACGTCACGTCCACAAGCGCCCGTCATCCCGACCTGGCTGCGGGCGCGGGCGCTAACCATCGGAGGCAGTTTGGCTTTGGCCCTGCGGCAGATAGGCCCAGCGCTCGCCGCGCTACAGGCGGGGCTTAGCCTGGCCCGTGCAGCGGACGACTGGCTAGCGCAGGTGATCGGGCTCCTGCTGGTAGGCCTCTCCGCGGACGTGCAGGGGGAGCCGCGCCGTGCGGCGGACTGCTATGAGGAGGCGTTGGCGCTGGGGCGTGCGCGCGAGGACGCGCTGGCAACCTTCACCGCGCTCGGAGGCCTGGCGGGCCTCGCCTGCGCACAGCAGCGCTGGGCCGAGGCGACAGCGCGGTTCACCGAAGCGCTGAACGTGGCGCGCGCCGCCGGGCGGCAACACTACGCAGCCGCGTTCCTGGTCCAACTGGGTGAGGTGGCGCTGTGGCAGGGCGAGGTGCCGCACGCGGCGGTCCTGCTGGGGGAGGCGCTAGCAGTTGCCCGGGAGACCAACTGGGCGACTGGCTGGCGGCCCTGGGACGCAATCGTGGCGCTGGACCTGCTGGCGGTCGCGTGCGCGCAGCAGAGCCAGCCGGAGCGTGGTGCGCGGCTGCTGGGTGCGGCGGCGCAGTTGCGAGAGGCGCTCCGGCAGCCCTATGTGGCGGCGGAGCAGCCGCGCCGAGAGGCGCTGGTGGCGCCGATTCGCGCCGCGCTGACCGCGGAACCCTGGGAGGCGGCGTTCGCCGCGGGCCAGCGGTTGACACTGGAGGAGACCTTTGCCGAGGCGCTGGTCGACGCCTCCGCGCTGGCTGGCGGCGACAGCGACGGCCGCGGCCCCGCGGATGCGGACGCGCCGGCCGCGGGCCGCGCCGCGGGCCGCGCCGCGGCGCGCGCCGGCGTGGGCGCCGAACGCCTGACGCGTCGCGAGCTGGAAGTGCTGCGCCTGCTTGCTCAAGGGTTGAGCGACGCCGAAATAGCCGCGCAGCTGGTGATCAGTGTGCGCACCGTCAACCACCACACCGCTGCTATCTACGGCAAGCTTGGAGTGACTTCGCGCGCTGCCGCGATCCGTTTCGCCCTGGAGCGCAGCCTGCTCTAGCGCACACGCCTGCGCGCCGCGCGCCAGCCGCGCGCGTTTCCCCACTGGCGCGACGCGAGACCTCCAACTGATGCCCGACCGCCTGCCGCCGCGCGGACCGCACCTCCTGTGCCGGTCGCCCCACGAACACCGTGGGAGCACTGTGGGAACACCATGGGAACACCGTGGGAACAATATGGGAACAAATCCGCGGACAGCAGCGCCGATCCCGTCAGCGATGTCGGTAGAAAAATAGGCAGAACTACCCACGCTCGCCCGGCGGCGCGCCCGCATACTAGCTCTGATACCACTGTTACCACGTTGGCGTGGCGGCGTTGATGGTCCCCATCCCCACACGCGAGCGCGCCCCCCTCCTTTACCCTCATCGGCTGGCTGAGCAGGTGTGATGTGTGAGCCAACCCAGCTACGTGGGCGATGGGACTCCGGCGGTGCCAGCAGACGGCGTGTGCGCCTGCCGTGCGCCACACCGCGCGGGCGGCTGTGCCTGGGCGCCGGTATCTGAGGTGGCGGATGGGATAGGTGGCTGGCCGCTCCTCTGGTCAGCTAGGGGAAACGAGGCAGACCGATGCGCAAACGATCCTGGCTTCGATGGCATCTTCGTGACCGCATGAGAATGAGCGGCTTTCCCGGCCGTCTCTTGCGCATGAAATGGCTGATGGTCTCTGGGGTGATGGTGCTGGGGATGGCAGCGGCGGTGGCTATCATGGCCCTCGGCCCCCAGAGCACGATCGCCGCTCCGACATCGGTGCCGGCGCCGGCCTCATGCACCCCCAGCCCGACCTTCAAACCCACAGTGAGTGTCGTCAATTCCGACACGTCGCAGTTTGTTGGTGGGCAAAGGATCACGATCCAGGGCTATGGCTATCAGAGCAACGCGCCCCTCACCGTTGCCGTCACTCCGGCGGGCGTGCAAAGCACGACGGACACCATTCAGGTGACGACGGGCGCCACGGGATGCTTCTCGACCACCTACGCACTGCCCAGTGCGGGAGGGCTTGTCGCCACGAGTCCCTACCCGATCACGGTCAAGGTCTACGACGCGTACGCCACGCAACAGGCGAACCTCACCCTGCGCAGTTGCCAGGAAGGGAAGGGTGCGTCGGTAGTTCTTAGCGCATGTGGACCGCAGACGCTGGTGCAGGACGCGCCGAACTACCAGACCTTGCAACCCCTGGAGCAGGACGCCGAGCAGGAGATCGCGAGCCTGCGCGGCATCGCGAATGACACGACCAACGCCTACTTCTCGCGCGGCGAGATTCGCGCGCAGATGTTCGTCGATCTGATGGCCAAGATCAACGCGTGCGGCTCGCAGAGCTCCACCTGCACCACCAACGATCAGGCCATCGTCAACTACTACGCCAATCTGGTCAAGCAGGAGCGGGTGGAGGTAGCGCAGCTCGCCGACAACCTGTACGAAGCCTCTGGCACCTTCTGCCTTATCCCAGGCACCACATCGTGTGGGTGGACGTCGTGGAAGAGCAACCCTTGCTTCTTCCTGGTTCCGCTCGGCTTGGGCGCCCAAACGGGACCAAGCCAATCCGACAGCGCCCAGCGGGCCTATGAGGATACCGTTTGCAACGGTCCGCCCAGCAACCCCTTCAACGCGTATGTCTCGCCGTCACAGCCCTCGTTCGACGACTTCACGACCTGGGCCGCCGCCGCGATCTTCGGGTCCCAGGTCGAGGGGTGGGCAACCAGCCTGAAAGCCCTGGATCCCAGCTACACAACGCAAGCGGCTGCCCTGGCACAGGTGCAACAAGAGTACCTCGCGGCGATGGATAGCTTTCAGGAGGGTGAGCAGTACCTGACCGTGAAGCACGCGCAGATTCCGAGCCTGAGCAGCACCACGTCCGCCGAACAAGACTTGCAGGGGGCGTGGACCGAGGGTTTTGGTGACGCTGCGCGAGATTTAATGACCGATCTCGTCAGGACGCTGGCCTCCAGCCTTGCCGAGGTCGTGATCGAAGATCTCGCCGTGGAACTCCCGGAATTCACAAACGCCGAGGGCCCCGCTGTGATCTTGATCGCTGGCGCCGCGACAACGGCGGTCGGCCTCTTTCTGACCATCACCGACTCGCAGCTCGGCTGCTCGCTCCAGAGCGCGCTGTCGGCGGCCCAGAGTGACAACCTGTATAACGATGTCCAGGGCAACACGTCCTATACCTATAGCGGATCATCGTGCCCCAGCGGCACGGTATCCATGTCCGCGAACGATGCGGACGCGCTGGTGCTCGGCGCCCTGATGGCGTCCACCATGCCCGACTTCACGAACCTGCGCGACCAGGCGTCCGTAGCTGGCATCGGCCCCGCCCAGCCGTCGGACCCCGTCTTCGTGACTAGAATCGCCCCAATCGTCACCTCAAACACCATCAATGTGCGCAACTGGAACAATACGAATTCCGTGGTGTCGGTGGTCAATGGGTGGTTCACCGTCAACGGGGTGTATGAGCCGGACCTCGAAACCGAGATAGACGGCCGGCTTTACCGCTCCTGGATTGACGGTCCCAACGTTGACACCTACCTGGCGGCGTACTCGCTCGGGGAGGTCAAAGTTCAGCAGATCGTCAACGACGGGTGCCCCGGCTTCTTGACCGGCATTCCGAGCGTCCAGCCCGGGCTTTGCGTGGTTCCTTATCCCTATAGCGTGCCCCATTTCCAGGGGACTCCGCCCATCTTGGGACAAAGCGGCGTCGTGTACGATATCGCATTGGGAACGATGCCCTCACAAGGGGGCGGGTTCGGCGCCCAGTTGCCGCAAGTCCGCCAAGCCTCCGGATTCTCAGACCAGTGCGCCGTCCTCTGCAATTCGCAGGGCATCTTCCTGTCCACGCCCGCGACGGATGGGATCTACTCGACAGCGTATCTCTTGACCGATCCAGAACCGAGCTGTTTCACCAGTTCGCCATTTGGCAGCTCCGCCACTCCTGAGTGCTTCGTGACTCGAACGGTGGAGTACCAGGATGTCGGCACCGGTCAGGACACTGCCGCGGGGTTGCACTATGTGTGGGCCGCCGACGACAGCTTCACCGCCACCAACATCGGGCAGGTGACGGGTGGGGTGCTGAATAACGATGCCCCCACATCCGACGATCAAGCGGTGTTGACGTCCTTCGATGTGCCGCGCGGCTATGCCCAGGTTTCCGTGGTGGATGGGGTCTCGAACGGCCAGCTAAACTTGACCGCTTCCGATGGCACCTTCACCTTCACGGCCAACTCCGGGTTCAAGGCCAACAGCGGCGGGCCGAGCTGCCTGCAGTTCCCCATCTCCGGCACCTCCCCGGTTACCTGCGCGCCCTCGGCGGCCAACGCCTGCGACACCGCTAACCCGGTGCCGCTCGCCACCAGCCAGGGCGGCTACCAGGTGTGCGGCGGGCCCACCGCCAGTGCGCCCGACTCCTTCATCTACAAGCTGTGCTACACCGTGGCGGATGT
>DASVAA010000030.1:0-26146 GCA_036376595.1 Ktedonobacterales bacterium | reverse complement strand
ACACGTCGGCCTTTTCGAGGCCGTAATGCGCCATGTCCACGCCCTTCTCGGCCACCGCCGACTGGACGTAGAGCTGCATGTAGGGGGTGATCGTCGTGCCGACCGTGCCGACGAAAAGCAGCAGGTAGGTCGAGAGGTGCTGCCGCGGAAACGTCGGGATGGCCATCCCGTGCAGCACAGCACCCCAATCGGGATTGGCGAGCAGCGCGGCGATGGGATAGGCGAAGAAGGCGAAGGTCATCGTCAGGAAGACGCGCTCGACCTTGCCGTAGGTGCCACGTGTCACCAGCAGCCAGATGCCCACCGCGGCGATCGGTACGGTAATGTACTTGGGAATGCCGAAGATCTCAGAGGCGGCGGCGACGCCGGCGAACTCGGAGATGGTGATCAGCGTGTTGGCGACCAGCAGCGTAAGCATGGCGAAGGTCGCGCCGCGTACGCCGAAGCGCTCGCGGATCAGGTCCGAGAGGCCCTGCCCCGTGGCCGCACCCATGCGCGCGCACATCTCTTGCACTACGGCCATGCAGACGGTGACGATCACCATCATCCAGAGCAGGCCATAGCCATACTGCGCGCCATCACTGGCATAGGTGACGATGCCGCCTGCGTCGTTGCCAGCGCTGGTGGCGATCAGGCCGGGACCAAAAAGGCTGAGGATCGCGAGAGACCTCACCAGCCGTGTCTTGCGGAACTTGCGCAGGCGGCGCGCTGGGCGCTCCAGCAGCTCGGCGAGCGAGTCGCGGGCAATCGAGCGCGCAGGGTGAACGGCAAGCGGGCGGGTATCCTGAATCTCTGAGGCGATAAGCTGCTGCTCCAATGGGGCCCCTCCCCTGGGCACATGCGCCGGCGCGTCCTGGCGCCGAGGGCCTCACGAGCATGCCCCAGTGGGGATTCTCAGGCGAGCGGAGCCAGGTATGGGCGTCCGGTGGACGCCCGGCGACGGCAGGGACGATGACGACGACGTAGCACGCGAACGTTGGAACTGGTACTCGGACCAGCGTCCATACGTTCCCCCTTTCAGTGCCGCGCCGGCTCGCCTGCCGCACGAGTTCCGGCGCGGAAAACCACATGCCCCCTCCCGACCAATGAGGGAGGGGGCACCGACAGTGCTCTGTGAGATCCGGCCCACAACGCCCCCGAGCTGCGCAGGCGCGCATGCGAAACCGGATGCCCCCTCCCTGGTCGAGCTTTGGCACCGCGCGACGTAGAGGGCATGCCCTCAGCCACTGGGGATGAAGCCTTGAGCCGGCTGCATCTGTCCTGACCGTCGGCGTCTCTCGACGTTTCCGGTCCGTGGCCTTTGTTCTGCGCGGACGCCTCACCTAACGAGTGGGCCTGGATGACGAGGTGCGAGGCGGCGCCCCGCTACTTCGCCTGAACATATGATATGCCGCAGCGCGAGCGATGATCAACAACCAGAGAAAATGTCCCAACTCTTGGTCAGGTGGACGGGGCAGGTGGGGCTGCCCGATGAGGCAGCAAACCAACGAGGCAGCGCGACTCGCGGTAGGAGTATGTTGCGCGGCCTCCACTGGCCCCGGCTGGGCGGTATGATGATGGGAGTGGACGGACGGGTCGGGTTGGACGCGCGCGCGCGCGCCAGATTCCCGGCCCGCACTGAGGAGTGGAGCGCGAGGATGGCGGCAGCGAGCGAGAGCACGGGCCGGGCGCCGGGTGCCAGGCGAGGGACGATACCCCGGTGGCGCGGCGACGTGCGCTACAGCGCTGGCATGGTCGCGGCGCTGACGTACTACTACCTCGTGCCCGATCCGCTGCTGGCGCTGCCGGGGCTGGCGGCGTTTGCGGCGCTGGCGTGGCTGCGATTGGAGCTGGCGCTTTGCCTGCTGCCGCTGACCTTCCCGTTCTGGTACGTGCCGAAACGGGCGCTGGGGCACGCGGTGTTTCCGCTCAGCGAAATCGTCCTGGGAGTCTGCCTCGTGGCCGCCGTCGGGCACCTTCTTCTCATGTGGATGAGGAGGGACGGAGAACGCGGAGGACGCGGAGGAATCGCGGAGGACGCGGAGAAAGAGAGGGAGCAGGGAGGAACCGCAGAGGACGCAGAGGACGCAGAGGACGCAGAGGATCGCAGAGTGGAGGCGGGGCAGAAACCCGCCGCGAGTCAGCCGCGCGCCGCGAGATCAAATGACAACACTGCTGAGCGCACTCCACCTGCTTCGTCTGTCTCTCTTTCCTCCGCGCCCTCCGCGAAGCTCCGCGTCCTCCGCGTTCTCCGCAACCCTCTCTCAAAGGAATGGCGCTGGCTGGTGATTGGGGCGGCGCTCTTGTTCGTGGGCACGGCCGCCGGCGTGCTGATCGCCGTGCGCCCGCGCGACGCGCTGCGCGCGTTTCGCTGGGAGGTCGCGGAGCCGCTGCTCTACGCCGCGCTGGTCGTCGCATGCCTGGGGCGCCGTGCTCTGGATGGCTCGCGCGCGCGCAAACGAGACCATGACGGCGATGAGCACTCCGGCGGCCTGTTGATCGGCTGGCTCGCTGGGCCTGTAGTGGCGGTGGGGACGCTCTTCGGCGTGCTGGGGATTGCGCAGGTGCTCTGGCTGCGCGTGACATTCACCCCACTGGCGGCGGGCAACCAGCTCGTGACACTGCCCCCTGTGGTGGGTAGCTCGCTCCTGCGCGCAACCGGTATCTACTATGGCAGCGCCAACAGCCTCGGTGCGTTGCTGGAGCGCGTGCTGCCGCTAGCCCTGGCGCTCCTGCTGTGGCGCGTCTCAGGGGGAACGGGAAACGCGAAGAACGCGAAAATCCGCGAAGAACGCGAAGAACGCGAAGAAGCGGAGAGATTTACCGCAGAGGGAACGGAGGAAACGGAGGGAATGGGAGCAGGGCATGCAGTCCCCGACCAAGCGACGCATGCTTCGCCCCTACACTCACTGGGCACGGGGATGGAAGATGCACCCTCCGCACCCTCCGCACCCTCCGCACCCTCCGCACCCTCTGCGTCCTCTGCGTCCTCTGCGGTTCCTCCCTCTCCCTCTGCCTCTGCTCTCTCCTCCGTTCCCTCCGTTTCCTCCGTGGTGAAACTCTCTGCCTCCCTTGCGCTGGGCGGCTGCGTGCTGGTGATGGTGGCCGGGCTGGCGCTGACAGGATCGCGCGGGGCCGAGGTAGGCGCGGCGGCTGGGGTGCTGCTCGTGCTGCTCGCGCATCCACGCACGCGCCGCATCACGCTGGGGATCGCCGTGCTGGGCGTTGTGGTGGCAATCTGGAAGGCTGGTGCGCTGCTGCAAGCGGCGCTGGTGGGCCACGGCGCGTCGGGCGAGGTGCGGCTGCTGCTCTGGCAGTCGGCGCTGCATATGATCCGCGACCACCCGCTGCTTGGGATCGGGCCGGATCAGTTCCTCTACTATTACGATCCCGCCTACACCGCGCATCCGTACTGGATTCCGCGCATCGGCGGCCATCTCACGCCGGCGGTATCCCAGCCGAATCTGGCGCATCCGCACAATCTCATCCTCGATCTGTGGCTCAGCGGCGGAATGCTGGGGCTGGCGGGCTTCGCGCTGGTGCTGGGATGGCTCGCGTGGAGCTGCTGGCACGTATGGCAATCCAACAGCCGCTTGGCCGCGCCGGGACGCTGGACGGCAACGACATCTCTGGTGGTGGGCATGGCGGGCTGCGTGTTCGCCGGGCTGGCGCATGGGATGGTGGACAGCGCCTACTTCCAGCCGGACCTCGCACTGCTCTTCTGGTGGGCGGTGGCCGTGGTGGCGCTGCAGCGGGTGGGGCTACAGGCGCAGACCACGGCGCACAGCGCCCGCTCCCAGGGACACCGGGCACCGCGCGGCATACCAGATGCGACAGGCACAGCCAGGTGATCAGTGGAACTGACCACTCTTGACCATCGTTTCGAGCGTGTTGGTCAGCTTCTCGGCCGCCTGCTCGTCCTGCTGCTTGATCTGCTCGAAGAGCTGCTCGACCTGGGCGTTTCCGGCTTCTTTGGCATCTTCGATGTACTGCTCGTAGATCGCGATCGCGTCCAGCTTGCTCTGCAGGACGGACAGCAGGTCGTAGCTGACGTCATTCAACGGCATGGCAGATACCTCCGGAGTTTACCGCTTGCTGTGGGGTCACACGCTCAGCCCGCGTGCCACGCCGCGATGCGCTGACGCGCGGGCTATACCGCGCAGCCAGCGTGCAAGTTGCGTGCCCGTCCCCGTGCCGGTGCGCTCAGACCTACCTTGCCCGCGCCAGCAGGGCACGAGTTGACAGGCCGGCGTCCGGGCGCATACGCTTGCGGTGAGGGACGGGTAGGACCGCGGCCGGCGGGGATGCCGGCGATGCGCTCTGGCCCCGGCGGCAAACGGTGCGATGTCAGCGATACAACCACCCGACGACATACAGCAGATCGGCCAGGAGGCCGCAGCCGAAGTCGAGGCCGGATCGGAGATGGCTCCGGCGAAAGCGACCCCGGTGGAGGTAGCGCCCCCTGCCAGCGATTCGCGCGGCCGCACCTGGGCGCACGGCATGCCGGCGATGCGCGTGCAGCGCGCGCGCTGGCGGCTGAGCGGCAAGCCAGCGCTGGCCGCTGCGGCTGAAGGGGCTGATGGCACCGCTCGCGCATCCAAGACGGGCTTTCCGCCTACCATCCGGCTCGTCCGGGCAGCCGTGGGAATCGTCCTGTTGGCGCTGGCCTGGGTTGGGGCGCTGGGGATCTACCTGCTGGCCGTAGCGACCTTCGCGCCGCTCACGCGGCAGCGGTTGATCATGATGCTGCCGCTGCGGCTCGTCGAAGGGCTGGGCGCCTGTATGCTGGTGGTCGTGGTAGCAACCCTGCTAGCGGTGGGAGCATTCGCGCTCTCACTGGCGGTGCGCGCCAATGACCCGGCGCTGGCGCCGCGAGAGCCGCCGAGCGCGTTCGTCCCTGACATAGGCGAGCAGCCAGGGCAGGACTAGAAGCGGCGTGAGAAGGTTCTACCGTTTCTAGTCCATAATCGCAGGTCGGTCGCGCACGACCATCATCGTCGCCTGCATCATGGCGACCGTCTGCGTCGTGCCGTCCGCTCGCTCAGCCGCCACCTCGCCGGTGCAAACCATGATCGTGCGCCCCGGCTTCACCACGTGTCCCCGCGCCACCAGACGCTCGCCTGCCGCTGGATTGAGCAAATTGACCTTGAACTCGACGGTCAGCACCCCCACGCCCGGCGGCATCAGGCTCAGCGCGGCGTAGCCACAGGCCGAGTCGGCGATCGCCGTGACGACGCCCGCATGCACGAAGCCATGTTGTTGCGTCAGGTCGTCCCGAACCGGCAGCACAATCTCCGTCATGCCCGGCTCCACGGCGGTCACCTCGGCCCCGATCAGCTCCATCACGCGCTGGCGGCCAAAGCTGGCGCGCACCCGCGCAGCAAAGTCCGGATCGTTTGGCGTCATGGCATCCTTGCTCCAATCGGTGCCGCGATGCATGCTACATTGAACGCAAACGTGGGCTGCTCGGCCGGCGCCGCGATGTCCCGCTCCAGCTCGACAAGCTCCTGCTGAGCGGATACCTCCACCTTCAGCGCCGCCAGCTTCGGGATAGCATCCAGGCTCATGGCGTAGTACTCCGCGAAGCGCTCGACGCCGATGGAGCGCGCCCCCACGGCCTCGGCGGCGGCGATGGTTGAGCCTGAGCCGCTGAAGGGATCGGCAATCAATCCCTCGCCCAACGGCAGCGCGGCGTAGACGAGCTGGCGCAACAGCGACTGCGGCTTGAGGCTCGGATGGTTGGCGATGGTCCGCTCGCGCCGCGGTGTCCGCCCGCTCAGCAGCACGTCGCTGAACGGCTTGCCGTCCGGGCGCCGCCTCAGCGCACCCGTCTGAAATTCGCGCAGGCAGTCGCCAACCGTCATTTTCGGCGGCAGCGGCTTGCGGAAGATGCCCCACGGCTCGTAGCAGCCGCGCGGCAGCGAGCAGACGTCGGGGAACTCGCGCTCGGCGTTCTTGGGCCGGTCGCCGCCCCGTAGCGTGCGTACCAGCCGAATCAGCTCGCCGCGAAACTCCAGCCCACCATCAACCAGCGCCCCAAACACAAGCTGCGACAGATAGGCGTTGCTGGCGAGAAAGACGTGTCCTCCTGGCCGCAGCGCACGCAGCGCCAGTCGCCCCCACTCGGCAAAGAACCGCTGGAGCACCGCGCGCTCGTGGGCGTTGAGCGCCGTGAAGCGCGGCAGTGGCGCCCGCATGTTGCCATCGAAGGACGGCGGGATGCGCCAGATGCCGCCGCTCCCGTTCGCCCGCTTCTCAATCTGCTCGGCGTCGTACTCTTTGACACCATACGGTGGATCGGTGATGATGGCATGCAGGCTATTGGCGGGGATCGCCCCCAGCCACTCGAAGCAGTCGGCGCGGACGACGAGTGAGCGCCCGATGGCCTGATGCTCGTACGCGGCGGCAAAGGGCGCCAGCGCCTCCATGGGCGGCGCCCCGGCGACTGTCGAAGCGCGCGCGAGGTCGGGTTGCTTGTGCCGTGGGGTGCGCGCTCGCCTCGGCTGTGTGTTCGCCGTCGCCGCGTTGGTCATCGCCGCTGCCGCCTCTGCCATGTATCGATCATACAGTATGACGTAAGCAGGTCTGCTTGCGAGGCGGAAGTACGTTGCGCATGGCGGACCGGATGGGAGACACGCGCAAGCGTAGATTCTTGGGGCGAGGTGGTCATCTGGAATCGCAAGCGACGACCGAGCGCGTGGCAACGACGGAAAGGTGAGAGACACCATGAGCGCGACACAAGCGAAGGCGCTGACGCACCTCAGCGCAACCGAGCTGGCGGGACGCATCGCGCGCGGCGAGCTGACGGCGCAAGAGGCGGTCGAGGTACACATCGCGCGCATCGAGGCCGTCAACCCCGCGCTCAACGCCGTCGTCGTGCCACGCTTTGACGAGGCGCGGGCCGAGGCCCGTGCGGCCGACGAGCGGCAGGCGCGCGGCGAGCCGCTGGGACCGCTGCACGGCGTGCCGATCACCATCAAAGAAGCCTTCGCCGTCGCCGGCACGCCCGCCACCTACGGCCTGCGCTCGCGCGCCCATACCCTGGCGGCCGACGATGACTCCTACGTCGCGCGGCTGCGCGCGGCGGGCGCGATTGTGCTAGGCAAGACCAACGTGCCGCAGGTGCTGCTCTATAACGAGACCGACAATCCCGTCTACGGCCGCACCAACAATCCGTGGGACCTGGCGCGCACGCCCGGCGGCAGCAGCGGCGGTGAGGCGGCGATCCTGGCGGCCGGCGGCTCGGCGCTGGGCCTGGGCAGCGACATCGCCGGCAGCCTGCGCGTCCCCGCGGCGTACTGCGGCATTTGTAGCATCCGCCCGACCGCCGGCCGGCTCCCCGACTTCAGCGACTTCGGCATGTCGCCGGGGCAGACGGCGATCTCCTCGCAGGCCGGCCCGATGGCACGCACGGTGGACGACGTGGCCCTGGCGCTGGGCATCCTCAACGGTGGCACCAACCCGGCAGCCGAGCCACCGCGCCCGCTGGGCGATCCCGCCGCGATGGACCTCGCGGCGCTGCGTGTCGCCTACTTCACGGATGACGGCATCCTGCCAGTGGCGCCCGCCGTGCGCCGCGCCGTGACGGAGGCAGCCGGCATGCTCGCGGGCCGCGGGGCGCAGGTGACGGAGTGGCAGCCGCCAAGCATGCAGCAGGCGGCGGATCTGCTCTTCGGCATCTTCTCTGCCGACGGCGCCCGGCGCCTCCGGCGCTTTATGGGCCGCGACCCCAAGGACCCCCGCATCGCGCAGACGGTGCTGCTGGCAAGCCTGCCGCGACCCGCGATCGTGGCGCTCGGTGGACTGCTCGCCGCCGCCGGCCAGCGCCAGCAGCGCGCCATCGTGCGCTGCTTCGGCCGCCGCGACACCGACCACTTCTGGCAGCTCGTCGCGGCGCAGCAGGCGTACCGGCACGACTTCGCCGCCGCGCTGGACGCTGGCGATGGCGGCCCGTTCGACCTCGTTGTCTGCCCGGCGCACGCGCTGCCCGCGCTGCCCCACGGTGCCAGCAAGAACCTGATTACTGCCGGCGCCTACGCAATCGTCGTCAACGTGCTGGGATATCCGGCGGGCATCGTGCCCGTCACGCGCGTGCGCCAGGGCGAGGAATCGGACCGCAAAGGCTCGGCGGACGTGGTGCTGCGGGCGGCGCGGGCAGCCGAGCGCGGCACGGCCGGGCTGCCGGTGGGCGTGCAGGTGCTGGCGCGACCGTGGCGCGAGCACGTGGCGCTGGCAGCGATGCGTGCCATCGAGGCGAGCGCGCTGGCGAGCGGCGAGCATCCAGGCATGCCGACGATCTGAAGCGCGCTATGACGAGGGCTTGAGCCAGTCGTAATCGCGGCCGGAATCGAAGGGCGTATCCTGATGCCCGACCGGCGTAGACGTGGGTGTGGTGCCCGTGGCAGCAGGCATTGCCCCACCGCCGCCGGCCGCTGAGATCGGGATCGCCGGCAGCACCAGATCGCCAACCTCCACCCCGTTGAGTGGCAGCGCCTGCTCCCAGCGATCGTCGTCCTGCTGATCGACCAGCGATTCCTCGTCAGCCGCCTCCGGCTCACGATCCAGGCCCTCATCCGCCGCGCCGTCGTCGAGGTCGTGATCGGGGTCCTGCGCGTCGGATGCTGCATCCTCGCCAGCATCGTCCGTGGCGCCCGCTCCTACCACCGCCGGCCAGGTGTACTCCGGTGAGAGCGGCACCCAGACCAACAGCTCACCGTCCGGCGCGCGGTAGAACTGTGGGCGGCGCTCGCGCGGCACGCGGGCGGCGATGGCGACCGCGCACTGCTCCTCGGCATACACCACTTCGAGTAGCTCGTAGGTCCGCCGGATGCGCAGCCGCACAGGCGGCGTATCGCCCGCGAACAAGTCGCGCAGCTCGCGCGTCGTGTCGCCCACCACCAGCAGCCACATGCCCAGCGTCACCCCCTGCCCTCTGCCGCGATTGAGCAGCACCCAGCCATCTTCGTTCACGTGGACGATCTGCGCGGGCCAGATCTCCCCTCCAATTCCCGCTTCCGATCCCATTCCCGGTCCCGCCGCTGCCATTGCGTGATCCTGTCTAGGTGCTGTGTGCCGCCGCCCACCTCTGCGCGCCATCACCTCTGCGCCGCGACTCGGCTCGCCGTTGTTTCACGCGCCCCGCACGCTTGCGCCGCGACACCCCTGTGTGGCAACAGTATACTTGTTGCCGCAATCATGCGGAAGGCACCGCGATGCGAGAGCTCAGACTCTACCGCGCGGCGCTCTGGACGCGGGCGGGCGATCTGTGATGTTATTGTGACGCCGATCCCCTGGCGCAAGGAGGGGCCACCTGGGATAATCGGCCGGGCGCGGATGACAGCGCGTCAGCAGCGTGGTAGAATGGCGGCACCGGCCATACGGCTGAGCGCCGCGTGAGCGTGCGCGGCGCGACGCACCGGCACGGCGGGGGAGCGGCAACCAGCGTTGGACCCGCGCGGGCCGTGCCGTGCGGAGACGAAGCGGGCAACTGGCGGACGCCCAGGCGGGCAATGAAGGGGGCCGGAGTGTCAACTGATGTCGAGACGACGAACGTGAGCGTGGCGCAGGCAACCACCGAGAGCGGCATGCGGCGCTACTACACGCTGGCGAAGAAGCAGGCGTGGGAAATCAAGACGCTGCCATGGAATGATCTCCCGCCGGTCCCTGAGGGCAGCAACGCCTCGCCGGAGAAAAAGGCCCGCCGGCACAGCATGTGGCGCTCCGTGGTCACGCAGCAGCTCCAGGCCGACATCATCGCCGTGCAATGCGCCACGCAGCTCTTCACCGCCGCGCCCGACTGGGACGCGCGGCTCTACTACACGACGATGATCAACGACGAGAGCCGCCACAGCGAGACGTGGATGCGCCTCAGCGACCTGATCGGCGGTACCTGCGAATGGGACCCCTACCTGGAGAAGCTGGGCAATCTTACCATGAACCTCGACAATGTCGAGGAGAAGGTCTGGCTCTTCCAGTGCGCCTTCGAGGGCATGGTGATCCCCCGCTTCCGTCAGATTGCCGCCGCCACACCCAACACCGTGCTCTCCGAGATCTGCACCCGCATCGCGATTGACGACGGCATCCACCACGGCTCCGGCGTCGCCTATGAAAAGTTGCTGCTCGAGCGCATCACCCCGCGCCAGAAGCGCGAGATCGAGCGCATCAGCCGCGAGATGTGGCCGCTCTACATCCAGCACATCACCTGGCGGCCGCGCGAGCGCGCCTGGGCCAGCACTGCCCTGCGCTCCCGCGACTACGCGATGGTCAAGCAGCAGCGCGAGGACATCATCAAGATGGCCGCCGGCTTCGGCATGGACATCGAGTTCGAGCTGCCAATGTAGGTGAGCGCGTCTCGTCCGTCGCTCGGGCCGGAAATCAGCAGCACATGGCGCGTCGCCCGCAGTATGATGCTGTCGTCGTCGGCGCCGGCCCCAACGGGCTGGCCGCGGCGATTACCCTCGCGCGCGCCGGCCACTCCGTCGTCGTCTACGAGGCTCGCGAGACGGTGGGCGGCGGCTGCCGCTCGGCCGAGCTGACGCTCCCCGGCTTCGTGCATGACGTCTGCTCCGCGATCCACCCGCTGGCGGTCGCCTCGCCGTTCTTCCGCTCCCTCCCTTTGGCGGATTATGGCCTCGCATGGGCGCACCCCACGCTCGCGCTCGCGCATCCGCTGCCAGGCGGCACAGCGGCCGCGCTGCACCACTCGCTCGCCCAGACGGCCGCCGGCCTCGGACCTGACGGTCCAGCCTACATCCGCCTGATGGCCCCCCTCGTGCGCGACTGGCCCAAGATCGAGGCGGCGATTCTGGGGCCGCTGCCGCTGCCGCCGCAGCATCCGCTCGCGCTGGCCCGCTTCGGGTTGAGCGCGCTGTTCCCCGCGCAGTGGCTCGCCGAGACACGCTTCCGCACCCCAGCCGCGCGGGCGCTCTTTGCCGGCCTCGCCGCGCACAGCATGATGCCGCTCGGCAAGCCGGTCACGGCGGCTTTCGGCCTGGTGCTGGGCATCGTGGCGCACGTCGCCGGCTGGCCGGTGCCGCGCGGCGGCGCGCAAAGTATAAGCGACGCGCTCGCCGCCTACCTGCGCTCCCTGGGCGGCGAGATCGTCACCAGCACGCCAATCTCGTCCCTGGCTGAATTGCCCTCCGCCCGTGCGGTGCTGTGCGACGTGACTCCCAGGCAGCTCATCGCCCTCACTGGCGAGCGGCTCCCCGCTGGCTACCGGCGCCGGCTGGAACGCTACCGCTATGGCCCCGGCGTCTTCAAGCTCGATTACGCCCTCGACGCTCCCGTGCCCTGGCTGGCGGAGGAGTGCCGGCAGGCGGGGACGGTTCACGTCGGCGGCACTCTGGAGGAGATCGCGGCGGCCGAGCGGCAGGTGGCGCGGGGCGAGGTGCCGGAGCGGCCCTTCGTGCTCGTGGCGCAGCAGAGCCTCTGCGATCCCACGCGCGCGCCCTCCGGCAAGCAGACCCTCTGGGCCTACTGCCACGTGCCGTCAGGCTCGGACGTGGATATGACGGCGCGCGTCGAGGCGCAGATCGAGCGCTTCGCGCCAGGCTTCCGCGAGCGCATCCTGGCGCGCCACACGCTGACCGCCTTCGAGATGGAGGCCTACAACGCCAACTACATCGGCGGCGACATCAACGGCGGCGTGCAGGACCTGTGGCAGCTCTACACCCGGCCCGTGGTCAGCCTTACGCCCTACGCGACGCCGGTGCCGGGGCTGTTCCTCTGCTCGTCGTCCACGCCGCCTGGTGGCGGCGTCCACGGCATGTGCGGCCTGCACGCCGCGCGGCTCGCGCTGCGCCGCGTCTTCGGCCAGCGCGGCGAGTAGAGGGGTTCGGAGAACGCGAAGGACGCGAAGCAAGCGCGAAGGACGCGAAGACAGATGCAGCAGACGCAGAGGAGGAAATCGAGTTCCTCAGAAGGCGCGGTGGGCGCAGAGGAGGCGAGAGCGCCTTTGCCCACGGATCAGCGAGGATCTTTCATCCAGGCCGGGCCGGCGGTGTTGGAACCAGCGGCACGTTAGGGGATTACCCGTGGGTTCTTCAGCCCACGTTCTCGCCCTATTGCTCACTCGCCCGGCGTGACAACTCCACGAACAGTGCGGGCAGCCTACCACCCCTGGAGACCCGCCTCGATTAGCTTGCCGCGCGCCCACTTGCCCATCGCTGGCACCTCAGTGAAGCGCAGATCGGCAAGCGTCTGGCGGTACTGGTCTAGGCCCACCTCGCGCCAGCCGCGCGAGACCAGCTCCAGGCCCCATGCCGTGCCCGCTTGCGCCAGCAGCGCCGCGTTGCCAATCCGCTTCGCCCCCTGGACCACGTCCCAGATCGCGTCGTGCGTGGCGACGTTGCGGTCGGCCAGGCGATCCCAGCGTGCCCGCGTCAGCGCCGCCAGATACGCACCGATCTCATCGTCGTAGCGCCGCGCCACCGTGCGCGCCCGCGCGGGCAGCCCCTCAGAGAAAGCCAGCAGCGCGTCGCGTGCGCTGCCCTCGGGCAGTTCCTCCACGATGTCGAGCGCGATGTCGGCGGTCACTGTCTGCAAGCGCCCATGCGATTGACGCGCCGTGGGTGTGGTCGCCTGCTCGTAGGCGCCGTCGGCCTGCACCGCATACGGCAGCGCCGCCGCGGAATGGCCCTGCCAGCGCAGGATCAGGGCGTGGATCCAGTTGATGGAGCCTAAGCGCACCTGGTGGGAAGGGACGTAGTCCAAGAGACTGTGGGCTATGCCGAGGTGGAGGAGGGCATCGGTGTGGTCATCGGAAATATAAGCGCTCCCTGCCGCGCCGACAGACAGGTCCAGCTCGAGATCAGCGGCAACAGGTCCATCCTCACGGAATGCCTCGTGCAGAAGGTCTAATCCCTCGGCGAAATAGGTGGACGCCGCATTGAAACGATCCCTCGCCTGTTCGGCGGACCCAGCGAGGTACGCTAGCTCGGCCCAGGCGAGCCAATCGTGGACGAGCGCGGCGGACATCATGGCCTGTTCCAGATACATGATACCGCGATCCAGCGCCTCGCCGGCGATCAGCACCGAGCCAAGCAAGTAGAAGACGCGCATCCGCTGGCGGATCGACATATCGCGCCCAAGACAGGCGGAGGCTTGCTCGTGTGCGCGGAGGTAGGCATTGGGGTGGGACCCTCCAACCTTGAGCAAGCGGTAGCCTTTGATGAGGTGCCGCTCGACGAACCAGGAATAGCCAGGCTCGGGAAGGACGAGCCGATCGTAGGGGCGGTCGAGCGAGCTGTGGTACACGTGAACGCCTCCAAAACAATCTCACCCGCCGGTGATTATCAACCGGCGGGCAATAGGTGGCACACCGTGCTCGAAGTATGCCTGTTGAGCGGAGGAGAAATCAAGCGTGCGTGCTGCTCCTGGCAGCCAGAAACCACCAGAAGCAGCACCAGTGCCCTGACTAGCAGGGAAGAGGCGTACCGCCGCACACGACATTTGGCCCACCGGCGATGTACGACGCGGCGCGCGGAGTGGTGGCGCGGACGGCGCCGAAGCCAGCCAGCAGCAGGGCGACGGCGAGCAGGGCGAACAGACGACGCAGCATAGCGAGGGCCTCCTTCGGGGCGATCACAAACGGACGTTCGATTCGTGCTCGCGGCCGCTTCGCACGGGTGACAGTCAGAGGAAACCACGCGGAACCGCCCGGCGAGAATCACAGCCTTGTGAGTGGGCTTGCGTGCCCTCTTGACGCCGCGCGGCGCGCCTGCTATCCTGCGTGCAGCGCGCCGCACCGGCGTTCGTCCGCCAGTGGAGGCTGGGTGCAACAGATGAGACGAGGGAGAGTGTGACCTTCTCGAAGTCACCGGAGATCCGCTGGAACATCTTCGTCCGCGAGCTGGAGGACGTCCTTCAGGCGCATGGCCTGCCGATCAGCAAGCTCGACGATAAAGGCATCGCTCATTCCCAAAAGGTGGCTCGCCTTCAGCACTCGTTGGAGGCGCCCATCTCGTTCCCAACGCTCAATCCAGAGGAGCTGGAGCGCCTGGAGACCAATGTGCCGCTGACGCCCGATGAGCGCGCGCGGCTGCGCGCGGCGCTGGCGGCTGCCGCGGTGGAGCGCGCGCTGATGGATCGCATGGATCCGCCTACCGCGCTGATGGCCGCCGACGATGTCTTCCACGTGCTGCTGGCGCGGGTGCAGCGCGAGCCGGATAGCCCGCTCGCGGGGGTGCGCGCCGGCGCCGGCTTCGGGGCGGCAGAGGAGGAGAGCGGTCCTCTGGCCGCCGCGCTCGATAGCATCGACCGCGCGACCCTCGCCCTGCACTCTGCCCGCGACGCCTCCGGCCGTGCCAAGGAGGTGAATACCGCCGCGGCGGAGCGCGAGTTCGCGCGGGCGCTGGAGTTGCTGGAGCGGATGGGGCAGCCGGCAGACAAGACGGAGGCGGCATCCCGGCGCCAGGCGCACGACGAGGCGCTGGCGGGCCGCGCGGAGGTCGCGGCGCTGACCGTGCCGGCCGGCGCTCACGCGAAGGGCGATGGAGGCGGCGAATGAACCGGCGCGCCCTTCTGGTGGGCGTTGACGCCTACGACCAGATTCGGCCCGAGCTGACCTGGTGTGCCGGTGACGCCCTGGCGATGCGCGAGGTGCTGGCATTCCACGCCAACTACGATCCCAACTTTGCCTGCCGCGTGCTGCTGGGCCGGCGACCCGCGGAGGATGTCGTCGCCTCGCGTGTCACGTACACCGATCTGCGCCGCGCTATCAAGGATATCTTCGCCTACGAGGGTCTGGCGGTCTTCTACTACGCCGGCCATGGAATCGTCGCCGGTGGCCGCACCTATCTCGCGACCTCTGATGGCAACCCCAGGGTCCCCGGCCTGGCGCTCAACGATCTGCTCGAGATGGCGAACCACGCGACCGCGCGTGATGTGCTGTTGATTCTGGACTCCTGCTACTCCGGCGCGCTCGGCGAGACCGAAGCGGAGGGGGAGGCAGGCAGCAACACGCAGAACCTCTACCTGCGGCCGGGCGTCACGCTGCTGGCCGCCGCGCGTCCCCGCCAGCACGCCGTCGAGCTGGACGGCCACGGCATGTTCACGCGCCTGGTGCTGGGCGCGCTCAAAGGCGGCGCGGCGGATGTGCGCGGGCGCGTCTCCGCCGCCGCGATCTACAGCTACGTCGAGCAGGCGCTCGGACCCTGGGACCAGCGGCCGATCTACAAGTCGAACGCCACCCGGCTCGATACGATCCGCTACTGCCAGCCCGACGTCGAAGATGCCGAGCTGCGCCGCCTGCCACGACTCTTCCCCACGCCCGATTCGTGCTATCCGCTGGATCCGTCCTATGAGGTGACGCGGCCGGAGGCCAATCCGCACCACGTGGCACTCTTCAACTTGTTCAAGCGCTACCAGATTGCGCGACTGCTGCGCCCGACGCGCGATACCGCGCTCTACTTCGCCGCGCTGCGCGGCCACACCGTCGAGCTGACACCGCTGGGCCAGTTCTACCACCAGCTTGCGCAGGCGGATCTGCTCGGTGAGAGTCGAGCCTTCACATTCGAGGGGAGGTCGCACATGCCTGACGCGGAAGCGGTCGCCAGGATGTTCCACGAGGCGTACGAGCGGCTGGCCCCCGCTTTCGGCTACGTCACACGCGACGAGACGCGCGTCCCCTGGGAGCAGGTGCCTGAGCGCAACCGCCGCCTGATGATCGCCGTGGCCGCCGAGGTGTTGGCGGAGCTCTTCAGCACGGCGGAACACCCAACGCAGCGCGCGGAGCAGGTTGGAGAGCCGGCGACCGGCGCTGTCGAGCGCGCCGACGAACAGGCATCTGATTGACGACCGCGGAGCGCCGTGGAGGGAGGAGCGGATGATTCGACAGACGTTCATCTCACACAACCAGGCGGATACACCCTGGTGCGAGCAGTTACGCGCGGACCTGATCAAACGCCTGCGTCTGGAGCGGCACCCAGACCTGACCTACCTCGACACGAACATGGCACCGGGCCTCAAATGGGAAGACCATGTCTGGGCGGTGCTGAAGCGTAGCGGCAACGTGCTGGTCGTCGTCTCCTCGCACGCCGCGGTGTCGAGCTGGGTCCATGACGAGGTTGAGTGCGCCGTGAAGCTGCAGGTTGCCGACCCCTCGATCGCCATCATCCCCCTGATACTCGACATGACCAGCCCCGCGCGGGTCCATCCCGAGCTAGCAAAGTACCAGTACGCCGACTTCACCCATCCCATCAAGTACGACGAGTCCCTCCGCCGGCTGGTCTATGTCCTCAAGCACCCAGAGGTGCTCACAGGCGGCGGCGGCACAACAGTGATTCCCGATGAGCCGCCTGTGGTGCGCATCCTCAAAGCGGTGGGTCGCTACTTCCGGGGGATTTTTACCGGGCTTTAGCTTTTAGGAGGCCATCGTGAGCGCGCCGCGTACAGACCCGCTGCTGCCGACCATCCGCATCGTGCTTGTCGTGCTCGCCGCCACCAGCGGATTCCTCATGGGACTCTCAATGCACATGGTGTACGATCCCCATGCGCCTGCGATTGGGTTCTGCGGCGCGGGCATCGTGCTGCTGGCAGTCGTCCAGGGGTGGGCGCGGATATCGCGCATTCAGGGTCTTGGGTGCCTGGTCAGCGCGGTTGCGCTCGGCGTCTTCCTCCTCGTCGCCGTACTCTGATCCACCGGCGCCCGCCCGCCCGGCTCTCCGGGTCTACTGCGGCTGCGCGGTCCTCACCGCGCACGCTCCCCGCGCCGCACCAGTTCCGCCACCACCGTCGGGTAGAGCTGGTGCTCGACGGCATGGATGCGCGCCGCCAGGGTCTCGGCGTCGTCGCTGGGCTGGATGGCGACACGCTGCTGCGCCAGGATCGGCCCTGTGTCAATCCCCTCGTCCACCAGATGCACCGTCACGCCCGTCTCGCTCGCGCCCGCGCGCAGCGCCTGACCGATGGCGTCTTTACCCGCGAAGCGCGGCAGCAGCGACGGATGGACGTTGACGATCCGCCCGCGATAGGGTTCGAGCAGCGTCGGGCCGATGATGCGCATGTAGCCCGCCAGCGCAATGCACGTCACATCGTGCGCCCGTAGCGCGGCGAGAACTTCGCGCTCGCAGGCCGCTTTGTCGGGATAGACTTTGGGGTCGAAGGCAAACGTGGGGATGTCGGCGACGCGCGCGCGCTCCAGCGCGTAGCAGTCGGGCCGATCCGAGACCACCAGCGCCAGCCGAGCGGGGATGATGCCGCCCGCGCGCGTCTCTTCGATGAAGCGCTGCAGGTTGGTGCCGGAGCCGGAGGCGAAGACCGCGAGCGCTGTGGTCGCCGTGAGCGGTGTCATCGCCAGGTCCCCTCGCGCCGCACGACGCCTGTCCCCGGCAGCACCGTGCCGATGCGCACCGCACGCTCGCCCAGCGCCTCTGCCCGCGCGATGGTCTCTTCGGCTGCCGATTCCGGCACCGCCAGCGCCAGCCCCACGCCCATGTTGAATGTCGCGAAGAGGTCGTCGTCCGTGAGGTTGCCGAGCCGCGCCAGCAGCGCGAAGATCGGCGGCACCTCCCACGCGCCCAGCCGCAGCGCCACGTCGAGTCGCCTGTGCAGGACGCGCGGCAGATTGCCTGTCAGCCCGCCGCCGGTGATGTGCGCCATCCCACGAATCGGCAGCCCGTCACGCAGCAGCGCCAGCACCGCCCGCACGTAGATGCGCGTCGGCTCCAGCAGCACCTCACCGAGCGTTAGCACGCACCCATCCGTCTCACGAGTAGGCAAGCCAGCGGGCGAGGCGGGCCTCGCCACTACAGCATGCGGATGCCCCGTACCCATGACATCCCTTCTCTCCTCCTCTGCGTCCTCTGCGTCCTCTGCGGTTAGCTCTCCTTCTGCTCTCTCCTCCGCGACCTCCGCGAGCCTCCGCGTCCTCCGCGTTCTCCGTACTCCATATCGCCCCAGCACCTCGTCGTATGGCTCATCCAGCGACAGGCCGGCGTCGGCAATCAGCGTGCGCACCAGCGAGAAGCCGTTGGAGTGGACCCCTGATGAGGCGAGGCCGATCACCGCGTCGCCGTCCTCGATCGCGCTGCCGTCAATGAGTTGGTCGCGATTCACCACGCCCACCGTGAAGCCCGCGAGGTCGTACTCGCCATCGGCGTACATCCCCGGCATCTCCGCCGTCTCGCCGCCGATTAGCGCGCAGCCGGCCCGCGCGCAGCCCTCCGCCACGCCGGCCACCACCGCCTCGGCCACCGCCGGGTCGAGCCGGCCGGTGGCGAAGTAGTCGAGGAAGAACAGCGGCTCGGCGCCCATTACCAGGATGTCGTTGACGCACATCGCCACGCAGTCAATGCCCACCGTATCGTGCTTGCCGAGCGCGAAGGCCAGCTTGAGCTTGGTTCCCACGCCATCCGCGCCCGAGACCAGCACCGGCTGCGGGTAGCGGTCCAGCGGCAGCGCGAAGCCGCCACCGAAGCCGCCCAGGCGCGTGAGCACCTCCGGGCGCAGCGTGCGCGCGGCGTGTGCGGCGTAGCGTCGCGCCGCGTCGTCGCCGGCCTCGATATCCACCCCCGCCTGGCGGTAGGCGTCGCTCATGGCGCGGCTCGCTTTCTGGCTCTGGTGAGCGTCAGTGGCTTTTGGGATTGGGGCGTGCGGGCGCGCTCCAGCAGATCCTTCTGCATATCCTCATAGAGCCGCGTGGGATAGCGCCCGGTGAAGCAGGCGTTGCAGAACGGGTGGTGCGCCATATCCGTCACGTCGAAGGCACTCAGCATCTGCTCCTCGGTCAGAAAAGCCAGCGAGTCGGCGCCGATGCTGCGCTGGATCTCGGCGACGCTCTGCCGCGCGGCGATCAGCTTGGTGCGGTCGCTGGTGTCTATGCCGTAGAAGCACGGATGCGCCACCGGCGGCGAGCTGATGCGCAGGTGGACCTCGGCCGCGCCGGCCTCGCGCACCAGCCCGATGAGCCGCTGGCTGGTGGTGCCGCGCACGATCGAGTCGTCCACCAGCACCACGCGCTTGCCCTCCACCACCTTGCGCACGGCGTTGAGCTTGAGCCGCACGCCATGCTGGCGCTGCGCCTGATCGGGCTGGATGAAGGTGCGACCGATGTAGCGGTTCTTGATCAGGCCAATCTCGTAGGGGATGCCCGCCTCCTCGGCGTAGCCGATGGCCGCCGAGATGCTCGAATCGGGCACGCCGATCACCACGTCGGCCTCGACCGGCGCGCTGCGCGCCAGCACGCGGCCCAGCCGCTTGCGCACCGTATGCACGTTGATGCCGTCAATGTCGGAGTCGGGTCGCGCGAAGTAGATGTACTCGAAGGTGCAGAGCGCCTTCTTCGGCGCGTAGGCGAAGCGCTCCGCGCGCACGCCATCGTCGTCGATCACCAGCATCTCGCCCGGTTCGATGTCGCGGATGAACGCGGCGCCGATCGTGTCGAAGGCGCAGGTCTCCGACGCCACGGCGTACGCGCCATCCAACTGCCCCAGAGCCATCGGGCGCAGACCATTGGGATCGCGCAGGGCCACCAGCGCGTCGTCGGTGAGCAGCACCATCGCGTAGCCACCTTCGACCTGGGCCATGCTGGCGCGCACGTTCTCGATGAACGACTCGTGGCCGGCACGCGCGATCAGGTGCGCCACGACTTCGGTGTCCGAGGTCGTCTGGAAGATGCTGCCCTCCTGCTCCAGCCGCTCGTGCAGCAGTCCAGCGTTGATCAGGTTGCCGTTGTGGGCCAGCGCGAGGTTGCCCTGGCGGAAGGCGAAGACCAGCGGCTGGGCGTTGGCGAGCGAGCTGGAGCCGGTGGTCGAGTAGCGCACGTGGCCGGCGGCGGCGCTGCCCTCCAGCGCCGCGATCTGCGCATCGTTGAAGACCTCGCTGACCAGCCCCATGCCGCGGTGGTGATGCATCCGGCCGCCGCTGCCGCTCCCTGTCCCATCCACCACGGCGATGCCAGCGCTCTCCTGCCCACGGTGCTGCAAGGCGTAGAGCGCAAGCTGCGTGACGCGCGCGGCCTGCGGGTGCCCCCAGATGCCGAAGACGCCACACTCCTCGTGCCAGGTGCCGCCGAAGGGAGAGGTGTCGGAGAACGCGGAGGCCACGGAGGTTCGCAGAGGTCGCGGAGGAGGAGAGAGATTCACCACAGAGGGAACGGAGGCAACGGAGGGCAGAGCGGAGGGAGAGAGAGCAACCGCAGAGGACGCAGAGGAGCGCAGAGGGGACATGGATCTCATTCCCAGAACGGGCGGGACATGTCCCGCCCCTACACCTGGCAGCCGAAGGTGTGCCGGCTGCGTAGGGGCGTCCAGTGGACGCCTGGCTGCCGGACGAGGGGAAGCCTGGCTCCCGTGTAGATGCTCCGGCTCGGTCAGCGCATCGCGCATGGTATTGCCTCTTCCCACGATGCCCGCAGCTCCGTCACCGCAAGGCTCAGGCGTCCACCGGACGCCCCTACACCCATCTTCTTCGCGTTCGCTTCGCGTTCTCCGCGTTCACCTTCTCCCCTCTGGCTCTCCCTCGCCCGGCTCTGTAGCGGCGAGGCCCGCCTCGCCTCTGTCGGGGGGTGAGGACCCTCGATCTCCAGCCGGCCGGCATCCGTGACGGAGCCGAGCGCGCGGCAGGGGACGCCATGCTGCGCCGCGAGATGCTCGACCGCCGGCACGTCGGCGGGCGCCACTTCGAGCACGATGCGCGCGCCGCCCTCGCCAAAGAGCGCCACATCCGCGCGCCCGCTCACGTCCAGCGTGACCGACGCGCCCAGGTCGCCGCCGGTGCACATTTCGGCCAGCGCCACCGCCAGCCCGCCGTCCGATACGTCGTGCGCCGCGCGCACCAGACCCGCGGCGATCGCCTCGCGACAGACCGCCTGCGCCGCCACCTCCAGCTTCAGATCGATCGGCGGCGTGGGACCCAGCGCCCGGTCGCCGGAGCGCAGCGCCGCGTACTCGCTCGCCCCAAGCGTGACCGGATCGGCGCCCAGCAGCAGCAGCGCGTCGCCGGGAGACTTGAGCGCGGCGGTGGTCATGCGGTCGAGGTCGTCTACCACGCCGACCATGCCGACGACCGGCGTGGGAAAGATGTCGCGCCCACCGGTCTCGTTGTAGAAGCTGACGTTGCCGCTCACCACCGGCGTGCCCAGCGCGCGGCAGGCCTCGGCGATGCCCTGCACGCTCTCGACAAACTGGTAGAAGATGCCGGGCTTCTCAGGATTGCCAAAGTTGAGGCAGTCCGTCACCGCCAGCGGCCGCGCCCCCACGCACGAGAGGTTTCGCGCCGCCTCGGCCACCGCGTGCATGCCGCCGGCGTGCGGATCGAGATAGACGTAGCGGCCGTTGCCGTCGGTCGTCATAGCGACGGCGCGCGTGAAGTCGGGTGCGGGTAGCGCAACCACCGCCGCGTCGCCGCCGGGGCGCTGCACCGTGGCCGTGCGCACCATCGAGTCGTACTGCCGGTAGACCCACGCCTTGCTCGCGATCGTTGGTCGCGCCAGCAGCGCCAACAGGTCCGCCGCCAGATCGCCGGACTCCGGCAGGGCGTCGGCGCGCATTACCGCCGGGTCATCCAGATACGCCGGACGGACCGCGGGGCGGTCGTAGAGCGGGGCCTCGTCCACCAGCGCGGCCACCGGCAACTCGCCGGCCACGGCGCCGTCGTCCAGGATGCGCAGCGTCCCGTCATCGGTCACGCGGCCGATCACCACGGCATCCAGGCCCCATTTGGCGAAGATGTCCCGCGCGTCGTCCTCGTGGCCGCGCCGCACCACCACCAGCATGCGCTCCTGCGACTCCGAGAGCATCACCTCGTAGGGCGTCATGCCGGTCTCGCGCCTTGGCACTCGCGCCACGTCAATCTCGATCCCCGATCCGGCGCGACTCGCCATCTCGGCGCTCGATGAAGTCAGCCCCGCCGCGCCCATGTCCTGGATGCCGACCACCGCGCCGCGCTCGATCAGCTCCAGGCAGGCTTCGAGCAGCAGCTTCTCCATGAACGGATCGCCCACCTGCACCGCGCTGCGCTCGCGGCTGTGCGGGTCCTCCGCCGAGGCGAAGGTGGCGCCGTGGATGCCGTCGCGCCCCGTTTTGGCGCCCACTGCCAGCACGGGATTGCCCACGCCCGACGCCGTGCCGCGCGCGATGCGGCCGGGGCGGAGGACCCCAACGCACATCGCGTTCACCAGCGGGTTCTGGCTGTAGGCGGGGTCGAAGACCACCTCGCCGCCGACGGTGGGGATACCGATGCAGTTGCCGTAGCCGCCGATGCCCGCGACCACGTGACCGAAGAGATAGCGGTTGCGCTCGTCGTCCAGCGGCCCGAAGCGCAGGCTGTCGAGCAGCGCGATGGGACGCGCGCCCATGGTGAAGATGTCGCGGATGATGCCGCCGGCGCCGGTGGCCGCGCCCTGGTACGGCTCGATGGCCGAGGGGTGGTTGTGGCTCTCGATCTTGAAGGCCACGCCCAGCCCGCCGCCGATGTCCACGATACCGGCGTTCTCGCCTGGACCCTGCAGCACCTGCGGCCCTGTCGTGGGGAAGGCTTTGAGGTGGCGGCGCGAGCTTTTGTAGCTGCAATGCTCCGACCACATCACGCTGAAGACGCCCGTCTCGACGTAGTTGGGCAGCCGGCCCAGCCGGGCGCAGATGCGCGCGTACTCGTCGTCGCGCAGGCCGAACATGGCATAGATGCGCCGGTCGCGAATGTCTTCGGGCGAGGGGTCCGGTGAACGCGGAGGGCGCGGAGGTTTCGCGGAGTCCGCGGAGGCAGAGGGGGTTACGGAGAACGCGAAGGACGCGAAGGCGCGCGAAGGACGCGAAGAAGAGGAGACGAAGAGAGGAACCGCAGAGGACGCAGAGGACGCAGAGGAAGGAGCGTCTGGGTTAGGCCCAGAGGGCGAGGCGGGCCTCGCCGCTACACCGCGGGGCGAGGATATATCCTCGTCGAGCTGGTCGGAGAGCGCGGATCCTCCCGAATTGTTCGTAGGGGCGTCCGGTGGACGCCCGCCGTCGTCCACGATCGCCATGCCCTTCGTGATCTCGTCTTCACGCATACGCCACCGCCTCCTTCCACGCGCGCAGCAGCGAGGCGAAGAGCGGCGTGCCGTCGGTCGAGCCGAGCAGCGGATGCACCGCGCGCTCGGGATGCGGCATCATGCCCAGCACGTTGCGCTCGCGGTTGACGATGCCGGCGATGGCGTCGAGCGAGCCGTTGGGGTTCTCGGCGGCGTAGCGCAAGACGATCTGGTCGTGGGCGCGCAGGTCGTCCAGCGTCGCGGCGTCGGCGTAGTAGGCGCCCTGGCCGTGGGCGATCGGCAGGTGGATGATCTGTCCGGTGGCGTAGGCGCTGGTAAAGGGCGTCGCCGTCGTCTCGACCCGCAGCGCCACCTGCTGGCAGCGGAACTGGAGCGCGTCGTTGGGCAGTAGCGCGCCCGGCAGCAGTCCCGCTTCGGTGAGAATCTGGAAGCCGTTGCAGATGCCCAGCACCGGGCGACCGGTGGCGGCGTGGCGCCGCACCGCCTCCATTGCCGGCGCGAAGCGCGCGATGGCTCCCGCGCGCAGGTAATCGCCGTAGGAGAAGCCGCCGGGCACGATCACGGCGTCGTAGCCGTCGAGCGAGCCGGTGGTGTGCCAGACGAGATCGGCCTGGGCGGCGTCGCCGAGCGCGCGGCGCACACCCTGGGCGGCGTCTTCATCGCAGTTCGAGCCGGGGAAGACGATCACGGCGAACTTCATGCGGATGCTTGCTCCCGCTC
This sequence comes from Ktedonobacterales bacterium, assembly GCA_036376595.1. GTDB lineage: Bacteria > Chloroflexota > Ktedonobacteria > Ktedonobacterales > JADMIN01 > SMAG-U1939. The sequence goes on along the minus strand of DASVAA010000030.1, from coordinate 2,478 downwards.
CTGCTCCCGCTCCTCGGCCTCATTGACGAGGGTGAAGCTGTAGCGCTCGATGACGGTGTTGGCGAGCAGGCGCTCGCACATCGCGGCCACGCGCTCACGGGCGGCGGCTGCGTCCGGCGCGGTGAGACGCAGCGCGATCTGCTTGCCGGCGCGGGCGTCCTCGACCTCGTCGAAGCCGAGCGCGCTCAGCCCCTTGACGATGGCCGCGCCCTGCGGATCGAAGACGCCGGCTTTGAGCATCACTTCGATCTCGGCGCGGTATTTCACGCGGCGCCCCCCAGGCGGCGCAGCATCTCCTGGTACGCCTCCTCGACACCGCCCATGTCGCGGCGGAAGCGGTCTTTGTCCAGCTTCTCGCGCGTCTTGGCATCCCAGAAGCGGCAGGTGTCGGGCGAGATCTCGTCGGCCAGCAGCAGCTTGCCCGCGCCGTCGGTGCCGAATTCAAGCTTGAAGTCCACCAGCAGCACGTTGCGGCCGGCCAGGTGCGCGCGCAGGATGTCGTTGATCGCCAGCGCGTAGGTGCGGATAGTGGCGAGCTGCTCCGGCGTCGCCAGGTCCAGGATCGCGATGTGGTCGTCGTTGATCAGCGGATCGCCCAGCGCGTCGTCTTTGTAGTACAGCTCGACGATCGGTCGCGGCAGTTCCTGGCCCTCCGGCAGCCCCAGGCGCTTCGAGAGTGAGCCGGCGGCGATGTTGCGCACCACCACCTCAATGGGCACGATCCTGACGCGCTTGACGAGCTGCTCGCGCTCCGAGAGCCGCTCGACGTAGTGCGTCGGGATGCCCTGGGCACCAAGCATCTCGAAGAAGATCGCCGTCATGCGGTTGTTCATCTCGCCCTTGCCGCTGATCGTGCCGCGCTTCTCGCCGTTGAAGGCGGTGGCGTCGTCTTTGTACTCCACGATCACCAGGCTGGGATCGTCCGTGGTGTAGACCTTCTTCGCCTTGCCCTCGTAGATCATCTCGCCTTTGTTCACGCTGTCTGTTCTCCCCTGTGTTCGCTCGTTCGCTCGTTCGCTCGCTCGCCCGATGTGCGTCCCCAATGACGCCGATTCTCGCTGCCGCTCGGCTGGCGGGCAAGACATGTCTCGCCCCTACAGTTGGCCCTCGTCATCTCCTTTCTGTGCGTCTTCCAGCAGCCCCAATCGCTCGAAGATCGTGTCCACGTGCTTGAGGTGCGCCGCCAGATCGAAGGTCGCATCGAGGTCCGCCGCGCTCAGGTGCTCGCGCACCAGCGGCAGCTCCTCCAGCAGCGCGCGGAAGGGCCGCTGCTCCTCCCAGGCGCGCATGGCAGCGGATTGCACGGCGTCGTAGGCCGGCTCGCGCGCCACGCCGTGCTCGACCAGCGCCAGCAGCACCTGCTGCGAGTGGACCAGCCCGAAGGTGCGCTCCATGTTGCGGCGCATGTTTTCGGGGTAGACGCGCAGGTCGCGCAGGATGCCGGTCATCTTGCGCAGCAGGTAGTTCACCAGCAGCGTCGAATCGGGCAGGATGATGCGCTCGACCGAGGAGTGCGAGATGTCGCGCTCGTGCCACAGCGCCACATCTTCGTAGGCGGCGAGCATGTTGCCGCGCAGCACCCGCGCGAGGCCGCTGATCTGCTCGGCGGTGACGGGGTTGCGCTTGTGGGGCATCGCGCTGGAGCCTTTCTGGCCGGCGTAGAACGGCTCCTCCACCTCGCGGACCTCGGTGCGCTGCAGGTGGCGGATCTCGGTCGCCATCTGGTCCAGCGTCGCGCCGATCAGGGCCAGCGCCGCCAGGTACGCCGCGTGGCGGTCGCGCGCGAGCACCTGCGTCGAGATCGGCGCCGGCGTCAGGCCCAGCTTCTCGCAGACGTAGCGCTCGACGAAGGGGTCCACGTTGGCGTAGGTGCCCACCGCGCCCGAAATCTTGCCCGCCTCCACGTCCGCAGTCGCCCGCTCGAAGCGTTCGACGTTGCGGCGCATCGCGTCGTACCACAGCGCTAGCTTCAGCCCAAACGTCGTCGGCTCGGCATGCACGCCGTGGGTGCGGCCCATCATCACCGTCGTCTTGTAGCGCCGCGCCTGGCTCGCCAGCGCCTCCAGCAGCGCCGCTAGGTCGCCACGGATGATCGCATTGGCCTGCTTGAGCTGCACGCCGAGCGCGGTATCCACCACGTCGGTCGAGGTGAGGCCATAGTGGACCCACTTGCGCTCCGGGCCGAGCGATTCGGAGACGGCGCGGGTGAAGGCGACCACGTCGTGGCGCGTCTCGCGCTCCAGCTCCTCGATGCGCGCCACCGAGAACTGTGCTCGCTCCCGGATGCGCGCCACGTCCTCCGCCGGGATCACGCCCAATTCGGCCCACGCCTCGCAGGCCAGGATCTCGACCTTCAGCCACGCGGCGAAGCGCGCCTCCGGCGTCCAGACGGCGGCCATCTCTGGCAGCGAATAGCGCTCGATCACGGGTTGGTCCTCGCTAGGGTCCTCACCCCCGGCCCCTCTCCTCTGCGGAGGC
>DASVAA010000029.1:0-10890 GCA_036376595.1 Ktedonobacterales bacterium | reverse complement strand
CACGCTGGACAACCTGCTGGTGAACCCCACGCTCAGCGATCTGGTGGGGGGGGTGCAGGCGGTGACGCTGGGTGATGAGGAGGCGCGGCGACGCGGCACGCAGAAGACGGTGCTGGAGCGCAAGGCCCCGCCCACCTTCGACGTGCTCGTCGAGCAGGAGAGCTGGCAGAAGGTGATCGTCCACAAAGACGTGGCCGCGGCGGTGGATAGCCTGCTGCGCGGCCGCCCGCCGGTCGCCGAGGAGCGCACCCGCGACGAGCGGGAGAACGTCTCGCGCCGCGCTGTGGTGGCGCCGGTGGCCGAGATGCCCGGCGCGCGGCGCGGCGCCGGGGCTGGCGGCTTTGACGGCTTCGCCATCGAGGAGGAATTCGCCGGGCGCGGGCGGCGCGGCCGATCGAGCGCGGGCAGGCGCATGTTCTACGACCCGCGGCGCGATTTCGCGGTGGTTCGCAGCCAAGATGAAGCGCTGGCGATGGAGCTGGAGGAACCAACTGGCACGGCCGGCGCGTCCTCGCCGGCATCGTCGCTCGCCCGCGTCTCGCGCCAGAAGCCGCTGCGCATCTATCCCTTCGGCATCAGCCGCGAGCGGCTGGAGCAGTCTGCCCGCAAGCTGCGCGTGCCGGTGGAGATCAGCCGTGACCACACCACTGCCGACGCGGTGATTGCGCTCAAGGCGGTCTACCGTCGCCAGGGCGAGCAATTGCGCGCGGCCGAGAGCGCGCGCACGCCGGTCTACGTGCTGCGCACCAACACGATAGCGCAGATGTCGGAGGCGCTGTCGCAGATCTTCGATCTGCGGCGCGGCGAGCCTGCGGAATTCGGGCTTGCGGGATCCGGCCTGCTCGACGACGGCGCGCCCGCCTCCGTCTCTGCCTCCATGCCGGTGGCCGCCAACCCGACGATGGCGGCGATGGAGGAGGCCGAGCAGGCGATCCACGAGCTGCTCAATCGCGGCGGCGACCGCACCGAGCTGCTGCCGCAGAACTCGTATGTGCGGCGCTTGCAGCACCAGATCGCTGGGCGCTACAACCTCGAATCGCGCAGCATCGGCAAGGAGCCGGAGCGCCGCGTGCAGATCTGGGCGCGCTAGCCAATCAACATGCCTTTGCTCACCGATCCCCTTCTCTGCGTTGCGAGGGAAGGGGATCGCCGCTTTCCGGCGCGGTATCGCGGCTATATCCGCTCGGTTCGCATCTCCAGCTCGGCGTCGGCATCAGCCGTGTCGACATCGGTGGCCGCCTCGGCAGATGAGATTGCGATGTCGCGCGGCCCGACCCGGCGCACCGGGAGCCTATCGCGCAGGGCGTAGGCCAGCGCGGCGGCGGGCGCAACGAGATAGAGCGCGATCACCAGCAGTTGCAGCGCCGGATTGGGCGCCGGGCACTCCAACGCGCCGCCGAAGCCCTGTGGCTGCGGTGGCGGGCCGAAGAAGCATGGCTGCGGCGGCGCGAGCGAGACCAGAAACGCGAAGCACGAGAGCGGGCCGCACAGTGTCAGCAGCGCGACCCAGCGCCAGCTCCGTGCCTGGGCGGCGGCGTTGAGCGCAAGCGCCCACCCCGCGGTCCAAAGCAGCAGATCGCCGAAGAACACCACGAGCCTGACGGCCAAGTTCTCCGAGCCGCCGCCGAAGAAGAACAGGCTAGGACCGCCCAGTACTAGCCAGAAGATGGCGGAGGCAGCGAACGATGCACCCGCGCTGACGACGATCGCGCCATGTGGGCGGCGATGGCCGGCGACGATCGCGGCGGGGATCACCAAGACCAGCGTCGAGGCCAGCAGCAGAGGGCGCAACAGGTCAAGCATGTCGGCGTTCCTTCTCATGAGCGTGAAGTCCGGCACCTGCCGAATCATCATAGCAGGCGGCACAACGTGGCCCCGCTGTCCGGTTCGTTGCTGCCCCACACGGTGCGTGCTACAATTTAACCGCTAGGGCCGGAGTTAGCCAGCAAACACACGCGGCGCCTCTTTCGCGTGGGGCGTGGCCGCGCGTGCGAGACCGCGTGTGTGACGTGGATGGGGGACGCCGGCAGCACCCGCGAGCCGAGGGGCGACGCGGATCGAGGCGAGCGGACGCGGATATGTCGTGGAGCATCTTGATCGCGCGTGGTAACCTGGGCTTCAGCGCCGCGCACTTCATCACGTACGAGGGCCGCTGTGAGCCCCTGCACGGCCACAACTACGGCGTGCGCGTCGAGGCCAGCGGCCATCTCACCGCCGACAGCCTGGTGCTCGACTTCATCACGCTCAAAGACGTGGTGCGCGGCCTCTGCAAGCAGCTCGACCATCGCGTGCTGATTGCCGCCGAGAGTCCGCATCTGCGCATCGCTGAGCGCGACGACGGCGCGTGGGCAGTCGAGTTCGACGCCGCCAACCGCTACGTCTTGCCGGGGGTGTCCGTCGTCATGCTGCCGATCGACAACGCGACCACCGAGCGCCTGGCCGAGCTGCTGGCGCGACGCCTCGCCGAGGCCCTGCATGCGCGCGGACTGGACGCGACGCTGGACCGGCTGACGGTGGGTGTCGAGGAGACCGCGATGCAGACGGCGTTCTATACGCTTGATCTGGCGCCCAGCCCACGCGGCTCGCACAGCCCACGCGGCTCGCACAGTCCGCACGACCCACACCATCCGCCGCCCTCGGCATGATGGCGCAGGCCGGCGACACCGGTCCGTGGGTACTATGCGCGTATCCCTTTCCCGATACCAGGTGGCAAGCGGCGCGTTGTACAGATCATCGCGGCAGGGTTTCTGCATCACATGAGGGTGCGGACGGCATTCGGCGCGGCCGATCACACGCCCTAGCGAGGCCCAGATGTGTAGCCTCACCGATGGAGCAATGGCGCTCCACCCCTGGCCGATGGCGGCTAGATTTCAGGAGGATGTGCTTCCGTGGCGATCAAAGAACCTGAAGTGCTCAATCCCTTTGAGGTAGCGGTCGCGCAGTTTGACGAAGCAGCGCAGATGCTGCAGCTCAGCCCCGCGCTGCGGGCGATCCTTCGTAAGCCCAAGCGCGAGCTGACCGTGAACTTCCCCGTGCGCATGGATGACGGTAGCGTCGAGATGTTTACCGGCTACCGTGTGCAGCACAATATTACGCGCGGTCCCGCCAAGGGCGGCATCCGCTATGACGAGCACGTCAGTCTCGACGAGGTGCGCGCGCTGGCGATGTGGATGACGTGGAAGTGCGCGGTCGTCAACATCCCCTTCGGCGGCGCCAAGGGCGGCGTGATCGTGGACCCGCGCAAGCTCTCGCGCGGCGAGCTGGAGCGCCTGACCCGCCGCTACGCGACCGAGATCGCCGGTGTGATCGGCCCCGAAGCCGACATCCCCGCACCCGATATGAACACCAACCCCCAGGTAATGGCCTGGATCATGGACACCTTCTCCATGCACCACGGCTTCTCGATTCCCGCCGTGGTCACCGGCAAGCCGCTCTCGGTGGGTGGCAGCGAGGGGCGCATGGAGGCCACCGGCCGCGGCGTGGCGATCATCACCCGCGAGGCGTGCCACACGCTGGATATGCCCTTCGAGGGCGCCAAGGTGATCATCCAGGGCTTTGGCAACGTCGGCTCGGTGACGGCCAAGATTCTGCATCAGATGGGCGCCACGGTCATCGGCCTGAGCGACATCTACGGCGCCGTCTACAACGAGCAGGGCATTGACGTGCCGCTTGCGCTGCGCTTCGTGCAGGAGCATGGCAAGCTCAGCGGCCTGCCGGGCACGAAGCCGGTGGACGGCCAGGAGATGCTGGAGCTGCCCTGCGACATCCTGATCCCCGCCGCGCTGGAGGGCCAGCTCACCCACAGCAACGCGCCGCGCATCCAGGCCAAGCTGATCGTCGAAGCCGCCAATGGTCCGACCACCACCGAGGCCGACGCGATCTTCGCCGAGCGCGGCATCCCAGTCATCCCCGACATCCTCGCCAACGCTGGCGGCGTGACGGTGAGCTACTTCGAGTGGGTCCAGGACCTGCAACACTTCTTCTGGACCGAGCACGAGATCAACGAGCGGCTGGAGCGCATCCTGGTCCACAGCTTCAAGGCGACCGACAGACTGCGCCAGGAGCACGACACCAGCTTCCGCATGGGCGCCTACCTGCTGGCGGTGAGCCGCGTCGCCGATGCGACCGAGGTGCGTGGCATTTACCCGTAGGCCGATAGGCCCACGACAGCATAGCCTCCACAGGCCGAGCCGGCGCGCTTTCCGACGAGAGTGCGCCGGCTTTGTTGTGTCGCATCGGCGGCCGCCTGTGATGATTCGCGAACCGGTGTCTATGGGCGCCCAGCCAATCCGGCAGGCTTGACGCCACATCCGCCGGCCGCCTACGATAGAGCCGGCCGTGCCCCGCATCATCCGTGCCCATGCACATACCACTTGGCTGCCCGGCGCGACTATTGACCCCTCATAGCCGGTCGGCCGCCCCGATGGCTCGCCGACGAAATTTCGGAAAGGATGCGTGCGTGGCAACGCAGCCAACGGACACCGGTGCGGCCGAAACGTCTCCCGCCGCCAAGACCCCCCTCTACCTCACCATCGCCTGGGTACTCCTGCTGCTGTTGGGGGCGTTCATGGTCTTCGCGGCGCTCTCCGATCTGGCGGCGGATGCGGGCGCGGGGCTGCCGTCGGACCACCTGGCGGCCTTCGCGTCGGTGGCCGGCGCCTCGTGGCAGACGGCACGCCAGACTTCGGCGGGGATCGCGCACTACGTCACACTGCTCGAAGTCGGCTACGCCTTCCACGAGCTGGTCTCTGGCCTGCTGTTCCTGGTGATCGTCGCGATCCCCTTCCGGCGCCGCGCGCTCTGGGCGTGGTGGGCCTGCTGGATCCCAATGATCGCCAACATCGCCTACACGCTGACCTTCGGCGCCCACGATCCAGCTATCCTGCGCACCAGTCTGATCGCCGACATCGCGCTGCCGGTGCTGCTGCTGGTGCAGGCACCGGCCTTCTTCGGCAGGCGCGCGGCTGCGGTGCGTAAAGCGCAGGCGGCGTGACGCGGGATGACCGCGCGGTTCTTGCACCGACCGTTACGACGCCTCACCCACCGCCCTCTCCACTGCGTGCCGTGCTGCGCTACGTCATGCTCCAGTGCATCATCCGCATCCGCCGCCGGAGGGCCGCCGCGCTCGGCGGCCAGCCGCACGCCGCCCAGCATCACCAGCGCGTAGAGACCACCGAGCAGCGCCAGCACGCCCGCGGCGAGGTAGATCGTGTCAATCGGGCCGAAGCTCATGCCGAGCAGCCGCGCGTGCAGGCCGCGCAGCACGGTGCTGGCGAGCAGACCAGCGAGCGCCAGCGAGAACATGCTGGTGGCCAGGACCATCGCGGTGCGATGGCACGCGCGGGCTAGGCATTTTAGCCGGGATTTGGCGCGTGGATAAAGTCGTGGATAAGCCCGCAAAGCTGCGGGTGAGCGGTGGATAACCTCTGCCGCGGCTGGCACGCGCATCGTCCTCATCCCTCCACACCCGATTTTGCGGGCCATCCACCCGCGAGCCTGGCACGCGGTTATCCACATATCCCCAGGCTGTGGACGGCGGTGGAAAACCGGCCGGATTGCGTTTCCGCGTCGCGTCGGGTACGCTCGTTCTTGCGCCGCATGCGCAGGCAGCATGCACGCTCCCTGCCGCGACTGCCGGCGCGCGCATATGCATGTGCTAGTCGCGACCGCTGACCCAATGCTATACTCCTTGGAAAAGGCGTTCTAGGCGTCTGGGTTCCGCGCCGCCGCGGCTGGGGACGGAGTTCATTCGGGACGAAGGTGGTACAGCATGGCGGTGGAGAAGCTGCTGCCCCAGAATGTCGAGGCCGAGGCCGGCGTGCTGGGCAGCCTGCTGATCGATCCCGAAGCGATCGTGCAGATCGCCGATTTTCTGCGTCCCGAAGACTTCTACAACGAGGCCCACCGCACGATCTACCAGGCGGCACTGGAGCTCTTTGAGTCTCACGAGCCGGCAGACCTGATCACGCTCTGCGACGAGCTGGGCCGCCGCGGCAAGCTCGACGAGGTTGGCGGCACCAGCTATGTCAGCTCGCTCGCCAACCAGGTGCCCACCAGCCGCAACGTCAAGCACTATGCCCAGATCGTCGCGCGCACGGCGATCCTGCGACGGCTGATCAACGCGGCGGGCCAGATCGCCGGCGTGGCCTACAGCGAGCCGGATGCCGCCGCCGCGCTGGAGCAGGCCGAGAAGTTCATCTACGAGGTCGGCCAGCGCGCGATCCGCTCGGATTTCGATTCGCTCGGCGCGATCCTGCGCGACTACATTGACAAGCTCGACCAGCTCCACGAGCAGCGCGGCGCGGTGGTGGGCGTCGGCACCGGCTTCGCCGACCTCGACAAGATGACCAGCGGCCTCCAAAAGTCCGATCTCGTCATCCTGGCTGCGAGGCCTTCGGTTGGCAAAACCGCTCTCTCGCTTTCCCTGGCGCACAACGCAGCGCTGCGCTACCACCACGGCATCGCGATGTTCTCGCTGGAGATGAGCAAGGAGCAGCTTGCCGCACGCCTGCTCTCGATGGACGCGCATGTGGACCAGCAGCGGTTGCGCACCGGCTACCTCGACGACGACGAGTGGGAGCGCATCAGCGAGTCGGTGGGGCGGCTGGCCGACACCCAAATCTACATTGACGACACCCCTGGCATCACGCTGGCCGAGATGCGCAGCAAGTCGCGCCGGCTGATGCTCGACCGCGGCTTCGACCTGCTGATCGTGGACTACCTGCAATTGATGCAGGGCAGCGGCGGCAACACGCGCGGCCACGAGAACCGCGTGCAGGAGATCTCGGAGATCAGCCGTGGGCTGAAGATGCTGGCGCGCGAATTGAACGTGCCGGTGCTGGCGCTCTCGCAGCTCTCGCGCGCGGTGGAGAGCCGCACCGACAAGCATCCGCAGTTGAGTGATCTTCGTGAGTCAGGCTGTCTCGCCGCCGAGACGCCGGTGTACCTGCCGGACGAGGGCATTTATCGGCCAATCGGCGAGCTTGCGGGGCAATCCGGCTTCCGCGTGCTGGCGCTCAACACCGACACCTGGAAGCTGGAGCCGGCCGTGGTGACGCGCGCCTTCGCGACCGGCCACAAGCCGGTCTACCGCCTGACAACGCGCCTCGGCCGGACGCTGCGCGCGACGGCCAACCACAAGTTCCTCACGATTGCGGGCTGGCGCCGACTGGACGAATTGGCGCCCGGCGAGCGCCTGGCACTGCCGCGCACACTCCTGGGGCCAGAGCAGGCGACAATGCGCGACGAGGAGCTGGCGCTGCTCGGCCACCTGATCGGCGACGGCTGCACGCTGCCGCGCCACGTCATGCAGTACACGACCCGCGAGCCTGAGCTGGCAGAAACAGTCGCAAACCTCGCGACAGCGGTCTTTGGCGACGCAGTGATGCCACGCATCAATCGGGAGCACACGTGGTATCAGGTGTACCTCGCCGCCGCCGAGCGCCTGACGCACAACAAGCGCAATCCGGTCGCGGCGTGGCTGGACAGGCTTGGCGTCTTCGGCCTGCGCTCGCACGAGAAGCGCGTGCCGCAGCAGGTCTTCGCGCAGCCTGCCACGGGCATCGCGCGCTTCCTGCGCCACCTCTGGGCGACGGACGGATGTATCAACTTCTCGCGAGCCGCTGAGCATTATCCAACGATCTACTATGCGAGCAGTAGCGAGCAGCTTGTCCGGAACGTCCAGTCTCTCTTGCTTCGTTTGGGCATCAATGGCACGATTTCATGCCATCCTCAGCCCGGCAAGGGACGCAGCCAATATCATGTCACAGTGAGTGGCAAAGAAGAGATGCTTCGGTTCTTCGATCTGATAGGTGCGATTAGTCCGCAGAAGATCGAACATCAAACGGCAGTTGTGGGCTACCTCAATCAACATGGGAGTAAGACAGGACGGGACGTCATCCCGCGCGGGATATGGGACCTCGCGCTTGTACCGTCTATGACATCTAACAGCATCAAGTTTCGTGAACTAGCTGCCGCTTTGGATTATTCCCCAAAGGCGCAGCGAGGCCCATACAACCAGAACTTGAGCCGAGAGCGGGCGAAGCGCATCGCAACAATTGTGGGATCCGATGACGTGAGTCGGCTCTCGGCGAGCGACGTGTACTGGGATGAGATAGTGTCCATCGAGCCAGACGGCGAGGCCGATGTGTACGACCTCACCGTGGATAGGCTGCACAACTTCGTGGCGGCAGATGTTAGTTGTCATAACAGCATTGAGCAAGATAGCGATATCGTCATGTTCATCTACCGCGACGAGGTGTACAACCCCGACACCGACCGCAAGAACATCGCCGACATCATCGTCGCCAAGCACCGCAACGGCCCCATCGGCTCGGTCAGCCTCTACTTCCAGGCCGCGCAGACCCGCTTCCGCGATCTCGATCTGCGCACCGCCGACGAGTACGAGTAGTCGCCCCAAGGAGCACCCGCTATGCCAGCTTTCGCCGGGTTCCCACCGGGCAAGATTCCCGTCATCCCCGTGCCGGAGCCGTTCTTCACCACGCTCGCGTCCGAGATCGAAGACGCCAACGAGCTGAAGCTCACCCTGCACCTGCTGTGGCTGCTCTATCAGAAGTCCGGCGAGCCGCGCTGCGCCAGCGACCGCGAGCTGCTGGCCGATCCGCTGCTGCGCCGCGCCCTGCGGCGTACCGGCGACCCGCGGCCGGCGGAGGAGCGGCTGCGCGCGGCGCTGGAGCTGGCGCTGGCGCGCGGCACGCTGCTGCGGGTGCGCGTGCAGGTGGACGGCGAGCTGGTGACGTGGTATTTCATCAATAGCGAGCGCAGCCGGGCGGCGGTGGTGCGGCTGCTGGCAGGCGAGGAGTCGCCGGCGGTGCTGCTCGACGCCGAGGGACCCTACGAAGGCGCGGGCGACGCGCCGAACGACCCGCTGCTGGCTGTGGACCTGGAGCGGCCCAACATCTTCACGCTCTACGAGCAGAACGTCGGCATCCTGACGCCGCTATTGGCCGAGGAGCTGCGCGAGGCGGAGCGCGAGTATCCGCGCGAGTGGATCGAAGAGGCGTTCCGGCTGGCGGTGCAGCAGAACAAGCGCAAGTGGGCGTACATTCGGGCGATCCTCAAGCGCTGGCAGGCCGAAGGACGAGGAGAAGTGAGCTATGGGGCAGACGAACGATACACCCGCTGAGCGGCGCACCCCGCCCACAGCGCCCAGGACTCCCGCAAGGCGCTTGCCCACGCCGCCTGCTGCCAGCGCAACGGGTGGCGATGAGCAGCGCACGAGCCGCACAGCGAGTGGTCACACGCGCTCCGATGAAGCGGCACCGCCCGCGCCCGCCCGCCCGGTTTCCCGCTCCGCCCGCCCGGTCGCCCCGCAGCCGGGCCGCGTAGGAGCACGCACCGTGCGCCCACCAGCCCCCCCCGCACCTATACCACCAAGCAACGAAGGCGACGACCGCATCCTCGTCTTCTCGACGCAGCGCGATACGCCACGCGACATGCCTGACCGCGACCAGCAGGCCCCTCCCGTGGAGGCGCTCGATGCGCCTGGCGAGCCGACCATGCCCGCCCTGCTGCCCCGACCACGCGCGCTGCCCGCCCCCCGCGAGCAATCCGAGAATAGCGCGGGGATGGTCTCGCTGGGCGACTCGCTGCGCGACTTCGTCTCGGTGCTGGAGGAGCGCCGCCGCCGCCGGCTGGCCGAGGGACGCGACCGTGGCGAGCCGCTGGTGCTGCGCAGCGACCTGGACGAGCTCTGCCCGCTCTGCCACGGCGCGGGCTACCTGCGGCGCGACGTGCCGGTGGGGCATCCGCTGTTTGGGCAGCCGCAGCCCTGCGAGTGCAAGGAGCGCGAGCTGGAGGAGCGCCGCCATCAGGAAGAGGAGGCGCGCCTGAAGCAGCTCGACCGCTTCTTCAGCCTCAGTCCGTTTGGCGACAAGACCTTCGAGACCTTCCATCCCAACGTGCGCGGCACCGAAGCCGCCTACGAGCTTGCCCAGCAGTACGCCGCGGACCCCATCGGCTGGCTGGTGCTGATCGGGCCGCCGGGCACTGGCAAGACACACCTGGCGGCGGCGGTGGCGCACGAGCGGCTGGCCGCCGGCTCATCGGTCTATTTCGCCGTCGTGCCCGAGCTGCTCGACCACCTGCGTGCGGCGTTCGCCCCCACCAGCGAGCTGACCTACGACGAGATGTTCGATACCGTGCGCTCGGTGGAGATGCTGGTGCTCGATGACCTCGGCGCGCAGAACAGCACCCCCTGGGCCGCGGATAAGCTGTTCCAGATCATCAACTTCCGCTACAACTACCGCTTGCCGACGGTGATCACCACCAATCACAAACTGCACGCCCAGCTCGACGAGCGCGTGCGCTCGCGCCTCTCCGACATCAGCCTCGTGCGGGTCGTGGAGTTCAAGAATCCCGATCACCGCCCGCGCAACACGCGCATCGTGCGGCGGTGAGATGTCTGGGTCTTGTCTCTTTAGAAGATGTCGTGCGGGCCGATGCGCAGGCACCTGATGTGCGCTTCGCGGGGGCGGGGTGATGTGCCGTACGTGAAGAGGGCGCGGCCATCTTTGGCCCAGGTCATCTCATAGACGTTGCGGCGCGACCGGAAGCCCTTGATGCGAAGCCGGTGAGCAAAGGGGCGTTTCGCCTTGAGGTCCGCTACCATCTGGCGCACCGCAGCGCGGAACTGAGCTTGCTGCTCCTCGGTCAATCGCTGCCAATCGTGCCAGAACTGGTCGTTAGCCTCGTACGTCGGCATCCGAACGCCCCGCCTTATCGCGGGCGTCTTCCCACCGTGCCGCTTCCTGCTCCTCCTCGCTGGCGCCAAGTGCGCGCATGAACTCTGCCGTGGAGTGGTAGACCGTGCCTTCCGGCGACTCACCAGCTTCCGCCGCGCGTGCGGATTCCTGCCAGCCAACATCGTTC
>DASVAA010000028.1:0-7979 GCA_036376595.1 Ktedonobacterales bacterium | reverse complement strand
TCCCGCGTGTCCCGCGTGTCCCGCGTGTCCCGCGTGTCCCGCGTGTCCCGCGTGTCCCGCGTGTCCCGCGTGTCCCCTCGCTGCCGCTCACTGCCGCCACGCCATCAAGCGGCGACCCCGCCGTGCGCCGCGCATCCTCACATGCCCACTGGTCGATCAACGCGGGCGGGAGGCCGGCCAGTGGCTGGGGCAACGGCAGCGCGCGGAGCTGCGCATCCATGCTGCGGTACTCGTCGCGCACGGCGGCGCACGCGCCGCAGTCCGCCACGTGGTCGTCGAGTCGCGCCCGCTCGGCGCTGGAGAGCTGGTCTTCCGGCGCGGCCAGCGCATAGGCCCACTGGGCGCACGGGACGGCAGACGTATAGGGCGAAGGTGAAGTCGTCATGGGGTATCCCTCGTTGCCCTCTCGGCATCAAGCGCGCCGGCCGCACGATAGGCGCGGCGGAACTGCTCGCGTCCGCGGCTAACGTAGGCGCTCACGCTCTTCTCGCCGATCCCTAGCAGCTCGGCGATCTCGCGCTGCGAGAAGCCCGCCTCGACCTGGAGCAGCAAGCAAGTGCGGCACTGCGGCGCCAGCGTACGCAGCGCGTGCGCCACCAGCTCCGCCTCGCCTGCGCAGGCGTCAGGACCAGGCGCGCTGGGATGTAGCGGCGAATCGTCCGCCGCGGCGTCAGCCCACGGCAGCCAGCGCACGACATGCTGGTGCCGCAGGTGCGAGCGCGCGGCGTTGGTCGCGATGCGATAGAGCCAGGGAGCAAAGCGCAGCCCGCCGTGCAGCCCCGGCAGCGCCCGCCAGGCCGCCAGAAACGTCTCTTGGGCCAGGTCGCGGCCCAGCTCGTCATCGCCCAGCAGATGCGCCAGATAGGCGCGGATGCGCGCGTTGAAGCGCTCGAACAGCGCGGCGAAGGCGGCGTGGTCGCCACTGCGGGCACGCTCCACCAGCGACTCCAGCGCATCCGCGTCGTCGCCCTGGTCTACTCCGACCCCGGCCCTGGTATCGCCAACGTCGCCGCCCATCGCATGCCCCACTGCGACCACGTGCGCGTCTCCTCGCCACTCGTCACTCGCTGCCCTCGCCCACATCAGCCGGCCTACCCCTACAACGCGCGGCGACTGCCAAACCCTGCGACGGCTCCCTCCTCCTCTGCGTTCCTCTGCGTTCCTCTGCGTCCCTCTGTGGTGAATCCCTCTCCCGTTCTCCCCTTCCGCGACCTCCGTGCATCTCCGCGACCTTCGCGTTCTCCGAAACCCCTCTACCGAGCAGGTGCAACGTACTCGATGGCATCGGCGTAGCGGCGATAGCCGAGCGATTCCGCGACGTGCGCCGCGTCGGTCTGGCTCGCGGCGTGCCGGAAGAGCGGCAAGCGGCCGCCGGAGAGCACGGCGCGGGTGGCGCGTGAGGTGACGGCCCGCGCCAGGCCGTGGCCGCGATAAGCTGTGGCGTCGGTACGCACGGTCACGTCGCTGACGTGCGGCGAGAGCGCGCGGATGCCGGCGAACGAGATGACCGCCCCCTGGCTGCGCACCACCCACACGCCCGCGCCGTGCTGCGCCAGCAGATTGAGCGCGCCAGTCTCCAGCTCAGCGCTCTCGTCCAACGGCTCAATCCAGTCTAGCCAGGGCCCAACGTATGGCGTGAAGCCAGAGGCGGTAGCGTAGCGGATGTGGGTGTGGGCCTCGTGTGAAGCGGGGGCGCACTCCGCGGTCACGTGGCGCGCGAGGCTATCGAGCAGCAGCAGCGCATCTGGCTGGCAGGCGGCGCCCGGCGGCAGCTCGCGCAGCAGCTCCGCCACCCGCTCCCGCAGCTCTGGCGCCACGCGCGCCACGCCACCACGCTCCGGGAGACCGTCTACCGAGCAGGGGACCAGCAACGAGAGCAGCGTGCGGCGCCCGAAGAGTAGCGCCATAGGGTCGCCCTCGTCGCGCGCGTTGACAATCGTCCACCCCGGCCGGCGCAGGTCCGCCTCCGAGCACCCCAGCGCCATCGCGAAGTGAACGTCGAGGGTGTGGAGCGCGCGCTCGTCGTCCATCACCACCCGGTCGTGCGGTCCCATCGTGCCCCTCTGCTCGTCCCATGCCACCACCAACGGAGGCGGCGATCCAACCGCCAGGCGCGTGCCCGGCGCACGAAGCTCCTGCGCATTTTACTCTATCAAGCGCCCGATTGCCCAGACGACCCCCGCACGTCAGATTTTCACCGCACTCTCAGGAAGATGGGCTAGTACGGAGGAGATCAGATGATTCCCTTCCCCTCTCCGCGTCCTCCGCGCTTGCTCCGCGAGCCTCCGTGTTCTCCGTCCCCTCCTACACGAAGCGGGTGACGGCGAAGGCGAAGGCCGCGCCAAGCACCGTGAGCAGGATGGTAGCAACTGTGCTCTTCTGGCTATGCGCCTCGGGCAGGATGTCGCTGGCGCCAATGTAGAGCAGAAAGCCCGCGAAAAAGCCCAGGTAGAGCGGCAGCCACGAGTCGGGAATCGTGAAGAATAGCGTCGAAATCGCGCCCAGCACAGGTGCCAGGGCATCCACCAGCAGCAGCGCAACCGAGCGGCGGCTGGTGTTGTGGTTGACGAGCATCAGGGTCACGGTATTGAGGCCGTCGGAGAAGTCGTGCCCGATCACTGCGATGGCGACCACCACCCCGACCGCCGCGCTCACTTTAAAACCCAGCCCGATGCCCACACCATCCAAAAAGCTGTGGCCCGAGAGCGCCAGCGCCGAGAGCACGCCCACTCGCGGATGCTTGTGCATCGCGTAGGCTTCTTCCTGCGCGTGGTGGATCAGCGTCAGTTTCTCGGCGATGTGAAAGGCGAGGAAGCCAGCGACCAGCGCAAGCATCGGATTGATCACGCCGATATTGAGTGCCGCCGAGCGCTCGAAGATTTCTGGCAGCAGATCAAAAGCCACCAGCCCCACCAACACGCCGGCCGTGAAGCCCAGGATCAGGTGCAGCCGGTCGCGATGGCGCAACGCAAAGAGACCGCCGAGCAGCGTGGAGCAGAAGGTGAGCAACGAGACCAACACGGCGGTCATGCGCGCGTCCCTCCTCGCTCGTCCAGCTCGCTCAGGTCCATAAGGTCGCCGGACGCTTCCGGCGTGTGCCCGCTGCAGCGCGGGCAGCGACCGCTCAGCAGCACCTCGTGGCGCTCGATGTCCAATCCGGCGCGTTGCTCTAGCTCCGCCAGCGCGCGCTCCAGCGCCTCGCTCTGCACGTCGAGCGTAGTGTGGCAAGTGCGGCAGACGAAGTGATGGTGATGGCCGCTGAGGGTGCAGAGCGCGTAACGCCGCGTGCGCCCCTCTAGGTGCCCTTCGCCTTGTGGCGCGCCAGCCATCATCACGCCGCCATGCTCCTCCACCTCGCTGACGATGCCTAATTCCGCCAGCAGCGCCAGCGCGCGATAGGTCGAGGCGACGGTGGTCCCCGCGCGCTCCGCCACCTCCTGCGCCGACAGCGGACCATCCGCCGCGCGCAGCGCCTCCAGCACGCGCCTTCGCGGCGCCGTCAGTTTGTGCCCCGTCCGGACCAGTCGTTCGATCATCTTGCTCTCCGTATTGCGAACGTTCTCATTGAGAACAGTCGCAATTATAGAACGGAAGTTGCCAGCGCGCAAGGTCCATGGCGTATGCTGACAGGGGTGCCGCATCAGGTGCGCCTCGTCTCCAGTCCGCGAAGGCGGATTTTGCGGCCACGATGCCCTCCAGGCGCGGTTGCGACCACCGGCTGGTGCGTGGCTGGCTTGGCGCGAAATGGGAAGGGAGCACACGCGGGTGACGGACGACAACGGCAAGATCACCGGCGAGAATAGCCATGAGGTCATCGTGCGGCCGGCGCGCGCGGAGGACCGCGATGGCGCGCTGGCCTTCTGCGCGCGCATCTGGGACGGCTACGACTACATCCCGCACGTCTGGGACGGCTGGCTTGCGGATACGCGCGGCGCGTTGCTGGTAGCCATTGAGCGTGAGGTGGAGCACGGACGCGAGCGAGAGCGGCCGGTGGGGCTGGTTCACGTGCGCAAGGTGAGCGACGACGAGGTCTGGATGGAGGGCATCCGCGTGGACCCCGATCGCCGGCGGCAAGGCATCGCGCGCCGGCTTAGCTCGGCGTCGCTGGCGGCGGCACGCGAGCGCGGCGCGACCGTCGCCCGCCTGATGACCACGCACGAGAATACCGCCTCGCAACAGTTGGCGGTCGGCTTTGGCTACGTCAAGGTGGCCGAGATGGTGCGCTACGAGGCGCCCGCGCTGGAACCAGATGTGCTCGGCGAGGCTAAGGAGAGTGAAGGCGAGACCGAGACCGAGAGCGAGAGCGAGACCACGACTGAGGGCGCCCCTCGAGCGGGGATCAGCGTGGATGTCGCGCCCGGAGCGCGGCTTGTCATCGCCGGCCCCGAGGACTTCGAGCGCGTCTGGGCGTGGATGGAGCGCTCGTCGCTGCTGCCACTCACCGGCGGTCTGGGCTTCGGCGATTGGTCGGCCCGCGCGCTGAGCGAGCTGGACGTGCGCGCGGCGCTGGCCGAGGGACGCCTGTGGCAGTTGGAGGAGTGGGAGACGATCCAGGCGCTGGCGCTGCTCGAAGAGCGACCCGCCTATACGCCGGGAGAGTCTGGGCGGCTGCATCTGCGCACGCTGGATGGGTCGTCGGAAGGCATTGGTCGGCTGGCGCTGGTGCTGCGCGAAGAGGCTGGCCGGCGCGGGCTGCGGTCGGTGGTGGCCTGGCTGCCCAATTTGCTAATCCTGCGCGACGCCATGGCCGGCGCGGGCTATGAGGCCGACGAAGACACGCCGATGTGGGTCTACGCGCGCGACCTCGCGTGAGCGCCGTCCCATACATTGCCCGCGACGCGCCGCGGTGCTATGCTCGTCACGATAGCGTCTTCGCGAAGGTCTGCGACAAGGGGACGAGGTGCGCGTGATGCGTCCGGCGCCGACGAGCTGGAGCTTTGACCCGCTGGTGCTGCTGGGGCTAGCCGTGCTGCTGGCGGGGTATCTGGTGGCGATTGGCCCGCTGCGCCGGCGCCTGGGGATTGCCGAGCCGGTCGCTCGGCGCCGCCTGTGGAGCTACCTTGGCGGCTGGGCGGCGCTCGCGCTGGTGCTGGTGTCACCGCTGGATACGCTCGGCCGCTACTATCTGTTCGCCGCGCACACGGCGCAGCTCTTCCTGATCATCACGCTCGCCGCGCCGCTGCTGCTCTACGGTCTGCCAGAGTGGCTGGTGGAGCGCCTGCTGCCGCTGCGCGCCCTGCGCCAGCTCACGCGCAACCTGCTCTTCACGGTCGCCGCGGCCGGCATCTTTAACGCCACCATCCTGATATGGCACATCGGCCCGCTCTACGAGGCCGCGCTGCGCGACACCACGTTGCACGACCTCCAGATGCTCTGCTTCCTCGTCGCCGGGCTGCTCACCTGGTGGCCGATCGTGACACCGCTCGACCGTCACCTGCGGCTCGCCTCGCCGCTCCAGATCTTCTACCTGATGCTCGAAAGCTTGCCGCTGGACGTCTTCGGCATCGCCACGATGTTCGCGCCCTACGTCTTCTACGCCACGTACGCCGCCGCGCCGCGCGTGATGGGCCTGCTGCCGCCGCTGACCGACCAGGAGGTGAGCGGGGGGATTCTGGTGGTGCCGGGCAACCTGGTGGACATCGTCATCATGAGCGTCGTCTTCTTCGTCTGGATCAACCGTATGGAGGCCGCCCAGCGGGCGCGCGAGCGCGAGCAATATGCCGCCGAGGATGCCGCGCTGGAGACGGCCGCCAGTTCTGTGTCGCCAGCAGAGTTGCCGGTGGTCCAGCCGGCGGACCGTCTCGGGGGCTGAGAGTGGATGCACGCCATGCGCCATGACTCCGGCCGCCTAGAGCAACTTGCGAGAAGCAGAGGCGGGCGCAGGCACGAGATGCGCAGGGCAGAGTGGCATGCGCGCCTATTCGACCGACCTGAAAGAACGCGTGGTGCGAGCGGTGGCTGACGGTCTGCCCCTGCGAGAAGCTGCCCGCCGCTTTGAGGTGGCGGTGGCCACCGTGAAACGCGCCGTGGCGCAACAGCGCGAGGCCGGTTCACTCGCGCGCCAGCCGAAGCCGGGTCGCCACCGCGCGATGCGCCGCGAGCACGAGGCAATCTTGCGGAGGTGGCTGGCAGCGGTTCTGGATGCCACCGTGCTGGAGCACTGCGCCTGGTGGACCGAACACCAGGGCAGCAGTTGAACGAGGCGTCGCTGTGGCGGGCGAGCCGAGGGGCGCTCCATTGCTCTTTACCACATCAGTCATTAAACTTGGTGGAGATCCTGACCAGGAGCCTTCTCATACAATTTCTCACATTGCCTGGGGCGAAGGCCATCAAGCGCGGCCTGGAGGATTGGCTCGATGTAGCGGGTGTCGCTGCGAATCGTGGCGATGGCGACGATCATGTCGAGGATCTGTTCGAGCGTGAGCGTGTCACGAACCTCGTGGGCGCGCTGTGCGGCGGCGAGGAGCGGCCGTCCGGCGGCGAGCACCCGGGCGCGGCTCTCGCCGAAGATGGGGTTACTCCTGTCCGAGTGCGCGAGCAGGTCGGAGGCGACGTGGCGCTTGGCGATCGCGAAGGCGAAGAACCGGCGCAGCCAGGCCATCAGTACGGCTCCAGGCGCCGCGCCGTCGCGCTCGCTCGCGCGCTCGGCGGCCTGGCAGATGACATCAACTTCGTCGGTGAACAGCGCCTCGAGGAGCTCACGGCGGCCGGGAAAGTTGCGGTAAAGCGTCGCCATCCCGACCGCGGCGCGGCGCGAGATCTCGGCCATCGACACCTCAGCCTCAGGATCGGCGAACGCGGCGCGGGCAGCGGCGAGGATCCTGTCGCGGTTGCGTGCGGCGTCGGCACGTCTTTCGGACGCTTGGGAGGTTGGTTGGGGCGACATTGATTGGGCCATTGACAACTCCTAAGTGGATAGGTTATCCTCTTCAATGAAGTGGACATACTCTCCATTTCAAGATGGATTCTATCACACAGCCGCGATTGACTCGCGGCGACTCAAGGAGTTCGTCATATGGACTACCGACCTCTTGGACGCACCGGTATCTCGGTCAGCCAGCTATGCCTTGGCGCGATGATGTTCGGCGCCTTCGGCAACCCCGATCACGACGCCGCGATCAAAATCATCCACAAGGCGCTCGACGCCGGGATCAACTTCATCGACACCGCCGATGGCTACTCTGCCGGCGAGTCAGAACTGATCGTCGGCAAGGCGCTGGCAGGCGGGCGGCGCGACAACGTCGTGCTCGCCGTCAAATTCGGCGTTCCTTTTGACCAGAGCCCCAACCATCGCGGCGCGTCGCGGCGGTGGATCATGGAGGCGGTCGAGGGCTCGCTGCGTCGCCTCCAAACCGACTGGATTGATCTCTACCAAGTGGGCGTTCCTGATCGAAACACCGATATTGACGAGACCCTCGGCGCCCTGACTGATCTCGTGCGCGCTGGCAAGATCCGCGCCTTTGGCGCGTCGAAGTTTTCTGCCTCTGCGATTGTCGAGGCCCAGTGGACCGCTGAGCGCCGCGGCTACGGACGGTTTCGTACCGAGCAGCCCCCCTACTCCATGCTGACTCGCGCTATCGAGTACGACGTGCTGCCGACCTGCCTGCGCTACGGCATGGGCGTTATGACCTACAGCCCACTGGCCGGAGGGTGGCTATCGGGCAGATATCGCAAAGGCCGACAGATTAGCGGGCCGGGCTCCGCCGCTCGCGCCCAGCGCTCCGGGGTCTATGACGCCAGTAACCCGGCCAACGCCGCAAAGCTCGATGCCGCCGATGCTCTCGGCGCGCTCGCCGACGAGGCCGAGTTCACTCTCATCCAGATGGCGATCGCATTCGTCATCCGTCACCCCGCAGTCACCTCCGCGATCATCGGCCCGCGCACCATGGAGCACCTGGACGCCTACCTCGCCGCCGACGGGATCGTCCTGCCCAGCAATCTACTTGATCGCATCGACCAGATCGTTCCACCAGGGGTCA
>DASVAA010000027.1:0-2677 GCA_036376595.1 Ktedonobacterales bacterium | reverse complement strand
GCGGGTTCACCCGCCGGCCCTCCTCCTGTCAGGCTACCTTCCCTTCTCCGCGTCCTCCGCGAACCTCCGCGTTCTCCGCGTTCACCGTTCCTAACCCGCGCAGGCGGGTTTTGTGGCCGCAGGCCCCGCAGGCGCGGTTTCAACCGCCGGCTCTCCGACCGGAAGGAGCCGCCGCGTGAAGATCACGATCCTCGGCGGCGGGCCGGCGGGACTCTACTGCGCGCTGCTGCTCAAGAAGGCCAATCCCGCCCACGCGATCACCGTCGTCGAGCGCAACCCTCCCGACGCGACCTATGGCTGGGGGGTCGTCTTCTCCGACCGCACGCTCGCCGCCTTCCAGGAGGCCGACTACAAGAGCTACCGCGCGATCACCAGCCGCTTCGTCTCATGGGACACGATTGACGTGCAGTACCGCGGCGAGCTGCTGCGCTGCGGCGGCCACGTCTTCGCGGGGCTGGCGCGCAAAGAGCTGCTCGCCATCTTGCAGCGCCGCTGCCGCGAGCTGGGCGTCGAGCTGCGCTTCCTCGAAGACGTGACCGATTTTGGCGCGCTGGTAGCCGGCGATCACGACCTGCTGATCGCCGCCGACGGCGTCAACAGCCTCGTCCGCCGCCGTTACGCCGACGTCTTCAAGCCGAGCCTCACGCCTGGCAACGCGCGCTACATCTGGCTCGGCACCGACAAAGTGCTCGACGCCTTCACCTTCATCTTCCGCGAGCACGAGCACGGTTTCTTCCAGGTGCATGCCTACCCGTTCAACGGCACCACCAGCACCTTCATCGTCGAGTGCGACGAAGAAACGTGGCGCCGAGCCGGGCTGGAGAACGCGACTGAGGCTGAGAGCGTGGCGTATTGCGAGCGGCTCTTCGCGCCGGAGCTGGGCGGCTGCCACCTCTACCCCAACAAGTCGGCCTGGATCAACTTCGTCACCGTCAAGTGCGCGACCTGGCGCCACGGCGACATCGTGCTGCTGGGCGACTCGGCGCACACCGCGCACTTCTCCATCGGCTCCGGCACCAAGCTGGCGATGGAGGACGCCATCGCGCTCGCCAACGCCATCGAGCAGTATCCCGACCGTGACACCGCGCTGGCGGAGTACGAGCTGGCGCGCCGGCCGGCGGTCGAGTCGCTCCAGGCGGCGGCCGCCGAGAGCCAGGCGTACTTCGAGGACGTGCGATGCCTGGCGCGGCTGGAGCCGGTGCAGTTCGCCTTCAATCTGCTCACCCGCAGCCGCCGCATCTCGTACGACGACCTGCGCCTGCGCGATCCGCGCTTCGGTGAGCTGGTGGACCGCTGGTACGAGAAGCACTACTGGGCCGAGGCCGAGCACCGCCGCATCTTCAACCTGATCGCCCCCGCGCCGATGCTGACTCCCTTCGCCCTGCGCGATCTGCCGCTCGCCAACCGCGTCGTCTTCTCGCCGGCTGAGGCGCTGGCCGAGGTCGCGCACGCGGTGGAGGGCGTGCCCTCGCTGGCGCACGCGCTCGACGTCACGCGCCTGGCGCAGGACGGCGCGGGACTGGTGCTCGCCGACCCCGCCGCGGTTTCGCCCACGGCGCGCTTCACGCCGGAGGACGCCGGCCTCTACAGCCAGGAGCAGCAGCGGGCATGGCAGCGCATCGTGCGCGCGGTACACATGCAGACGCCAGCGCGTATCGGCATCACGCTGGAGCACGCCGGGCGCCGCGGCAGCACGCGCGCGCGCCGCGAGGGACTGGATCGCCCGCTGCGCGAAGGTGGCTGGCCGCTGGTCGCGCCTTCGCCGCTGCCCTACACGCCCGGCAGCCTCGTGCCCCACGCGCTGAATGCGGCGGAGATGGCGGCGATCCGCGGCGACTTCGTGCGCGCCGCGCGGCTGGCGGACGAGGCGGGCTTCGACCTGCTGGCGCTGGCGATGGCACGCGGCGACCTGCTGGCGAGCTTCCTCTCGCCGCTCGCCAACCAGCGCGACGACGAATACGGCGGCGTGCTCGAAAACCGCTTGCGCTTCCCGCTGGAGGTGCTCGACGCGGTGCGCGCCGTCTGGCCGTCGGAGAAGCCGCTGGCTGTCACATTGAACGTGGACGATTGCGCCCGCGGCGGCTTCATCCCCGACGACGCAGTGGCCGTCGCGCGCGAGCTACTGGCCCACGGCTGCGACCTGGTGATCCCGGTGGCCGGCTGGACGACGCCGGCCGGACGCCCGGTTTACCGCCGCGGCTACCTCACGCGCTATGCCGAGCGGCTGCGCAACGAGGCTGGCATCCCCGTGCTGGCAGGCGGCTATCTCACTACCACCAACGAGGTCAATACGCTGCTGGCCGGCGGACGCGCCGATCTTTGCCTGATGATCCCACCGCAGGCCACAGAGCGCGGGACCGAGGAGCCAGCTCCGGCCGCTGGCGATGCGGCACGAGCGGCGGCGCGTGAGCCGCGGGCAGCTACCAGCAGCGGCAAGCAGCGCAAAGTGCCATCTGACAACGTCGGCGCGCAATCCGTAGGGGCGTCCGGTGGACGCCCGCACGTGGCGCGCGTGACATCCAGATCCACATCCGCGGCCGCGGGCGGCGAATCCGCGGCGCACTCGGGAGGAGAGTGATCACCGTGGAACACATGGGGAGCGAGGGCGGAGGCACTGGTAGTGGCACGCTCTCAGGCAAGCGCGCCGTCGTGACCGGCGCGAGCCGCGGCATCGGGC
>DASVAA010000026.1:0-39265 GCA_036376595.1 Ktedonobacterales bacterium | reverse complement strand
AGCTCGCCGCCGCGGTGCAGACGCTGCAAGAGGCGCAGGCTGCGGTCACCCTCGATGTTGTGGACGCCGGTGATGCCGCGCGCCCGCATCTCCGCCAGCACGCGCCGCAGCTCGGCTAGCATGGTCTCGTCGTCGGGTGGGACCGCTACGCGCTCGACGAGCCAGGTCGCGTCCTCGAACAGCATGCCGTCCGGCTCGCCGTCGGCATCGCGCCCGATGCGCCCGCGCCCCGGATCGGGCGTCTCGTGGCCGACGTCAGCCTGCCGCAGCGCCTCCGAGTTCGCCCACAGCGCGTGATACGAGTGGTCGTGCAGCGCGACGGGGTGGTGTGGGGCGACCGCGTCCAGCGAGCGCCGTGACGGGAAGGCGCTGCCGGGCCAAGCGTTCTTGTCCCAGCTATGGCCCAGAATCCACGTTCCCTCCGGCGTCCGCTCGGCGCGCTCGCGCACGCGGGCGACCGCATCCTCCTCCGAGCGCGCGTCGCGCAGGTCCAGCTCGATGCGCCCCTGGGCATACATCATCAGGTGCGTGTGGGCGTCAATGAAACCCGGCACCACCGTGCGCCCACGCAGGTCGATCGTCTCGGTCAAGGGACCCGCGAGCTGGCGGATCTCGGCGTCGTCCCCGGCGGCCAAGATGCGCCCGGAGCCGCGGTCCACCGCCAGCGCCGAGACGCGCGGCTGATCGGGGTTCATCGTGTGGATCGTGCCGTCCAGCAGCAGTAGGATCAGTCGGCGGCCGAGCGGCATGGTGACGACTCACTTTCTGCAATTTGGCGGCACCGGACAGGGGGAGTCGGCGCACATGCGGGCAGCCATCTGCAGGAATGCACGTCATGCACCTTCCGCGGCAAGATGCGCCCGCGCACGCAGTATAGCCAGCGCGGGAGTGGGCGCGCAAGGCCGTGCGCTTCATCCCCTGGCCGCGCAGGCGGCCTTCGTCGCCGGAGACGCCTCGGCGCGGGTTCATCCGCCGGCCTCCATGCCGCCGTGATCGGTCAATCGGCGGCGCGAAACGCCCGCTCGCGGAGCACCGGCACCGTGCGACTGGCGTCATACTCGGCGGCGATCTCCACGTCCCGCGCGAAGCCCTTCTGGACCAGCTCGCGACCGGACACGCACGCGAGCAGCTGGGCGCGCAGGTGCGGCCGCGCGGCCTGGAAGGCGGCCATCGCGGCATGCGCTTCGGGCGAGGGTGTGGCAGGTGCCAGCGCGGCGAGGATCGCCCCCGCGCCGAGCAGGTCTTCGACGGCCGGACGCAGGCTGCCGGAGTCGCGGCCCCAGCGCTCGCCGGCGGCGGTCACCGCCACCACGCCCCCTTGCTGGCGCACGGCACTCGCCACCGCCGTCGCGTTGCGCAGGCATCCCGCAAAGACTGTGGCCGGCGTCTCGGCGGCAAGAAACGCCAGCGTCGCGCCGTTGGGCGAGGGCAGCACCAGCCGCTCGCCCGGTGCGAGCCGAAGAAGGCTGACGGGTGAGAGCGAGTAGGGGCGCTCGCCTGCGGCCGCGCCGCGCCATTCGGCGAGTTGCGCTCCCACCTCGTGCGCGTAAGCGTCTGCCGCGTCGTCGTCGCGGCTGTGATATGGATAAACCACCGCGCCGCGTGAGACTGCCACGTCTACCGCGGTCGTAAACCTGAGCACGTCCACGATTACGACGACCTCGGAGAGCGGCGCGAGCCGCCGCATGCCCTCGGTCCCCCACTCGAAGCGTGCATCGAAGCCATCCTGCGCGTCATAGTCGCCGGTGCCGGTGGAAGCTGACATGCCGCTTGTCCCCTCGCTCAATCGCGCCTCATTATCTGCAACTCGGCTCGATAAGCTACCATGTGCAGCCATGGGCTGAGCCAGAAGCTGATTACAGGGGAGCGCCGCCGAACCCGATCTCATTGCCGTCGGGATCGCGGTACGTGGTCTTGCGGACGCCGTTCGCGTACGTTTCCTGCGTCACGGGGTCGAGTCCCCGCTCCGCGATCTGCGCGACGAGCGCATCGAGGTCCGCGACAAAGAGTGTGTGCCGGGCGTGGCCGGCGTGTTCCGGCTGCTGCACGATGTACACGTACCGATGCTCCGCCAGCTCCCACACGGCCTCGGTGTCGTGTGGCAAGAAGGTGGGCGGGGAGCCGAGCAGCCGCTCGTACCAGTGCAGGGCCGCCGTGTAGTCGGCGACCAGGATGCCCGCGAACAGGTCGAGCTGCGTGGTCTGCATCAGGTGCCTCGCTCCTCTCTCGTAACAGAGATCATTTCAGACGCAGGGGGCATGCTCTTCTGTCCGCTCCTGGGAGGAAAGCGATCTGGGCTTGAAAAGCGCGCGACAGGCTCAAGGGCGTAGCGTCGCAGATTCATCTGTCACCCTCCTCGCGTGACTGCCAGGCTCACGGCGGGCGAGACATGTCTCGCCCCTACCATCCGGCACAAAGTGGACGGTATGGCGCTTGTCAGTCCTCAGCCGCACGTGGGCGCTCCAGCGTGCCCAGCACCTCGTCGGGCTGTGAGGGGTCGTCGGAGATCCTCATGCCCAGGCGGCGCATCAGGGCGACGGAGTGCTCGTTCGCGCGCGCCGCCGTCGAGACGACTCGCCGCAGGCGCAGGTGGTCAAAGGCGTAGGCGAGCAGCACGCGGCCGGCCTCGGTGGCGTAGCCCTGGCCCCAGTAGTCGCGGCCGAGCTTGTAGAATAACTCGACCTCCGGCAGCGCCGTGCCGTCGGCCTGTGGACAGAGCCAGTATTGCAATCCCGCCTGGCCGATCAGCTCGCCGCTGGCGCGGATCACGACGCCCATCGCGCCCCAGCCCTCGCGCTCGAAGTCGAGCATGCGCCAGCGCAGCAGCGCGCGCCGCTGCTCCAGGCCGCGCGGGAAGCGTCCGTCGTAGCGCCACACGTCGGGGTGCGTATCGAAGAGCGCGTGCAGCCGCTCGGCGTCGGCCTCAGTGAAGGGGCGCAGCAGCAGCCGTTCGGTCTGGATCAGCGTCAGGTGTCGCGGGGTATGGATGCGGACGGATTCGCCACCGGCCACGTGCGTGTCTCCCTATGCGCGGTGATCGGCGCGGCGTCGTCGCTGCTTGCCGCCAGCGCCAGGTCAATGAACAGCGCGGCCGTCCAGCCAAACATCTCGGTCGCGCGCGGCGGCTTCGCGCCGCTCTGTGGATGATAATACTCATGCAGCCCGTCGCCGTTGCACACCATTTCCAGTGTGCGGTCGCGCAGCTCGCGGGCGAGGTCGCCGTAGCCGGCACGCGCCAGCCCATCGATCAGCAGATAGTTGACGTTGAGCCACACCGGACCGCGCCACATCGCCTCGGGATCGTACGCCGGGTCGTCCAGCGCGACGGTCGGAACGGGCCAGCGCGACCAGAAGCGTCCCGGATCGGTCAGCGCCGCCACCAGCCGCGCCGCAATCTCAGGCGGCATGCGCCCGGTGATCAACGGGAACAGGTTGAATGGCGTGACCGCCGCGACGCGGGCGGGCGGGACATGTCCCGCCCCTACATCGCGCGCAGCCCAGAAGAGACCGGCTTGCTCGTCCCAGCGCCGCGCGATCAGCCGCTCGGCCAGATGCGCGGCCTGGTGGGTCCAGAGGCGTGCGTCTTCGTCGCGGCCCAGCGTGCGCGCGATGCGCGCCAGCGTGTCGTACTGAAGCGTGAGGTAGGTCGGCAGGTCGGGCGACGAGGCCGGCACGCCTGCGTCCCACAGCGGGCTGTTATCCAGCCCCGACGACCAGGGATGCAGGTAGGCCGGTAGGCCGTCGCCAGCAGGATCGCTCTCGGCGAGCCACCAACGCTGGAAGCGCACCGCCGGGGCGTAGATCTCGGCCAGGAACTCGCGATCGCCGGTCGCCTCGTAGACTTTCTCGGCGGCCCAGGCGGTGAGCGGCGGCTTGGTCACGTCGGCGTCGGCGATGCAGTCGGTATGCGCGAGTACGCCCTCGTCGTGGACGACGTCGGGGATCAGGCCGCTGGGGAGCTGATGGTCGAGCAGCAGACGGAATTGCTCCCTGGCAAGCTCCGGCTGGACATGGCGCAGCGCGAGCGCGTGGAAGTAGGCGTCCCAGTGCCAGATGCCGACATACTTGAGCTTGGAGGGTGCGACGCCCTCGCGCTCGGGGTATGCGTAGGGGCGGATGATGTTCGCCGCCAGCGTCCACCAGGCCAGCGCGGCATGGCGGCGGTAGGGCGCGGCGACGGCCGGAGCGGCGGCGAGCCAGGCATCCCAGCGCGCGGTGGCTGAGACGAGCGCGGCGCGCGGATCGGGGTCGGCGCGCGAGAGGGCGTGCGGAGTGCGGCTGACACCGAGCAGCACGGCGGCCTCGCCAGCCGGTGCCGGCCCGCACCCGAGGGTGACGCACAGCAGGCCATCAGATGCGTAGGGGCGTCCGGTGGACGCCCGCGCCGCGACCTCGTTACGCAGTAGCGGCGCACCCGATGTGTAGGCCAGCCGCAGCGGAGAGCCGCGCTCGCGGCTGAGCAGCCCGCCGCGCCTGTCGCGCTCGGCGAGGTCCATCGGCGTGGTGAAGCGCAGGCCGCAGGCGGTGTCGGGCGGCAGGGCGATCAGCAGTGTCTCGGGGTCGGCGAAGGCGATGCGGAAGGTGCCGCAGGCGGTGGCGCAGACCACGACGTCGGGATAGGTCGTCACCTCGCACGCCAGCGGGTGGCCGTCGCCGTCGGTGAAGCGCCAGTCCGCCAGCGCCGGATGCGGCTCGGCGTCGCGCGCGAACTCGGCCAGTCGGACGCGGAAGGCGCCGTCAGCATCAGGGTCGCGGAAGAGCAACAGCCGCGAGCCGCGCTCGGTGAAGGGCAGCGTGTCGAGGTCGATCGCGCCCGCAAGCGCGTCCAGTGGTGGAGATTCGGCGCGATGCACGATGCTCCTCGACAATCCAGAGCCAGCCGAGGCCAGGCGCCGTCGGGGAGGGCTGGCCGGTTTGCGCGCCACGTAGGGATGCACAGCGATGCTCTACGCCCGCGACGGAATAGCTCATCTATACCACCTACCGAGCTTCCAGTCAAGCTGCCGCACGCCGCGGGGCCTGGCATCACAGCTTGCTCCCGACGCACAATAACATCTCGCGGCGATGGACTCGCGTATCCGCGCGTTCCAGAGCGCGGCGACCCGATAGTCGTCACTGGCCACTCGCCGAAAGCGTCCTGCTCGGTTGACGCGCCCGCCGCTTGCCGCTACACTGCCCGCGTCGGTCAAGAGCGGAGGAGCAGCGCATGCGGGCGAGCGAAGTGGATGGCGACGGCATCTCTGGCACCGCTTCCGCTGAAGCCGAGAGTGGCTGCTTTCTCTGCGCGCTCACGCCGCGGGCCTGCGATGTGCCGTCGGTCGAGGGGCGGCTGCTGCGCATCCATGTGCCGCCGGAGCGCGACCGGGCGCCGCACGTGCTGCTGGCACGCGACGGCAACAAGGACGGCGACGACGGAGACGGCGAGCTGCGCCTGCGTCTACCACTGCGCACGCGAGCGCTCGCCACGGCGCTGGTCGCGCTGCCACCCGATGCTCTGCACCGCCTGCGGCTGCGCGCCTTCCACCTGAGCCACCCGGCGGGCGAATCCGGGGACAGCACGAAGGCACGGCTGGTTGCGGGCGAGGCGAGCGCGGTCGTGCTCGAGCCGGACCTGCTACTCAACATCACCGACCTCAACAATGGCGAGTACTGCGTGCGCCAGTATCCACTGCGCCAGCTCGTGCCCTCGCCGCCCAACGCCGCCACGCTGCGCGGCACCGCCATCCACGCCGCCTTCAAGGAGCTGCTCAAAGGCGGCACCGCCGGCCTGGATGCCTACTTCGAGCAGGCGCTCCAGGCGCGCGCGGCGGACCTGGCGCTGCAGCGGGTGCCGGCGGCCGCGCTGCGCGACGACTCCACGCCACACCTGCGCGCGCTCGATGCGTGGCACGCCCACCAGCACGCGACGCTCTGGGGCCGCGCGCCCGACGTGCGCGCCGAGACGTTTCTGCTGGCGCCGCAGATCGGGCTGAAGGGTCGGCTTGATTTTCTGCTGGCCGGGACCGGCGGGGATAATCTGCTGGAGCTCAAGACCGGCAACGCGCACGCCGCGCTGCCCCGCCGCGAGCACCGCTGGCAGGTCTACGGCTACCTCACGCTGCTCGCCGTGCTGCGCCCCCGCGATGGCGCATCTGGCACTCGCCCGCTCGCCACGCTGCTCTACAGCGGCACGCCGGGCCGCGCCGAGGGCTACGGCGTCGCCTTCACGCTGCGCGATCTGCTGCGCGTGCTCGACCTGCGCAACCAGCTCGCGCTGGTCCACGCCACGGGCCGCGTGCCGCCACCGCCCGGCGGCAAGACCTGCGCCCGCTGCGCGCTACGCGAGCCGTGCCTGCGCACCTCACCGCTGCTGGGCTGGCAGCCGCCGCAGAGCGACGAGCGGCCGGCGCCGGTTGTGCCGTCCGACGCGGCGAACTTCGCCACGCACTACGACCTGTTGCGACTAGAGCGCCAGGCGGGCGAGGGTGAGACGGCGGCTCTGTGGAAGATGTCCCCGTGGCGGCGCGTCGCCGCCGGCATCGCGCTGGACAACCTGGAGCTGGATGGCGAGCCAACGGTGACGACCGCCGGCGAGTGGGAATACCGCTTCCGCTGCCTCAACGAGTCGGAGCTGCGCGAGGGCGACGAAATCTTGCTGAGCGAGGGCGATCCGGTACGCGGCGAGGTCGTCTCTGGCACGATCTTGCGGCTCGGCGAGCGCGGGGTGACGGTCTGGACGCCGGAGCGCATCTCCCATCCGCGGCTGATCGACCGCTACGCCAGCGACATCACCGCGCACCGCACGCTGCGCAACCTCTGGCGCTGGCTGGAGGCCGATCCGCGGCTGCGCGCACTCGTCGCGGGAGAGCGGCCGCCGCGCTTTGGTCCCGTCTCCGCGCCGGCGCTCGACGATCTGGACGCCGACTTCAACGCCGAGCAGCGCGCGGCGGTGGCGCTCGCACTCTCCGCTGACGATTACGCCCTGGTGCAGGGTCCGCCGGGGACTGGCAAGACGCGCGTGGTGGCGGCGATCGCGCGGCGGGCGATGGCGCGCGGGGATCGCGTGCTGCTGGCAGCGTTCACCAATCAGGCCGTAGACAACGTGTTGCTGCGGCTGCTGGCGGAGGGCCGCGACGACGCCGTGAGGCTGGGCCATGAGCTGAGCGTCGCGCCGCGGGTGCGGGGGCTGCGTCTGGCGCCGCGCACGCGCTCGCGGCTGGGGCTGCCCGATGGCGCACCGCTCGACCCGGCGGCGGTGCGCGCGACGCTGCTGGCCGCACCGCTGGTGGCGGCGACGACCGCGACCTGGTCGGCGGAGCGCTACGACGGCGCGGGTGATGCCGTGGCGTTTGACCTGGCGCTGGTAGACGAGGCGAGCCAGCTCACGCTGCCGGCGCTGCTCGGCGCGCTGCGCTTCGCCCGGCGCTTCGTGCTGGTGGGCGACGATCAGCAGCTTCCGCCGCTCGTGTTGAGCCGCGAGGCGGCGGAGCGGGGACTGGGCCGCTCGGTGCTGGCGATGCTGATGGAGCGCTGGGGAGCAGTGGCGGGCGTGCGGCTGGAGCGCCAATACCGCATGCACCCGATCATCTGCGGCTTCCCCAGCGCGGCGTTTTACGATGGCCTGCTCGCGGCGGAGGGGACGGCACGGACTGCGCAGCTCGATCTCGCGCTTACGCCTAGCGATCCCCTGGCGGCGGTGCTGGCGCCCGAACGGCCGCTGGTCTTCGTGGATGTGCCGAGTGGGGGCGAGCCGGCGGGCAAGGTCAGCGACGCGCAGGCCAGGGTCGTTCGTGCGCTGGTGCTGGCGCTGCGCGCGGCGGACATGGCGGCGGATGAGATCGCGGTGATCGCGCCATACCGTGCGCAGGTGGCGGCGATCCGACGGCGACTGGCGGCGCGCGGCGAGGCGGCGGTCGCGGTGGACACGGTAGATCGCTTCCAGGGGGCGGAGCGGCCGGTGGTGATCTTCGCCTTCGGCGGGCGGACCTCACCTGCTGGCGCTACAACCGAAGGGGAGATGCTCGCTCGAAGCGGTGGCGACTTCATCGCCGAGCCGCGGCGGCTGAATGTGGCGCTGACGCGGGCACAGCGCAAGCTGATTCTGGTGGGCGACCGCGCCTGGCTGGAGCGGCAGAGTCCGCTGCTGGCGCGGCTGGTGGGCTATTGCCGCGGATTGTATGGCGAGCGCGGAGGCATCGTGCGGGCAGGCGTAAGCTAGGCTACGCCGAGAGGCGATCGACGATGTGCTGTACCTCGGCAGCCATGACGAGCGAGTGGATGCGGCGGCGGGCCGTCTCCACCGTGGCTCCGTCGGCCAGCGTGATGCCGCCGAGCAGGTCGAGGGCGTCGTCGAGCACGCCGCTGGAGCGTAGGAAGCTCTCGTACGAAGGGGCATCGAGCGCGAGCGTCGAGCAGACCGGCACGACGAGCAGCTCCGAGGTTACACGACGCGCTGTTGCGCGCCGCGAGGGAACAGTGGACGCCTGCGGCGCTGGCGGCCGATAGCTCGGCCGCACCACGCTCCATCGCGCCCCCGCGCGGACGCGTTCGGCACCCGTCGCGCGCCGAAAGACCAGGGCATATTCGCGCACAGCAAAAGTCACCGAGATACCACGCCTCTCCACCCGCAGACGACCGCGTTCCGCACCCCATGTCGGGCATCCACCAAACGCCCCTACTCCCTCAGCAGTGACGATACACGATGGGGCAGGTAACGGCCGCGAGCAGGTCCTAGCCAGGGCAGCGGATCGCCCGCGTACTACCTTCGCTACCCTGCTTACGGCACAACGAGCAATCGGGTGGCAACGCGAACGGGAGCATATACGGATGGGCTAGCCCGCCTGGCGCTGAGAGGCTACCGCACGTGAGATGCCAGATTATGTCACCAACAGACGATGCTCCCAGCGGTTGGCTGGGCGCGGTTGCTCCGCGTCGTGTCTTGTGATGACGCCGGCAGGCGGTTGAAACCGCGCCTGGAGGGCCTGCGGGCCGCGAAGTCCGCCTCCGCGGACTGGGGACTCGCTGGATGGTCGAATGTGCCCACGGACTGCCGCTTGCAGCCGGACGGTGTGGAATGAGAGAATGTGGACACTCTGCCAACAGGGCGCGGCGAGGGAGGGGATGCTGTGGCGCGTACTCGCACACAAACGGGACAGACAGCCCGGCGGGCGCGGCTGCCGCGCGCCGAGGCCGCCATGGACGCTGCCGCCGACGAGACGCTGGCGGAGGTGGGCCGCCGCGCGGTCCCCGACGCTGGCATCGCCGCGGTGCGCGAGCCTGCGGTCGCGGCGCCACGTGTGCGCATCGAGCGCATCATCCAGCACCAGCTCGACAATGAGAAGCCGCAACCGCTTCTTGCGGAAGCTGTGAGCACGCTGCCATCCAAGACGCGCGACCTCTTCTGCTCATACATCGAGGAGACGGCCACACGCGCTGAGTGGATTGGCAGCTTTGCCGAGCCGGACGGGCAGATCGCCAGATGGTGCGATGCGCTGCTGAAGGACGAGACGACGTTCGTAGACGCTTCGCGACAGCTCGCGGGACGACTGTTCAAGGAGATGAAACCGCGCACCATCGCCGCGGGCGACCTCGCGGTCGTCAATTACACTGTTGATGGCGAGACGGAGCGCCGCGTCGCGCTGCTCAAGCTCGATCCCCAGGTGCGCCAGGTGCGCACGTTTGAGCGCATTGGCGGCTACCTGCGCGTGGTCTACGACGAGGCCTACAACACGATGCCTGAAGACGGCCATTTGCAGAAATGCGCGCTGCCACGTCGCCTTCCTGGCGAGCGCGGCTACGATATCGTACTCCTCGATAAGCAGGCACGACCGACGGCCACTACGGACATTGCGCAGTTCTTTTACAAGCGATTCCTTGGCGCCATCCTCGCGCCCTCCCCGCGTCAGCTTACGCGCCGCTTCATTGACCTGTGCGAGGCGTGGCTGGCGCACAACGGCGATGATCTCACACCTGCTGATGTGTTCGCGTTCTACGCCGCCCGCAGGGAGGTTCTTGGTGCCGCCAGCGTGAACATAACGCGGTTTGCGGAGGCTGCGCTTGCGGGCCATCCCAGCATGCGGACCACCTTGATCGAGCACATAGCGGTAGGTTTGGGGTCTGGCGAGCCAGCACAGCGCATCGAGCAATTTCCTGTGGATCGCGTGATCGCGGATGGACTCGTGAGAATGGTACGGCTCGAGCTCGATGGCGGTGCGCAGTTGCGTATGCCCGCTGACCAGCTTGCGTCACTGCTCGATCTGCGGCGACTGCGGCGTGTGGGCAACCGCTACGAGCTTGTGCTCACGTCGCTGATATTGCGGGAAGTGAGCACTTGACGATGTCCAACGATTCTCACTCCCTCCGTGCCCAGCGCCGAGCTGCTGCCCCTCTACAAGCCGCCACGTCGGCCGGCGTGGCGCCCTCCACACGCCTTCTTGCCCGTGTGGCAGCATTCACTGCGCTGCGGTCGGCCTTTGGCCTCGATGCGTCGCACCTGGCACGCAGAGAGGACCTTACGCACGTCGAGGCAGAGCCACGCATCGCGCTGGATCACCTTGATGGCGTGGTGCCAGCCGATGTCGCCGAGTGGTTCGCGCTTCTGGGCACCGATCTGGATGTGACGCTACAGGTGGTCGAGCTGGGATTGGATGGCGAGGAGGCGCCAGCAGTGCTGCGGCATGATGCTGCGCCCGGCGACACCTTTGCCTCATTCGTGGCCCAAGCGCGTACGCGCGTGGAGGCAAGCGGCGCCACGCTCGACGTCAAGGCGCATATCAAGCTGGCGAAGGCCGGGATTGTGGCATTGGCCCGTGAAGCGCTGGCCGATCGACCGGGCTTCCTCGGCGCGGCGGAGGCGCTGGCGGTCACGGGTATCGCCGTCTTCTTCTCGCCGGAGGCCTGCGCGCGTACGCTGCTCGCGCCCGGCGCGCTGCCGCTATGGGATTCCGCCGGTCTGGCGCGCACCGGTGGCCGCGCTATGTTGGTGCTGCTCGACGCCGCAGGCTATCTGGCGGGTCCGGCGCTAGAGGTGATCGGCGCACGCGACCTGGAGGCGCTGCCCTGGCTCGATCTAGATGCTTCCGCGTGGCAGGAGTCGGTGCGGCGCCGCACGCGGGCGCGCGAGCTGCGCGACGCCGAGTCCATCTGGACGATCCCTGCCTGCGGGCTGACGAGCGGGGCGCTGGCAATCGAGGAGCGGGCACCGGGATTGGAGCGGACGGCGCGAGCGGTGGCAACTCTGCGCGAGCGGCTGGCGGCAATGGAGCTGGCGGCCTCGGTGCAGGCGGGCGTGGGAGATGCGGAGGACACGCTGCTGCTGCGCTTCTCCGGCGAGCCGGTGCGCGCTTGCGAGCTGCCCGTGGACGACGCGGACGCGGGCGAGCCGGAAGCAGGCGAGGCGCCGTCGCGGCTGGCGGCGTTCGCCTACGGCAGCGAGACACCTGACCGCCTCTACATCGCGCGCGAGTGCCTGGCGCACGGCTTCCCCGCCGTCGCGCGCGTCAGCTTCGCCGAGCTGGAGGAGGCGGCCCATCGCGCGCTGCCCGCCGCCGCGGCGACCTTCAACCTCTACCTCAAGCGCCAGACCAACCACTACTTCACGGTGCGGCGGCAGGCGCTCGACGCCGTGGCAGCCTACGCCGGAGATGTGCGCCAGGCGGTGAGCGATCTGGCGAGCGACGTGGTGAGCGACGTGTACAAGACGGCGGGGCTGCTGGTGGCCGTAATCATCGCCGCACTGATCGGTCCGGCGCACGCGCGGCTGGTGTGGGAGCTGGGCACCATCGCGTACCTCGCCTACCTGATCTTCATCGTGCGCTTCCTGCTGCCGGCGCGCGAGCGGCGCTTCGCGCTGGACGGCCGCGAGGTGCTCGACCGTCTGAAGTCAGTTTCAGAGCTGACCGACGACGAGAAGCACGAAATCTGGGCAACCGCTGGCCGCGCTAACGACTACTTCCGCCACTACCTGCGCCTCAGCCGTTGGATCTACTACGGCCTCGCCGCCGCGGGGCTGATCTTCCTGCTGGTGCTGCTCACCCCGCTCGGCGCGCACCTGCCGCTGGTCGCGTCCCCCGCGCCAGCCCTGCCGCCTACGGCGACGCCCGGAGCATAGGCTGGGACGGCAGCAGTCTGCGGTTGAAACCGCGCCTGGGGGCCTTCGGCCGCAAAGTCCGCCCGCGCGGACTGGGGATATCACCCGCACAGACGGACTTGATAGTCAGCAGGCCCACAGACGCGAGTGCATTCGCGGCCCTATCGCCCGCCTGGCCGATCGCGCCCTTGCGGCGACCGGCGCCGCGTGCTATACTAACCACGCCCTGGGGATGTAGCTCAGCCGGGAGAGCGCCGCCCTCGCATGGCGGAGGCCGTGGGTTCGAGTCCCATCATCTCCACCCTGGTAGCGGAAGCGTCAAAGCGACGTTTCCGCTTTTTTCGTGCTGTGCGGTATCTCGCTCTTTGGTAGCTGTCACCTGATGAGAGGGCGAGGTTTCCAACATGCGCGAATGCAGCTCATGCCGTGCTGTGAAGGACGAATCCGAATTCTACCCAGTCACCCAGCGCGGCATCACCCATCTGCGTCGCATCTGCAAAGAGTGCTCACGTGCGCAGCAACGCGATCATAGCAACGATCCCAAGCCTGCCGGCCGCGTTTGCACAGTGTGCAGAAAGTGGAAGCCTCTCGCCGACTTTCACCGCCACAAGGTCTGCCGCTACGGGGTCGAACCGATGTGCAAGCTCTGCAAATATCTGAAGCGGAAAGAGCGCGACCTCGCAGACCCGCGCAGAATCCGACGACTGGACCTCAAGGCCAAATACAATCTCACATTGCAAGACTTTGACGCCATGCTCGCCGCGCAGCAGGGCAAGTGCGCGATCTGCGGCGTGGGCGACCAGAAGCTCGTCGTGGACCACAATCACGTGACGGGGCAGGTGCGGCGCCTGCTGTGCCACCTGTGCAACGCGATGATCGGCTGCGCGCGCGAAGACCCCGCGATCCTGCTGGCCGGCGCGGCATATCTGCGCACACACGAGGCACCAGCCACGGCACTCTCGGCTCCACAGCGCGATGTGACACAGGCCGCACGATAGAGACGGCAGCCGTCGCTCGCACATCGGGCGGCCGGTTGGATCCGTGTGTTCTGCCGCTCGTGAGGAGGGCGCACGCCATGCGCCCCTACCTACCCGCGTACGCTCTTTGCGCCCCTCGGTCCTGCCTCCGCGTCCTCTGCGTCCTCTGCGTCCTCTACGGTTCCTCTCTTCTGCTCTCCCTCTGATGATCTGTCCTCCGTGCCTACCGTGCCCTCTGTGTGGATCTTCTGCTCTTCTCCGCGTCCTCCGCGTTCTCCGTCACCCTCGCTGCCCGCACTTTGCGGCTGCCCGCCGTGCGTGCTATGATGGCGGCGCTGTCTGAGCGTACAGGCGTGACGGGCGCAGGTCGCCGCGCTTCACCCGCCCGCGAGCCGAGAAGGGCGGCCCAACCATGAGCGCCGTCTCCCCATCCGCCTTCGGCCTGTTGCTGCGGCGGCTGCGGCAGGCCGCTGGATTGACGCAAGAGGAGCTGGCCGAGCGTGCCAGCCTGAGCGTCGAGGGCATCAGCGCGCTGGAGCGCGGCGTGAATCGCGCGCCGCGCCGCGACACCATCACCCTGCTTGCCAGCGCGCTGGCGCTCTCTGACGCCGATCTCGCCGCGCTGGTGAGCGCCGCGCGCCACCCCGATGCGGCGGCGAGTCCAGCCACGGGCACGCAAACGCCGGATGCAGGGGGCCAGTTTGTTGGGCGCACGGCCGAGCTGGCCCTGCTCGACGCGCACCTGACCGGCGTGGGATCGCCGCTACTCATGCTGAGCGGCGAAGCGGGGATCGGCAAGTCGCGCCTGGCGCGCGAGGCGGCGGCGAGAGCCACGTCTGCTGGCTGGACAGTACTCGCCGGCGGCTGCCAGCGGCAGGCTACCGCCGAGAGCAGCCACAGTCCCTATGATGGTCAGGATCCCTACGCGCCGTTCGTCGAGGCCATCGGGCGGCACCTGGCGGCCCAGCCCGCCGCGCGGCGCAAGACGCTGCTCGCCGGCAGCGCATGGCTTGTGCGCCTGCTGCCGGAGCTTGCGCCGATGGTGACGCCCCCCGTCGCCGGATGGACGCTTGCCCCACAACAGGAGCGGCGCCTGATCTTCGCCGCGGTCGCCCGCTACTTTGCCAACGTCGCAGGACCGCCAGGCACGCTGCTGCTGCTCGACGACCTGCACTGGGCCGGCGCCGATACGCTCGACCTACTCCGCTACCTCATCCACATGCCGGGGCTGCCCCTACGCGTTGTCGGCACCTACCGCGATACCGACGTGCAGCCCGGCGATCCGCTCGCCGGCGCGCTCGCCGACCTCGCCGCCGCCGGGCTGGTCCGCCGCTGTGCGCTGGCCCCGCTCGCCTCCGACGACGCTGGGCACCTGTTGAGCAGTCTGGTGGTGGATGCCGATCCCGTGCTGAGGGAGCGAGTGGTGGCACGAGCGGGCGGGGTGCCGTTCTTCCTCGTGAGCTGCGCGCAGGCGCTACGAGCTGGTGCCCTGAGCGACGCGGACGGTGGCGTGGGCGGCGGGGCCGTGCCCTGGGATGTGGCGCAAAGCATCCGCCAGCGGGTTGCCGTGCTGCCCGACGCCGCGCGCCGGCTGCTCAGCGTGGCGGCGATAGCGGGTGGACGCGAGGTCTCGCGCGCGGTGCTATTGGAGGCGCTTGGCGAGCCGGCCGAAACCGCTGTGGAGGCGCTCGAAGCCGCGTGTCAGGCGCGCCTGCTGGCCGAAATGGGATCCAATAGCTACGGCTTTGCGCACGATCTCATCCGTGAGGGGATCGGCAGCGACCTGAGCGCCGCCCGGCGGGCGGCGATCCACCGGCGTCTGGCGGAGACCATCGAGCGGCAGCCAGGGATGGCGGCGAGCGCGCCGGAGCTGCTGGCTTACCACTTCACGCGGGCTGGCGAGCGCGAGCGCGCGGCGGTCTACCTGGAGCTCGCGGGCGATCGCGCGGCGGCCATGCGAGCCTATGCGGAGGCGGAGGACGCCTATCGCGCGCTGATCGCCACGCAGGAAGAGTTGGGCCGCACCGGCGCGGCAGCGGCGGCCGGCGAGAAGCTTGGTGGCGTGCTGCGTGTCGCGGCCCGTTACGACGAGGCGCTGGCGGTGCTGGAGCGCGCGGTGTCAATGGCGCGGACGGCGCATGACGTCGAGCAGTTGGGGCGCGTTATGGCGGAGATCGGGCGTACGCATGCGAACCAGGGCAGCGCTGCCCTGGGTGTGCAGCGCCTGGTGCCCCTGCTGGCGGCGCCGGAGGCGGCGGCCCTGACGCCGGTTGTGCATGCCGCGCTCTACGATGCCCTGGCGCAGCTCTACAACCTCAGTGGCCGCTACGACGAGCAGCTCGACGCCGCGGTGCGGGCCGGCGAGCTGGCCCGCGAGGGAGCGGATGCGATCCTGCATGCGCAGGTGGCGCTGCGCCGCGGCAGTGCTTTGCGCATGCTGGGGCGCATGGAGGAAGCGCGCGTGGTGCTGGAACAAGCGATTGTCAGCGCCGAGGCTTCCGGCGACCATCAAAACCTCTCGTACGCGCTCGAAAACGCCAGTGTCGTCTATCTTTTCCGGGGCGCGATTGAGACCTCAGACAACTATCTAGCGCGCGCGCTCGCACTCGCCGAGGAGGTCGGCGATCCGCTGGCGGTTGGGCTGATGACGATGCGACGTGGGATCAACCGCTGTATCTCCGGTGCCTGGCTGCCGGCGCGGGAGGACTTTGAGCGCGCACGGCGCGTGCTCGCCCCGATCGGCGCCTCGTGGGCGGGAGTCTATGCTCCGCTTGGGCTGGGACAGCTCTGCTTGATGACCGGCGATCACGACGCGGCGACAGTCCACCTGGAGCACGCGATCGCGCTCGCCAGTGAGATACGCGACCTGCAAGCGCTGCGCTGGGCGCAGAGCGCACTGGCCGAGCGCGAGCTGCTGCGCGGCGCGGCAGAGGCAGCGCGCGACCGGCTGCTGCCGCTGCGCGACCAGCCCGGCCAACAAGAGAGCCTCGTCACCTACCTGCTTCCCTACCTCGCCTGGGCGCACTTGGAATTGGGCGAGGCGAGCGCAGCCGATGCGCTGCTGGACGAGTGTCTGCGCCGGGCGCGTGCGGAGCACTTGCATCTCGCGCTGGTTGAGGCGCTGCGCGTGCGGGCGCTGCGCGATCTGCGGCGCGGCGACCACGAGGCGGCGCGCGAAGCGATTGCCGAGGTGTTGGCCCTCAGCCGCGCGATGCCCTACCCCCATGCGGAGGCCAAGGCGCGCTACACCGCGGGCCTGATCGAGCGTGACGCGGGGCTTCAGGATGCCGCCCGCGACCACTTTTCCGCGGCGCGCGACCTCCTGGATCGGCTGGGCGAGCGGATGTATCGCCCGCTCGTGGAGGCGGCGCTCGCTAGCATGCCGCGGTCAGCGGGAGATTGAGATCGGGTGACGAGTTGTCCGGACAAGGAGACATTGAGACTTGACCGAAAGGCGGCAGGTGGCTACTATGGGGAGGGAACTCCGTAGGCGCCGGCCAGTGTGTTGGGTGGCGCCGGACATGCGCCATTCCTGAAGGAGCGAGCC
Organism: Ktedonobacterales bacterium; assembly: GCA_036376595.1. Lineage (GTDB taxonomy): Bacteria > Chloroflexota > Ktedonobacteria > Ktedonobacterales > JADMIN01 > SMAG-U1939. The sequence continues at coordinate 22,674 of DASVAA010000026.1, read as the reverse complement.
AGCCTGCGCAGGACTCGACGATGCGCTGGGTGAAGGGCATACGGCGTGCGCCCATGCTCGCGGGACAGGAGAACGAGGAGGGGAAAGGACATGAGCGCCCCTGGGGGCCGCGCCTACACCGTGCTGATTGTGGACGACAACCGGGACCTGCTGGACCTGATTACCGAATCGCTGACACTGCTCGGCGGCTACACCGTCATCACCGCCGAGAACGGCGCCGACGGCCTGGAGCGTGCCTTTTCGGTTCACCCCGATTGCATGGTGATCGACATCAAGATGCCCGACCTGGACGGCTACCAGCTGATCCGCGCGCTGCGTGGCGACCCGGCGTCCGCCGCGATTCCGCTGGTGATCCTCAGCGCGCTGGTGCAGGAGAAAGACCGCCTCGCCGGCATGCTGGTGGGCGCCGACCAGTACCTCACCAAGCCGATCAAGCCGCCGGAGCTGGTCGCGGCGATCCAGGAGGCGATCCAACTCAGCCAGGAGGAGCGCCTGCGCCGCGTGCATGCGCTGCTCGACGACCAGCCGGTGGATGAGGCCTAATGCCGATCGCCATGGTGCCCGCTGGCTCGTGTTTCTCCGCTTGCAACGCACATTCGTTCAGGAGGTCAGAGCGAGATGCGTGAAGTCGCTTTCATCGCGCCCGGCGAGCGCAAGATCTACGCGGCCTACGACCGCGACCGCCGCCTGCGCCTGTCGCGGATCATCGCGCCCGTCTTCGCTGCCATCCTCACCTTCGTCCTCATCATGGCCATGATCGCGCCGGCCGAGCTTTCGGGCACGCGCCGCCAGCTCGGCCTCGTCGCCGCGTGCGATGTGCTCTTCGCGCTGGGCGCGGTTGCGGCCTGGCGCAAGCGTGTCAACCTCGCCACGATCAGCATCATCGCCGCCGCGCTGCTCTTAATGGTGCTCTCGGTGCTGGTGAATCAGCCCTTCATCCTCTCCGATCTCTTCACCGTGCCGGTCGTGGTGATCATCGGCCTGGCCGCGCTGATCGGCCTGCCCTGGATGATCTTCGGCACGACTGCCTGCACCAGCGCCTTCGTGCTCGTCATGGCGCAGGCGCCCACGCTCGCGCTCGACATGACCAACCACAACAACGTGAACTCACTGGCCGCCTTCCTCATCGAGCAATGGATCCTGGCGGTCGTGCTCTACGTCGCGGCGCGCGGCTACCGGCGGGTGTTGCGCGAGATCAGCGACGTGCGCGTGCAGTACGAGCGCGCGCGCCAGCTCGAAGAGCTGAAGGACCAGTTCATCACCAACGTCAACCACGAGCTGCGCAATCCTGTGATGCTGATGCAGGGCTACATCGAGCTGCTGCGCATCAAGCGGCACGAGCTGCCCGAGGAGAAGCGCGCCTCGCTGATCGAGCGCGCCAGCAAGGCCGGCGACCACCTCGCCGAGCTGCTTAAGAGCATCCTCGACGTGCGGCGCCTCGACCAGGGCGCGAAGGACTTCACGCCAGAGACGGTGCCGCTGCGCGAGGCGGTCGAGATCGCCGCGACGCTGGTGGACCCGCGCGAGGGCCAATTGACCGAGCGCGAGCTGCGCGTCAGCGTGCCGCCCGATCTCGCCATCTGGGGCGAGCGCGTCCGCGTGCAGCAGATTCTGACCAACCTGCTCTCGAATGCCGTCAAGTATTCGCCGGCCGGCACGCCGGTCGACGTGACCGCGCACGTGCTGACCACACGACCGGGCGGCAGGGCGCGTGGCGAGCGCCAGATGGTCGCCATCGCCGTGCGCGACCACGGCCTGGGCATCCCGCCGGATCAGATTCCGCTGCTGTTTCATCGCTTCGTGCGGCTGCCGCGCGACCTGGCCTCCACCGTCGCGGGCAACGGCCTGGGACTCTTCATCTGCCGTGAGCTGGCCGAGGCGATGAGCGGCACCCTGCGCGTCGAAAGCAACGGGATCGCCGGCGAAGGCTCGACCTTTACCCTGACGTTGCCGCTGCCGCCGAGTGCCGCGGCGCCGGTGCGCATGGGCTACGCGCCCGTCCAGACGAATGCGCCCGCTGCCGTCTCGGCGGCTCCCCCCGTCTCCTCGACAGCCGGCGCAGGGAAGGAGGCATAGCCGGGCTTGCCGTTATCGCCGTAGTTGCCATCATCGCCGTTCGTGCCGCGCCACCGTAGGGGCGTCCGATGGACGCCCGTTGTCCGGTGGACGCCCGCTCGCCTTCAGTGGAAGTCCCTCCACGCGGCGCCAACAGACCAGGGAGGATCGCGTGTCATCATCCGAATCCGCAAGCACCGGCACCGGCACCACCACGACCACCGCTGGCTCCTCTGCTGCCGCCACGCTGCGTCCCAATGCCGTCGGGCTAGGGGGCGTGCTATTTCAATCCATCACGCTGATCGGGCCGGGGGTCGCGATCGTCTTCGGCTTCGGCACCGGCATCATCTACGCCGGCGGCTCCTTTCCGCTCGCGGTCGCGCTGGCCGGCGTCTGCTGCCTGCTGGTGGCAATCGGCGTCGGCCAGCTCGCGCTGCACCTGCCCTCCTCCGGCGGCTTCTACACCTTCATCACCCACGGCCTTGGCCGCTCGCTGGGCTTCATCGGCGGCTGGCTCACGATCCCCGCCTATCTGCTCTTCCTGCCGCTGAACATGATCGCCTTCGGCTATCTCGGCCAGGGATTGAGCGGCGCGCCGTGGTGGGCCTGGGGCGGCGCGCTGACGGTCATCATGGCGCTGCTCACCTTCTTCGGCGTACGTCTCTCGGTGCGCACACTGGTGGTGCTGGGTTGCATCGAGATCGCCGTGTTCCTGCTGCTCAGCCTCTTCCTGGTGGCCAAACCCGCCGACGGCAATACGCTGGCGGCTTTCACGCTGGCAACGTGGTCGAACGGCAGCGGCGGTCCGCGCGGTGGCTTACAGGGCGTGCTGCTGGCGACGGTGATCGGCTTCCTGACGTTCACCGGCTTCGAGTCGGCGGCGCTGCTGGGCGAGGAGTCACGCAATCCGCGGCGCATCATCCCACGCGCGATCGTGCTCTCGGTGGTGCTGACCGGCGTCTTCCTGGTGCTGGCGGCCTACGCGGGGCTAGCGGGCTACGGCTTCAGTCACATCGGCACCACTAGCGATCCCCACTCGTATCTTGGCGACAACGCGCCGTCGCCGTGGTTCACGCTCGCGCAGCGCGCCTGGGGCCACGCCGGCCTCTACATCATCGGCCTGGTGCTGCTGAACTCGCTGGCCGCCAACTTCGCCGCCGGCTACACCGCGCTCTCGCGGCTGGTCTACTCGATGGGCCGCGCCGGCACGCTGCCCGCGGTCTTCGGTAAGGTCAGCCAGCGCTACCGCACGCCGTGGGTGGTGATCCTCGTCGCCGCGGTTCTGAGCATCGTGATCGCGGTGGTCGAGTTCAACATCTACGGCGCGCCGCCCACGAGCTTCTTGCTGATCATCGCCATCACCGGCTACTGCGTGCTACTGGCCTATCTCGGCGTCAGCCTGGCGGTGCCGTTCTACTTCCTGCGCGCCCACCGCGACCAGTTCAACCCGCTGCTCCACGCGGTGATCCCGGCGATCAGCGTCATCCTGCTGGTGATCGTGCTGGGCGGCCAGTTCTTCGCCACCTTGCGACCCGATAAGTACCCCGGCCCGCTGCCGCAGACGCTGGGGGCGATCATCGCCGGCGCGTGGCTGCTGCTGGGCATCCTCTGGCTGCTGGTGCTGCGCGTCGCGCGTCCGAGTGCACTGGCGGCCGGTGAGCGCATCTACGTCGAGTCGGCGGCGCAGGCATCCTCACCCGCGCCTGCGAACCCGGCGCCATAGGTCACATTGCCCACCTGCACTCGGCCCTGGCAGACGTAAGGGCGCGGCAATGCCGCGCCCGGAAGGGTGGCGCCGTGGCGGGACCGAGGCGTTATAGGGCCTACAGGTAGTCGTCCGGGCCGTCGTCGGGTCCCATCTCGCCGCCCAGCCGCCACAGCGCGCGCTGCGCCCAGACACCTAGCGCCGCCATCTGTGACTCCTTCAGGTGCGCTAGCGCGCGCTGATACCAGTGCTTGGCCGCTGGGATGTCACCCTGTGCCTCGTACTCCCGCCCGATTTGCGTGTAGGCTTGCGCGACGATCGCCGGGTCCTGTTTCTCGGCCCCACGGCCTGCCAGCTCCTCCAGCCAGGAGATGCGTTCCACGCTGTTGACTTCGCCCTTGAGCAGTTGGAGCCGGCAATTGGTAATGAGCGCCATCATTTCGGTTGCCGTGTGGTCGTCGGAGGCAGCCAGCGCGGCAGCATCTATGATGTATGGCTCCGCAAGCGCCAGGAAGGCGGCGCAGGCAACCGGCTGGTGGTTGTGCTGGCACCGTTCGGCCAGATCGAGGGCGATCTCGCCCACGATGCTGCGGATTCGACCCTCCGTCCCCGGTGGTCCATGGATGGCATAGCCGTCGGCAGCTTCCATCGCCTGTGTCAGAGCCAGCTCATACTCCCCTCGCCAGCGCAAGAGCAGCGCGCGCGTCCAGGCCAGCAGGAATGGCGCCTTGGTGTTTTGCGGCACGCGTGGGATCAGGGTCGCCGCCCGGTCGAGAAGCTGCCCGGCGCGGTCGTAGTGCCCGATGAGGAACTCGAAGCCGGCAAGGCGAAGGAACGCCTCAAGTCTGGTATCTAGCTCAGTGGGCGTCAGGTCACGGGATTCACTTTGCACCGTGATGAGCTCGAGACACTGACGTAGATCCTCGGCAGCATCGGGAACCTGCTCGATTGCATGATTGACCGACGCACGCAGCAGCAAGAGATCTTCCTGCGCGCGCTCGACCTCGAGATCCAGCGCGATGTCGAGCGCCTCGTCAATGGCCTCTAGCGCGGGCGTTGGGGGATCATCGGCAGCGAGCGCCAGGGCCGCGATGAACAGGACCGCCAGGCGCTGGCGCCGGGACATCTCCGCGTCGAGGATGCCGGCAATACTATTGAACGCTTCGAGGTAGGCCATCAGGCTGCCGCCGATGAGATGCTGGTGTGCGGCGCGCAGCGCCTTTGCGACGTCGGGGTTGTACCCCGGCTCGTCGTGCCAGCTCTCGTCATCGGGCAGATACCAGGAGTCTTCGCCGGAGGATAGGCGCCCCGCGCCCTGTTCCTCGGCATGCCCGTTTGCGCTCTGCTCTTCAGTATGGCCGTTGGGTTTGTCGTCGTCCATCGTACCGCTCTCCTCTCCGCCGGACCCATTGCGTGCGAGGCTTTACCCATCGGTTGACCATTGGTCACGTTGTAACACAAACCCAGATGGGAAAGTTGCCAATAGGCCTACATAGAGTTGCGCCCGGCAGACACGAGCATGCCGGGCGTGTTGGACGTTAGGCGCGACCTCCTCAACGTGGAAGGTCGCGGAGGACATGAGCTAACACGGAAGGGGAGTGCCGCCGCAGCCGCCCCGTGAGATCACGGCCAGCGTGGCGTGGGTGGCGATGGGCGCGATGGTGTGCGCCTGAGGGGTCGACACGTTCAGCGGCGTGAAGAACGCGGCGACCAGGGCCGCCGCCAGAGCAGCGGCGAGCGCTGTGCGGTGCGCGAAGCTCATCACCGCGCCGGCTGCTGTATCTTGCGTGCGAGTCGAAGCTAGGGTATTCTTGGACACAGGCGTAACCCTCCATGACGTGCATGGCTTTGTGTGAGACAGGCTGTGAGACGACGTGTGTCGGGGTACTGCGGCCTTCCGAGGCCCCTGGCGCTGCTCACCGCGAATGGGCAGAGGCGGGGGTTCTCTTTCACCTCAGGGGTGTCTGGTGTGGATGCAGAGGCGCCTCCTTTTCTCATTCGGCAGAGCCAGGCCACTTGCCGTGCCGGCGCCTGCTCGCTCGTGATCTCCGCATCAGCCCGCTCCGGCGGTGATGCGTACCCCGCCAGGTGCTCCACCAGTAGCGGTTGATGAAATTGTGCCCGGAGTAGGAGGAATACACCAGGGATTATTGCTTGGCACTTTACTTGGCGTTTTGCCATGCTTTTGTATTGAAGTGGGGTGGTGAGCTGGGATGGTGTCGCTGGCGACGTTGGCCGACTTGATGAAGGAGCATCGTGCGGCAGCCAAACTCACGCAGGAGGCATTGGCGGAGAAATCCGGCGTGAGCGTAGCGACCATTAGCGATATTGAGTCTGGTCGCACCAAAGGCCCCCATAAGGACACTATCAAAGATTTGGCGCGGGCGCTTGGCCTCAATGAGCAGCAGACGCAGGAGTTCGCAGCGGTAGCGAGCCACGGTCGCCCGCGAGTGAAACCGAGAAGGCGTGCGGTGGACCCTATCGGCAAGTCGGAGCCGGCGCCACCACAACGCCCGGCGCCCGCGAAGCCGCGTGGCAATGGAACCGAACAGGAGGCGGGCGAGGTACTGCGCAAACGCCTCGAGGTCGGTCCTGACGGCGGCCGGCGCGAAGCAGATCAAAAACGGGGCGCCCAACGTGACGCCGCGGCGAGCGCGCTCGGTTTCACGACGCTCGACGAGCTGCGTGAGGCATGCCAGCTCTCAGTTGAGAGCGCCGTGCGCGCGATCCCCAAGTACACCGCCGTGTTGTTCGTGGAGCGCGAGGGCATCCAGGACGAGCTTGAACGGTTCCTCAGCGCCAGACAAAGTCCGGAGCGATCGTGCTTCCTGGTGTTGGGTCAGGCCGGCGCGGGCAAGACGAACGTGCTGTGCCATCTCGCCATGGCGCGGGCGCCCCACGCCCCCACGCTGCTGCTGCGCGGCACGAGCTTGCAGGGCGGGCGCCTCGGCTTCTGGAAGGTCCTGGCGGAGGAGCTCTCGGCGGCGGTTGGCCGCACGCTCGACCCCGCCGCGCTGAGGCACACGCTGCCGCGGTTCCTGGCGCAGCACAACACCCAGTTGCTGATCTTCGTTGATGCCATCAACGAAAACGCCCAGCCGCTCGCCATCGCCCAGAGCCTGGGATATGCCGCCCACGACGCCCACGGCACACCCATGCTTCTCTGCCTGAGCTGCCGCGACATTGACTGGCGCCTCTTCGACGGCGAGGAGCTGCTGTTGCACGAGCTGTTCGTGCCCAATCAGAAGTCGGGCCAGCCACATGCGGGCTGGCAGCTCGGCGAGTTTTCTGAGTGCGAGTTCGAGCAGGCGTGGCGGCGCTATGCTCGCACCTATCGGGTCACAGGCACCCCAAGCCCACAGGTGCGTGACCTCTGCCTGCACCCGCTCATGTTGCGCTTCCTGTGCGAAGCCTTCGCGCGCCAGACCGTACCCGCCGGTATCCACCGCAAGGAGATTTTCGATACGTACTGGGCGGAGAAGCTCCGCACGCGCCGGGGGCTGGCCGCCGAGGAGGCGCTGTATCGCATCATTGCGGCGATGTACACCGCGCAGCGCACCGAGCTGAGTGAGACCCAGGTGGTGCGTCTGATCGGCGATCGGCGCTACCAGCGACTGCGCAGCGAGCGTGTCATCATCTACAGCCGCCACGACCCGATGGCCCAGCAGCATTTTGTCGGCGTCACCTACGAGGCGTTCCTCGAATATGCCATCGCGCGCCACCTGCTGCAGGAGCGCGAGTGGGCGGTGCGCGGACCAGAGGCGATTCTGGCCGATCTGCGCGACCTGCAAGCCTCCGCCGAAGCGTTCCGCAACCTGCAAGGCGTCATGGTGTACCTGCTGCTCTCGCTGGGTGCCAGTCCGGTGGCGCGCGACTTCCTGCGGCACCTGGCCGGCCAGGGCGACGCGCGCTGGCGCATCTTCGTCTGCGATTTCGTCACCAAGCTCGCCGATCCGGACCTCGTCGCCGAGCTGGTGCCGCTCTTGACGGACCTCAGCCACGACGATCGCTTCCCCGTGCGCTGGGCCGCCGCCAATGCGCTGGGCATCGTTGCCCAGACCACCTATCCCGACGCCGCGCGCACGCTCGACGCGATGGCCGACAGCCGCGAGTGGATGGAGCGCGAGGTCGCCGCGCTTGCCGCGACCCACTTCTCCCGCGACTTCCCGGTCGCCGCCGCCATGCTGGAGCGGCTCGCCGACGACATCAACTGGCGCGTGCGGCGCGCGGTCGGCTCGTCGCTCAACCACCTGTGCCGCTCCGCCCAGGAGGAGACCTTCACGTTACTGTGGAGCTGGACGGAGCAACGCGATCGCTGGCGGCTGCGCCGAGCCGTCGCCCAGGCCAAGTATGGCTTGCTGCGCGATCCCACCGCGGCGAACACCATGCTTGCCACGCTGGCGGCGGATCAGGTCGCCGAGATTCGCTGGCGTGTCGTCAGCGATCTCGTGGCACTCATGGACTATTCGGACGTCCGCACGGCGAGCTTCGCCTTGCTCCTGCACATTGCGAGCAACGCGACCGATGATGCTGAAATCTTCGTGCGGCGCCACGTCGCGTTCTGGCTGCCCGAGATTTGTCTCAGGGCAGGCGACCAGCGCCGGGCACTCCTGGAGCAACTAACCGCCGACAACGCACCCTTCGTGCGCTGGGAGGCCGCGCGAGCGTTGAGCTTCGTCGCCGACGAGGCGCTCGCGGCTGAGTACCTCGACCGGCTCAAGGACGACGACAACGCCGACGTGCGCTTCGCCGCGCAGTATTCGCGCGCCGCGCTTGGCCGCCCGGATCGCGCGCTCGACGACCTGCTCGCCTCGTCGGAGACGGACGTGCGCCTGCGTGGGCTGCGCGAGCGACTTGCGCGCTCCAGCCGCGACATGAAGACCCTGGACAAGCGCACGGACCAGGCGACGGACATGTTCCATGCGCTGTGGAGGCACGATCGCTACGGCATTATCCGCGAGGTGCTCAACGAGGGCACCAGCGCGATCGCCCCGGAAGACCTCCAGGGCTTCTTCACGCTGCTCTCGCGCGACGAAGACGAGGGCATCCGCTGGGCGCTGGCGGGCAACCTCGCCGAGGCGCCGCGGCTTGAGCCGGCGGCAGTGATTGCGCTGTTGCTGGGTTTGATCGGCGACTCGCACTACTGGACACGCCGCGAGAGCGCCGCGTCGCTGGGCAAGCTCGCCGAACAGGGTGCGCACCTTCCGGAGGATGTAGTCGGTGCGGTCCGGAAGGCATCCGGCGACGACGAGAACGCCGAGGTGCGGTTCGCGGCGCTCGCATGTCTGGTGGCGCTGCGCGACAGCGGCGGTCCGCTGGACATCGCGGCGGTCGAGGCGGCGATCGCCGCGCGGCGCCAGGACGAAGATCGCCAGGTGCGCGAGTACGCCGAGTCGATCTCCGTGCGCGTCAACTAACGCGGTATCCACCGGCGGCGCCCTGCCGCAGACAGCCCCCGACCCACGCCAGGCGCATCACAACCCCGCTTTTCATGCGGCTTTACGCCATATGGACGGTTTGACGCGCTTCCCCGGTCGTGCTAACATATCTGTTGGCGTGCCGCGCGGCGGCACGCGGCGGCGGCGCGTGCGAAATGGTGCGCAAGCGATTCCCAGGGGAGGCGCGTGGTGGTTCCCGACTACGTTCCGGTGCTGGTGCTGATGGGGCTGGCGCTGATCTTCACCATCCTCGCGCTCTCCGTGACCTTCATCCTGGGACCCAAGAAGCCCTCGCCGGAGAAGCTCGCGCCCTACGAGTGCGGCATCGAGGAGGTTGAGGCGCCCCGCAACCGCTTCCCGGTGAAATACCTCGTCACCGGCATGCTCTTCATCATCTTCGATGTCGAGGCCGCCGCGGTGATCCCGCTGGCGATCCTGATGCACAGCCTCAAGATGCTCGGCTTCGTCGAGCTGGTCGTCTTCGCCGTCGTGCTGGCGGTGCCCTTCATCTACGTCTGGCGCAAAGGGGCCTTTACGTGGGAATAGAACTCGATCAGGCGCAGACGCCGTCCTCGCCCGATGGCGCCGCGCCTGAGCCAGCCACCGAGCAGCGCCCCAATCCCTGGGCGCCGGTGCAATACGTCTCGAACACTCAGACGCCGCGCGGCGTGCGCGTGCCGGAGCGGCCAGAGGGATTCGGTTTGGTCCTCACGCAGGTCAACAAGGTGCTCGATTGGAGCCGCAGCAGCTCGCTGTGGCCGGCGACCTTCGGTCTCGCCTGCTGCGCCATCGAGATGATGTCGGCCAGCGCGTCGCGCTGGGATATCGCGCGCTTCGGTGCCGAGGTCTTCCGCGCCAGCCCGCGCCAGGCCGACCTGATGATCGTCGCCGGGCGGCTGAGCGTCAAGATGGCGCCGGTACTGCGCCGCATCTACGACCAGATGCCCGAGCCGAAGTGGGTGCTCTCGATGGGCGCCTGTGCCTCGTGCGGCGGCGTCTTCAACAACTACGCCATCGTGCAAGGCGTGGATAAGGTCGTCCCGGTGGATGTCTACGTGCCTGGCTGCCCGCCGACCCCCGATATGCTGCTCTACGGCCTCAATCTGCTGCAGGAGAAGATCCGCAAGCATATCCCCAATCCACCGGACCCACTGGCGGTGACCGGCGACCGCTTCCTGGGCAGCGAAGATTAAGGGGCTAGGAGACGAGGGCAGTCGCATGGCCAATGAATCCAGTAGGGACGTACGGCGTACGCCCGGCGATGGGCAGGGTCCGACGCCAACGGCGGTCTTCCCCAAGAACCCGCTGGCCGAGGCGACCGTGGAGCTCGTGCGCGAGCGTTTCGGCGAGGCCGTGCTCGACGTGAGCGAGCATCGCGGCGAGGTGACGATCCTCGTCGCACCCGAGCGCATCGTGGAGATCTGCGAGGCGTTACGCGACGCGCCCGAGCTGCGCTACAACTTCCTCGCCGACATCACCGCCGTGGATTGGCCGGAGCGCGAGCCGCGCTACGACGTCGTCTATCACCTGCTCTCGCTCGAGACACGCGCCGTGATCCGCCTCAAGGCACGGCTCGGCCTGCCGGCGGACGAAGACCCCGCGGACCAGCCGGAGCTACCCAGCGTGGTGAGCGTGTGGCCGGCGGCGGACTTCTTCGAGCGCGAGATCTTCGATCTCTTCGGCATCCGCTTCGCCGGGCACCCCAACCTCACGCGCATCCTGATGCCGTCGGACTGGGTGGGCCACCCGCTGCGCAAGGACTACCCGATCACCGGTATTCTGCTGCCGGAGCCGCACTGGGGCGGCCAGGTGCCCTACGACGCGCCGCTGCCGCCCGGCATCGGCGAGCAGACGCTGCGCACGACGGATGGCAGCGAGCAGCCGCCGGTGGCGCCGGTCGGTGGCCCCCGTGGGGGCGATAGCGGTCCGACCGGCGAGCCATTCAGCGACGACTGAGTACATGAAGCACGTGAAATAGAGGGACGCCATGCAGACCGATGTAGGGGAGTCCGGTGGACGCCCGGCGACGACGGTGGAGTTGGACGAGAGCCAATCCATCGAAGATGGGAAGCGCCGCGACACCATGACGATCAACATGGGGCCGCAGCATCCCTCGACGCACGGCGTGCTGCGCCTCATCCTGACCCTCGACGGCGAGACCATCGTGCGTGCGCAGCCCGATATCGGCTACCTGCACACGGGCATCGAGAAGACCGCTGAGGGCAAGGCGTACGTCAAGTCACTGGTGCTCACCGACCGCATGGACTACCTGGCTCCGCTCAACAACAACTACGGCTACTCGCTGGCAGTGGAGAAGCTGCTGGGCATCGAAGTGCCGGAGCGCGCGATGTATGCCCGCGTGATCCTGGTCGAGCTTCAGCGCATCGCCAGCCATCTCGTCTGGCTGGGCACCAGCGCGCTCGACCTGGGCGCGCAGAGCGTCTTCCTCTACTGCTTCCGCGAGCGCGAGATCATCCTCGACATCTTCGAGCTGTGCTCCGGCGTGCGCATGATGACCAGCTATATCATGCCTGGCGGCCTGCAGGCCGACCTGCCGGAGGGCTTCGAGCAACAGGTGCGGGCGTTCCTCGAGCTCTTCCCGGCGCGGCTGCGCGAGTACCACGACCTGCTTACCAACAACCGCCTGTGGATCGACCGCACCAGGGGTGTCTGCAAGCTCTCGGCGCGAGATGCCATCGCCTTCGGCTGCAGCGGCGCCGTGCTGCGCGGCAGTGGTGTGGCGTATGACGTGCGCAAGTTCTTCCCCTACGGCGGCTACGAGCGCTTCGATTTTGATGTGCCGGTGGGCACCAACGGCGATGTCTACGACCGTTACCTGGTGCGCATGCTGGAGATGGACCAGAGCCTGCGCATCGTCCAGCAGGCGCTCGACGGGCTACCCGGTGGGCCGTGGCAGGTGGACGACCCCAAGGTGGTGCCGCCGCCCAAGTACATGGTCTCTTCCAACATGGAATCGCTGATCATGCAATTCAAGCTCTACACCGAAGGCTATCGCCCGCAGGCCGGCGAGGTCTACCTGCGCACCGAGTCGCCCAAGGGCGAGCTGGGCTTCTATATGGTCAGCGACGGCAGCGCGCGGCCCTACCGCATGCACGTGCGCGCGCCCTCATTCGCCAATTTGCAGGCGCTGCCGACGATGATCCAGGGCGCGATGGTGGCCGACGTGGTAGCGGCGATCGGCAGCATTGACATCGTGCTGGGAGAGGTGGACCGCTGATGATCTCCGACGACGTGCGCCAGCAGATGCGCGACATCTGCGCGCGCTATCCGCAGCCCCGCTCCGGCACGCTGCCCTGCCTGCATCTGGCGCAGGAGGTCGAGGGCTACGTCACGCCGGAGGGCATCGCGGCGGTCGCCGAGGCGACCGGCACCAAGATTGACGAGGTCGAGTCGGTCGTTACCTTCTATTCCATGTACTTCCGCGAGCCGCCGGGGCAGTATGTGGTCAAGGTTTGCACCAGCATCTCGTGCTACCTGGGCGGCTGCGACAACCTGCTGCGCCACCTGGAGAATCGTCTGGGCGTTGCGCGCGGCGAGACACGCGCCGACGGCAAGTATACGCTGATGGGCGTCGAGTGCCTGGCGGCCTGCGGCATGGCGCCGGTGCTCCAGGTCAACGGCGAGTTCGTGGAGCACGTCTCGCTGGAACGCGCCGACGCGCTGGTCGCGCAGCTCGAAGCGGGCGAGCCGGTGATGACCGGACCTGGTGCGTGGGTCCTCACCCCCCAGCCCCCTCACCCTGCGGGGCGAGGGGGAGCCGATGCCGTAGGGGCGTCCGGTGGACGCCCGGCGAGCGGGGCGAGCGCCGCCGAGCGCGCGGCAGAGGCGGGTCGTGTGACGGGTGCGGGCACCGGAGATGGCAGCGTAGGGGCGTCCGGTGGACGCCCGCTGGCGGACGGCAAGCATTCCAACGGGCAAAGAGAGTAGACGCGCATGGCAGAGACCCCGGATCGCGTGGAACAAGAGCAGAAGCCGCTGCCACTCGGCCCGACGCCGCATTTCGTCACGGCTAACATCGAGGTGCCTGGCATAGATCGGCTCGACGTGTATCGGCAGCACGGCGGCTATACGGCGCTGGAGAAGGCGCTGCGCGAGTACCAGCCGGAGCGGCTCGTGGAGCTGGTCAAGCAGTCCGGGCTGCGCGGACGCGGCGGCGCGGGCTTCCCCACCGGCATGAAGTGGAGCTTCCTGGCGAAGAATACGGGCAAGCCATCGTACCTGATCGTCAACTGCGACGAGAGCGAGCCAGGCACCTTCAAGGACCGCATGTTGATGGAGCTGCTGCCACACGAGATTGTGGAAGGCACGATCATCTCGTCGTATGCCAACGGGGTGCATCACGCCTTTCTGTACGTGCGCGGCGAGCTGACCTATTCAGGCGCGCAGATGGAGCGCGCGGTGGAGGAGGCGCGGGCGGCCGGCTACATCGGCCAGAACATCCTGGGCAGCGGCTTCGATCTGGAGGTGACGGTCTCGCGCGGGGCGGGCGCCTACATCTGCGGCGAAGAGAGCGCGCTGATGGAGTCGCTGGAGGGCAAGCGCGGCTATCCCCGCCTCAAGCCGCCGTTCCCGGCGGCGGTCGGCGTCTATGGCGGCCCGACGGTGATCAACAACTGCGAGACGATCGCCACTATCCCCGCCATCGTCAGCTACGGCGCGGAGGTCTATGCGGCCTACGGCACCGAGAAGAGCAAAGGCACGCGCATCTTCTGCCTCAGCGGCCCCGTCAATCGCCCCGGCAACTACGAGCTGCCGCTGGGCACGCCGCTACGCACGCTGATCGAGGGCTACGGCGGCGGGATGCGCGGCGGCAAGGCGCTCAAGGCGATCATCCCTGGCGGCTCGTCCACGCCATTCCTGCTGCCGGACCAGACCGACACACCGCTGGATTTTGAGGCGGTCGCCGCGGCCGGCTCGATGCTCGGCTCGGGCGGCGTGATCGTGCTCGACGAGGATACCTGCATCGTCGGGGCGGTGGCCCGCCTGGAGGAGTTCTATCGCGACGAGTCGTGCGGCAAGTGCACGCCCTGCCGCGAGGGCACCTTCTGGCTGGTGCAGCTCGCCGAGCGGCTGGAGCACGGCGGCGGCAAAGAGTCGGATATCGATCTGATGGACGACATCTGCGACAACATCTTTGGCAAGGTCTTCTGCCCGCTGGGCGACGCGGCGACGAGCTGCATCACCAGCAGCATCAAGCTCTTCCGCGACGAATACGTGCATCACGTGCGCACCGGTGGCTGCCTCGTCGGCCCCGGCGCCGTACGGGAGCCGGTCGCCGCCGCGTCGTAGGGGGTGCACGGAGAACGCGGAGGTCGCGGAGACGTTATTCAGATTGGGGTGAATCGCTGGGGTGGGCGTTTGCGTCGGCGTACAGGGATTATAGCCGCGGTCCTTCAGACCGCCTGCCGCGCCGACCACGACGTGCGCCCGTGGCTCGGCGTTACCTGGAGAAGTTGGAGCATCATGGCTGACATCACGGTGGAGAAGGCCGAGGAGCTGGTCCACCTGACGATAGACGGACAAGCGGTGAGCGTGCCCAAGGGCACGGTCGTCTGGGAGGCCGCGCGGCGGCTCGGTATCGAGATTCCAATCTACTGCTACCACCCCAAGATGGAGCCGCTCGGCGCCTGCCGTATGTGCTTCGTCGAGGTCGAGAAGATGCCCAAGCTCGCTACCGCCTGCACGACGGTCGTGAGTGAGGGCATGGTGGTGCGCACCGATACCGAGAAGGTCAAAAAGGGCCGGCGCGGCACGCTCGAATTCCTGCTGATCAACCATCCCCTCGACTGCCCGATCTGCGATAAGGGCGGCGAATGCGACCTGCAAGACTTCACCCAGCGCTACGGCCCCGGCGGCAGCCGCTTCGACCTGAACAAGCGCCACTTCCCCAAACCGATCTCGGTCAGCGAGCACATCTTGCTCGACCGCGAGCGCTGCATCTCGTGCTTCCGCTGCGTGCGCTTCACGCAGGACGTGGCGATGGAGAACGGGCTGGTGATGGAGCAACGCGGCTTCAAGAACGAGATCGGCGTGGACCCCAACGCGCCGTTCGATTCGATCTTCTCCGGCAACGTGGTCGAGATGTGCCCGGTGGGCGCGCTGACAGCCAAGTCGTTTCGTTTCACCACGCGCCCCTGGGAGCTGAAGAAGACGCCGAGCGTCTGCGGCAACTGCGCGGTGGGCTGCAACGTGCGCGTGGATGTGCGCGTGGACAAGGTGCTGCGCCAGTACTCGCGCACCAACGACCATATTGACGACGGCTGGCTCTGCGATCGCGGCCGCTGGGATGTGGCGCTGATCAACAGCCCGCAGCGCCTGCGCACGCCGCTCATCCGCCGCGAGGGCAAGCTGGAGCCGGCGGGCTGGGAGGAGGCGCTGCGCCTCGTCGCCACGCGCTTCCGCGAGGTGCGCGAGAGCCAGGGCGCGCGGGCGATCGGCGGCATCGGCTCTACGCACACCACCAATGAGGAGAGCTACCTCTTCCAGAAGCTGCTGCGCGCGGGCCTGGGGACCAACAATATTGACCACTTCCATGGCCGCTTCCCCGCGCCCACCGCCGCGGCGGGCGGCCTGCCCTGGGTCTGGACCGACTCGATAGAGGGGCTGGACAACGCCTCGCACATCGTGCTGCTCGGTACCGACACCTACACCCGCCAGCCGATCATCGATCTGCGTATCCGCAAGGCGATCCGTAACGGCGCACACGTCTACGTGCTGACGCCGGAGCCTGCGCGCCTCGACCGCTACGCCGCCGGCACAATGCGCTACGCCGCCGGCCACACCGCCGCGATCGCCGCGGCGCTGCTCAACGTCGTGGCGTCCGAGGGGCTGGCGCGCGGACCGAGGGCAGATCGCGCGGGCGAGGTTGCGGCGCGCGTGGCGCAGATGACGCCGGAGCAGGCGGCCGAGTCCGCGGGCGTGGACCCCGCGGCGCTACGCGATCTGGCCCGCGAGCTGGCTGGTGCGAAGGCGGCGACGATCCTCTACGATGAGCTGGCGACGCGCGAGCCGGGCGGCGAGACGCTGGCGCAAGACGTGCTCGACCTGGCGCTGCTGACCGACAACTTTGGCCGCCCCAGCGCCGGCTGCGGTCCCCTGCTGAGTGCCGCCAACTCGCTGGGCGCGCGCGATATGGGCGTGCTGCCCGACCTGCTGCCCGGCTACCGCCCGGTGACGGATGCCGCCGCCCGCTCCGCGCTTGGCTCTGCCTGGAACGCCTCGATTCCCAGCGATGCCGGCTACGACTACGACGCGATGCTCTCCGGGGCGGTCAAGGCGCTCTACGTGATGGGCGCCGATCCCGCGCGCCACGCGACGCCGGAGCAGCTCGCGCGGCTGGAGCGGCTCGACTTCCTGCTGGTGCAGGACCTGGTGCTGAGCGAGACGGCCAAACGCGCGCACGTGGTGCTGCCGGCGGTAGCCTACACTGAGCGCGATGGCACCTTCACCAACACCGAGCGCTGCGTGCAGGTGATCCGCGAGGCGATGCAGAAGCTGCCCGGTGCCCGCGGCGACTGGGAGATTCTGGTCGGCGTGGCCCGCGCGCTGGGCCTGGGCTGGACGTACCTCAGTGCGGCGCAGGTGCTCTCGGAGATCGGCCGCACGGTGCCGCTCTACGCCGGCGTCACACGCCGCACGCTGGGCATGGAGGGGCTGCGCTGGCCGCTGGCTCCTGGTGCGCCAACACCCGAAGGGAAGAGGAGCGTGACCGGCAGCCCCTATCTGACGTGGGAAATGGTAGAGCACGGTGTGGCTCGCGCTGGAGCGAGTGCGATTGGTGGCGAGCCGGCGTCGTCGCGCGGGCGGGGGGAGTGAGCTGCCATGTCTGATCTGGCCTGGATTCTCATCGCCGCGCTGGTCAAGAGCGCCATCGTAATCGGTGCGCTGCTGACAGCCTTCGCCTACATGACGCTGATCGAGCGGCGGGTGATCGCGCGCTTTCAGCGGCGCGTCGGTCCCAACCGCGCCGGCCCGCTGGGGCTGCTGCAGCCGCTGGCCGACGGTCTCAAGATGGCCTTCAAGGAGGAGTTGATCCCCAGCACGGCGCGGCGGCTGGTCTTCGTGGTGGCGCCGGGGATCAGCGTCTTCATCGCGCTGGCGGCGTTCGCGGTGGTGCCGCTCGGCTCGCCGACCACGTGGGGCACCTCGGTGGTCGCGCGTGCCTGGGCGCCGCTGATCGCCGACATCAACGTCGGCGTGCTCTACATCCTGGCGATCTCGTCGCTGTCGGTCTACGGCATCGTACTCGGCGGCTGGTCGTCGGGCAACCACTATTCGCTGCTCGGCGCGCTGCGCTCGGCGGCACAGATGGTCTCGTACGAGGTCAGCATCGGGCTGACGCTGGCCGGCGTGCTGATGTTCGCCGGCACGCTGAGCATGGTCGGCATCGTGGAAGCGCAGGTTCACAGCGGCATCTGGTACGTGCTGGCGCAGCCGCTGGGATTCGTGCTCTACGCCATCGCCGCCACCGCCGAGGTCAACCGCGCGCCGTTCGATCTGCCCGAGGCCGAGCAAGAGCTGGTGGCTGGCTATCTGACCGAGTTCAGCGGGCTGCGCTGGAGCCTCTACCAGATGGCCGAGTACATCAACATGATCACAGTCAGCTCCATCGCGGCGACGCTCTTCTTTGGCGGCTGGACCCTCGGCGGTCTGACGGGTTTCCTCGGCCTGCCGTTCGTCTGGTACGCGATCAAGGTCGCCGTCTTCCTGTTCATCTTCATCTGGGTGCGTGCAACGTTGCCGCGCATCCGCTATGATCAGTTGATGCGGGTCGGATGGCAGGCGCTGCTGCCGCTCTCGGTGCTCAATCTGCTCTTCACCGGCTTCGCGGTGGCGATGGGCTGGACGTGGTGGACCACCGGCTTGTTTGGGCTGGCGGTGCTGCTCATCGCCGCGGCCGTGCTCTACATGCGCATGCGGCGGCGCCAGCAGCCGGTTGCACCGCTGGCCGGGGGGGTGGTGCCGCTCTCGCTGCCGGCCTCGGTGCGGCTGGTGCGTGTCGCGCCCGCCGAGCCGGCGGTGACGGAGCGTCCTGTCGCCGCGAGCGCTGAGGAGGCCGCCGAGGCCGTGCGAGCACCGTAAACGCGGGATCGCGGCTCCAAGGTGCCGGCGCAAGACAGCCGGCGATTGAAATCGCGCCTGGAGGGCCTGCGACCGCAAAACCCGCCTGCGCGGGTTCGGAGCCAACACACAACGCGAATCCCCCCTCTCCTCTGCGGAGGAGAGGGGGTTAGGGGGTGAGGACCCACATATGGCGATGGAGATTCTCAAAGGGCTAGGCACGACGCTCAAGGAGTTCGGCAAGAAGCCGACGACGGTCTCCTACCCGGAGCAGAAGCGTGAGCTGCCGCCGCGCTACCGGGGGCGCCACGTGCTGCACCGCTACGAGAACGGGCTGGAGCGCTGTGTCGGCTGCTATCTCTGCGCCGGCGCGTGCCCCGCCGACGCGATCTACATCGAGGCCGACCAGAACACCGAAGAGCACCGCGTCTCGCCGGGCGAGCGCTATGCGCGTGTTTTCGACATCAACATGCTGCGCTGCATCTTCTGCGGCTACTGCCAACAGGCCTGCCCGACGGGCGCGATCACGCTGGAGCAGATCTACGAATTCGCCTCGACGCACCCCGAAGACCTCGTCTACCACAAAGAGCAACTGCTGGAGCCGGTTGGCAGCGCCACGCGCGGCTCGCTCGATGCCTGGAACGCCGCGCCGCCGGAACAAACGGAGACACCGCTGCCCGGCCGCCAGGGCTTCTTCGACGGCCTGCGTGCCACGGCGGCGGCGGTGGGCCAGGGCGACCTGCCGGTGGAGCAAGAGGTGCTGCTTGAAGGCGACGTGAGCGGCATGTACACGCTGGGCGAAGCCCAGGCGACGATGCAGCTCGGCGAAGATGCCAATATCGGCGTGGGATACGAGACGGAGATCGGCGGCGGCCGCATCCTGGGCAGCGAGAGCGGCGATCCGGCGTCCGGGCGCGGCGGCAACGGCGAGAACAGCAGGGAGGGCGCATGAGCTTTGCCACGTTCTCGTTTTACGTGCTGGCGGCCGTCGCTATCGCCTCGGCGCTGGGCGTGATTACGTTCAAAAACGCCGTCTACAGCATGCTCAGCCTGATCGTCAATCTGCTGAGCCTGGCGCTGTTCTTCCTGCTGCTCAACGCGATCTTCGTCGCCACAATTCAGGTCTTGATCTACGCCGGTGCGGTGATGGTGCTTTTCTTGTTCGTCGTCACCATGCTCTCGCCGGAGAGCGGACGCCCGGAGCAGGGGCCGAACCGGCTGCGCTGGCAGTGGACCGCGGGCATTGGGCTGGGCATCATCCTCGCGGGCGGCATCATCATCGCGATCCTTGCCGGCCAGCCGGGCGAGCAGGCGCGCGCGGCGGTCGCGGCCAATCCGCTCGCGGCGCAGGTAGCGGCGCACGGCAACACCGAAACCTTCGGCCTCGCGCTCTTCCACGGCTTCTCGTTCCCCTTTGAGGTGACGAGCGTGCTGCTGGTGGTTGCGGTGCTGGGCGCGGTGGTGCTCGGCCGGCGCATGCTCAGCCGCGAGCCAAATGGCCACAGCGGACAACCAGAAGCGGGAGACACCGATGCCCACTGATCTCCGTCCGCGCAGGACTCACTCTGATCCCAGTCCGCGCAGGCGGACTTTGTGGCCGCAAGGCCCCACAGGCGCGGTTTTAACCGCTGGCTTCAGGGAGGCGCGGATCGCATGAACCTCTCGGGATTCCTGATCGTCAGCGCGCTGCTCTTCACCATCGGCGCGATCGGCGTGCTGGTGCGGCGCAACCCGCTGGTGATGTTCATGTCCATCGAGCTGATGCTCAACGCGGTGAACCTCTCGTTCATGACGTTCGCGCACTTCAACGATTCGGTGGACGGCTGGATGTTCGTCTTTCTCGTGCTGACTGTAGCCGCCGCTGAGGTGGTGGTGGGACTGGCGATCATCGTCGCCATTTTCCGCACGCGCCGGATGGTGGACGTGGACGAACTGAACATGCTCAAAGGCTAAGAGGCAGAGCGTGATGCTGGTTGGGCACGTCGTGTGTGGGCGAGAACCCGGCCTGAAGAGCCGGAGCTAATCTCGCTCGACCTGGCGCGTTCCCTGTCGGACCAGGATTAGCCGCGGCATGCACGCCGCGCATCTGCATTTGAGTGAGGAGCGCATGCTGAATCTGACGCCGTGGATATTGGCGCTGCCGCTGGCCGGCTTCGTCGTGTTGGGCCTCGTCGGGCGCTGGCTGCCGCGCCGGGCGATCACGGTCATCGGCTGCGGCGTCGTGCTGCTGGCCCTCGCCTGCGCGGTTGCGGACTTCGTCTCGATGCTCGGCACCTCAAATGCTGCGCGCGGCAGCGACATCACGCTCTTCAACTGGGTGCTCTCCGGCAGCCTGCACATCAACTTCGGCCTGCTCAGCGATCCGCTCTCGGCGGTGATGCTGCTGATCGTGACCGGCGTCGGATTCCTGATCCACGTCTACAGCATTGGCTACATGGAGGGCGATCCCGGCTACTGGCGCTTCTTCAGCTACATGAACCTGTTCATCTTCGCGATGGCGCTGCTGGTAGCCGCCGATAACTTCCTCTTCCTGCTGATTGGTTGGGGGAATGTAGGCCTCGCCTCGTTCCTGCTGATCGGCTTCTGGTACACGCGCCCCTCGGCCGTCGCCGCCGCCAAGAAGGCTTTCGTCGTCAACGTGATCGGCGACTTCGGCCTAATGATCGCCATCTTCCTGCTCTTCAAGACCTTCGGCACGCTGAGCTACGGCACGCTGCTGTTCAATCACACTATCACGACCAATCCTTGCATCGCGAATGGCACCTGTTCGCATGCGCCCAATTTCATCTTCGGCGCATCATATCTGCTCGCCAGCCCCGGCACGCTGACGGCCATCGCGCTGCTGCTCTTCGTCGCCGCCGCCGCCAAGTCGGCCCAGCTCCCGCTGCAGGTCTGGCTGCCGGACGCGATGGAGGGTCCGACGCCGGTCAGTGCGCTGATCCACGCCGCGACGATGGTGACGGCTGGTGTCTATCTGGTGGCCCGCGCGCACACCATCTTCTCCGCCGCGCCGGCCGCGCTGCCGGTGGTCGCCGTCGTCTCGGGCGCGACCGCGCTCTACGCCGCCAGTGTTGCCTGTGTGCAGCCCGACATCAAGCGCGTGCTGGCCTTCTCGACGATGAGCCAGATCGGCTACATGTTCATGGGCGAGTCAGCGGGCGGCTTCAATACTGGCATCTTCCACCTGACGACGCATGCCTACTTCAAGGCGCTGCTCTTCATGTGCGCCGGCGCTGTGATCCACGCGCTGGCCGGCGAGCAAGATATGCGCAAGATGGGCGGTCTGCGCGACAAGCTGCCCTTCACCTTCTGGACCTTCGTCGTCTCCGGCCTGGCGCTGGCGGCGATCTTCCCCTTCGCCGGCTTCTGGAGCAAAGACGCGGTGCTCGGCGTGATCTTGCAGCACGCGACGAACGGCGGCGGCGCGAGCTGGTTCGTGCTGTGGATCGTGGGCCTGCTCACCGCGATCCTGACCGGCTTCTACACCTTCCGGCTCATCTTCCTGACTTTCCTCGGCGAGTATCGCGGCCCGGCGATCCCGGCGCACGCGGCCCACGCCGGGCGTACACCGTACGCCCCTACGGACACCACTGCTGTCGCCCCACATGGCCGAGCGAACGGTGAAGCTACTGACCCGCTGGCGCACCTGCACCGTCCCGGCCTGGCGATGACGATCCCGATGGGCATCCTGGGCGTGCTCTCGATCGTCGGCGGCTTCGTGGATACACCGCTCAGCTCCTGGCTGAGCGACTTCCTGGCGCCGGTCACGGGCAGTGCGCCGGAGCCGACGGGGCTGTTGCTGTGGGTCGGCCTCATCCTGAGCCTGGCGGCGGGGCTGCTGGGCATCGGCGTCGCCTGGGCGCGCTACGGCGCCCGCACGCCCTCGCTGGCGCAGAGCCGCAATCCACTGGTGATCTTCCTGGAGCACCGCTACTACATAGACGAGCTGTACGACAGCGCCATCGTGCGGCCAGTGCTGGCGCTGGGGCGCTGGATGCGCCGCGATGTGGAGGGTGTAGCGCTGGACGGCGGCACGCGCCAGGTCTCCGGCATAATCGGGCTGACCAGCCGCGGCCTGCGCGCGCTCGAGACAGGCTACGTGCGCAACTACGCGCTGGCCATCTTCCTCGGCGCCGCGCTGATCGTGCTCTACTACGTGATTCATCCGTGAAGAGGATTCGTCCATGAGTAACTTCCCGATCCTCAGCGTGATCCTCTTCGTGCCGCTGGCCGGCGCGGTCGGCGCGGCGCTCTTGCCGCGCGCCGCCGGCTGGGGCTGGGCGCTGCTGGCCGCGCTGGTGGACCTGGCGCTCGCCCTCGCGCTGATTCCGCGCCTGGGCCTCGACGGCTCCCGTATGCTGGCAATCACCGAGCACGCGCCCTGGCTGCCCGGCA